>DAJC01000051.1:0-65561 GCA_002498845.1 Thermoplasmatales archaeon UBA509 | reverse complement strand
CAGTCCTTTATGCTCATGAGATAGTGTATTCCGTCCCTTGCAGTACCAACATAGTGGATGTCGGTCTCCCATAACCTGTTTATGTTATCAGGCTTGGTGAGATCCTTCCTTCTTGTACGGTCCTTATGCCTTGCATAAGGCAGTGCAAGGCTGTTTCTCCTCATGATCCTCCGGACAGTCTTTATGTTCACATGATCTCTGAATAACTCATGAGTGCCCATATTCTCCTGTAACCGTAGGTTGTCCGTTCTGCCGATAACCGGATTACCTCAGATTCAATGTTCTCCGGGATTCTGGGCTTCCTCATTCCTGATCTCCCTGTCCTTCTGTAGTAGATTGATGATCTTGGGACATCCATTGCCCTGGATATCCTTGATGTGGCCATTGCAGGCCTGAGGCTTTCAATGGCCATGGCTATTTCCTCCCCTGTCGATTTTTTTTTAAAGCATCAATAACAAGGGCCTGATCTCCAACAAGCCTCTTGAGATCATCGATCTCCTTCTGGTATTCATTCCCCTTTGATGATTCACCCAGACCTTTCCTTCCCCCTTCAAGGAAGCGTTCCTTCCATCTGTGGAACTGTGCCACAGATACTCCATGCCTTCTGCACAGTTCTGCAATGTTTGTTGCTGTAAATGATTCAATGACAATCTGCTCCTTCTGCTCAACTGTGAATTTCTCAGGCATGTAAATCACCTTTTCCATGGGGAGGGTGCAGGAAGTCTGCAAAACCCCCTCTGGACTCCCCCTTATATCTACTTAGCTCTATATATTCTCTCTTATAACTGTCCAGATGATAAAGGGAGCACATCACCAGTGATCCTTTTCGTTTTCACATCAGCAGTGATTATGACAACAAGATGCTTCCTCCTCTTTGCATCAGGATCTCCATATTTCGTTATCCTGTAGGATCCGGCGTTGTTTGTCTTCATTCCTGTTCCATTGGTGCCGATCTCTGCATATTCCATGCCTGAAATGTTCAGAACAGGTCATGTCATGTATCCTGTTCCATACTGTTGTATAATCCCCATAATACGGTATTGTTCCAGGATCCACCAGGGATCTTGCAATGCCCTCAAGGCCACGGTAGTCAAGATACTGGTGCCAGATCATCATGAGGTTCATGAATGATTCAGGAAAGAGGTATGGCGATCCCCTCTTTCCCATGTTCATTGTTTTCAGTTCTGATTCCCACTGATACCTGAAATCCAGATCAAAGATCATCTTCCCCCTTATGACAAGTTCCTCGTTGTATTGTTTCCAGTTCCTCTCATCATTGTGATGTTTGCCCCATCTTGGCATTGTTACTGTATGTACATACAGTCATATATTTATATTGGTGTTGCCATTCTATGCTCTGTGAAAGGTTCCCTGATCGTTTTCACTGTTGAAAGGTCCGGAAAAGGTGTCAGCCCTGCATCATATTCTGCGTTCTACAGGAAGCTATATGGCTACAACAACTCATCCCACTACGGAAAGTATCACTCCAGGGTCCCAGGATTCCTTGACCGGATTGGGTACATCAAATACGCAAATGGTGTGATCCTTGTACTGAGGGAGAAGAGCAGCCTTGTTGTTGAGTATCTCAAGGAGAACAGTGCAAAGGTTTTCCAGTGGGAGGTGGAGCTGTCAAAGATGGAGGAGAAAGATCTGCAGGAGGGGAAACATTAGCAGAACCGGCTAAATTCCATTTATATATTTGTTCAACACAGCAGTTCAAAACAAAGATCTTTACGTGTTCAACCTTAATGTAGAGATGGAGTTCGAATGTAGGCAAGTACTCTAATTGTATTAGAAAATTAAATGTAAAAACAGGCAGTTTAATGCCTGATTTTATTGTTTCTTTACAATATATTCTGTGTTTCCAGTTTCGGCTACCATATAGTTTACTGTGCTTTCACCAAGTTCACCCTTATGATATTTATATATTGTATACCCAATAATAACAATTATGATCAAAAGTGCAACTATAACGAACGCCAAGTATGGTTCGACCAGATCGCTGATTATTCCTAGATAGAATGTGTATACAAACAAAGCACCGCCTGCTATTGGGATTATCAGCCCTGAGGTATAACGGCGCACTTTGGAGAATTTAATCTCCTTGTGCTTTCCAAGAAATGTAAAAAGTCCAAATTCAGGCACGAAATGATGAAAATACCACAATATTGTGGAAGCCGTCCCAGCTACAAAAAAGCAATCTGCAACAGTGTTTGCGTTGTATCCATAAAAATGAACCATTAAAACAGCAACCAGAAAGACTGTTAAACCAGCAAGTAATCCATCAAAAGACGCAGCGTTAGATGGGGTTTTCCTAGTATCATGAATCGTGTTCAACCACTTGCTTTTAATGAAATTGTCTCTAGTCATAGCCCACATAAGTCTTGCCTGTGACCCTCCACCTGCACCAAAAGCTATTAAAGAAACCACCAGTATGATCATATTCAGGATTAGTAATGCCTTAGCCGGTATGAAATAAATCCAAGTTGCAAGTTGAGGAATTGACGAACTTCCAACTGTAGCAAGATCAGAAATTGGAACAGATGCGACTTCCGAATAAGCAGCAAGTGCTATGATAAAGGCCGAAATAGTGAGCCCGATATAAACTGCCTTCCACATGTTCTTCCTAGATTGTACCCCCTCCTCGGCATAGAACAGTGCGGCTCCATAGCCTGTAAAAAGGTAAAATCCAAGAACCGCTGTTGCTAGGGCTATACCCCCAAATCCTCCAAAACTATTTCCAGGATTCAGATAGAAAGTGGAGTTGTATGGAGTTCTTAAGACAATATATACAATAAAACCAACTACTATTACAAGAGTACCTAGAATAGCATAGGTAATAATTTTACTAAGATTCCTAGCCTTCTGGATAGTCATCACATAAGTTATAATTATGGTAATAAAGGCAATGAGAAACCATGTCCAGATAGGCAATAGGATGCCATATAGGATGTAAATAGTGTCAACTGCCAGCCAAGCTATAAAAAAGCATTGGCTGTTTGCCAAAAATTGTAAAAAGAATAGTTCGCCAAGGAGGTGAATTTTCCGAAGGCCTTTCCAAAACCCAGTTCTGCCAAACCGTAGTATCCTCCAGCAAAAGGTGCTATTCTCGTATACTCTAATATTGGAAAAGATACCAAGACAAAAAGGACGTATCCAAGAATTATAGGCCAAATTGCCGCTGGACCTGTATCACCGATAAATGCCGCTATTTCAATTGGACCGATGATGGCCAGAACGCCGGCCAATGTCAATCCCAACAAACCTATGAAGCTAACAGAGCCTTTACTAAGTTGATTACCACCAACGGGTGATTGACTTACAACCATGGATAATTCAGCGCGAAACTAGATATAATATTTATGGCAATTTCTATCTTCATACGATGTTCGTTAGCGTAAGATCTGGCTATTTATGAATTTCATCTATCTACCTTTGTAATTGCCCAAATAATCAGGATTCGTGTGCCGAGAATGACCATTTTTCTTAAAATGTTGAAATCATATGCTTCGATTGAGTGACATGGGAAACGATTCTGGGATTAGATCTCGCGAGCAAAACTCTATGAGATGTTAACAAGGGGGAGCTAAAATGGCAATGGAACAATAAGCCAGTGTGATTAACGTTAGTAACATGGGTGAACAAATAACCTTCAACCAGCTTTACCGCCAATTATCTTCTTGATATCCTTTCAATTTACCCACTAACTCCAGGATCTCCCGCCATCTTTGTGCCCTGATTTAAATATCTGTATATCTAGACCCTCGGATATTATTCACAATGTGCATGGAAGATATGGTAATGGTTATTTCTTATCTAGAAGCATAATGCAAGAATAACAAAAATGAGAATCAATCCCAAGAGCAACTGAGGAGAACCAGCCCGAGCTACGGGTTACTTAAATATTTTGTACAACAAGGAGTATTCATAAAACTACAAAGAATGAGAGACTTATGAAAATCAATGCATAATCTCTATGGAAGAAAGACTGTTGATAGATTAAAAGTCATTGACTCAAAAAGGTTAATAATTCTACCTCGATATACAAAATGTCAATGCCAATATATGAAGTGGATGAACACGAACTCATGAAGGAGGAATGCGTCCTAAGGGAAGGAGAAGCCGAAATTCAGGACGGCACTCTTTATCTTACCGATAAACGTATAATATACGAAATCAAGGGAAAGAGAGGTCTCATCAGGGCAGCCCCTCCAAAGATATACATGGATGTACGCCTTTTTGAGTTGAAGAATGTATCTTCAGCGGTTCCAAAGCTAAAGCTGTTCACAAATAAATTTCTCACTATAGAATTCGAAAAGGATGGACAGGATAAGAGGTATGAATTTGCGTTGAAAGATCCTTCAAAGTGGGATGATGAGATCAAGAGATGGATAAGCGACGCAAGAAAGCATCAGGAAGAAGCAGAGAAGAGAAAATCCGAGGAAGAGTACAGGAAGCAGGTTGAGATGGCCAATGCCCGTTCAACAAAGCAGAACATAGGAATGGCATATTTTGGCACCACACCTCCAAAGGATCAGAAGTCGGCTCCCACACATATTGAGAGCGAAACAGGCAACGAGGAAGTCATTCAGGAAGCACCAGCCCTGGATACCATGAAGAGCCTGGAGCTCAAGTGCGAGTACTGCGGGCATGAACTCTCTCCAGATGATAAGTACTGCCCTAATTGTGGGAAAAAGGTAAATTCAAAAAAGAAATGACGAAGTGAAGTATTTATGTTATATTCCGAATCGACCCTGATTTTATACATAGTGATCTTTCTTATAATTGGATTTGCCCTTGGTGCATGGATCACTCGACTTTTATTGCGGTACCCATTCGGCAGAAAACCCCTGACGGGAGCAACATCCATGGTGGGCCAGAAAGGAAAAGTATCAGCAAAGACCCCAAACTACACGGAAGTAAAGGTCAGTTCTCAGTTCTGGCGAGCAGAGAACATAGGCGCAGGCGATCTGAACGTGGGCGACGAGGTAATTGTTAAAAATGTGAATAACTTGACGCTTCTTGTGGAAAAAGTGCAGTATGAGGCCCCTGGTCAATCGAAGGAAGAGAAGGGTGTTGAAGACCAGAAAGCTGACAGCAATCAATAAATCTTGTTCAGTACCGAAGCCTTGAGGTATTCAAGGACTTCCATCTCGTGTTCCCACATGCTCCTTCTGGCCGTTGCCTGGTTTCCGGAAAGGACTGCTTCTATTACTTTCTCGTGCTCCTTAAGCTCAACTTCCCTTCTGTCGAAGCTGCTGAACAATGTAGTTCTGACCACTTTCAGCTTTAGCCGTATGTTGCTGGTGTATTCAACAATGTACCTGTTGCCGCTTGCCGCTGCAATCATTGAATGAAGTTTTCCATTGAGATCAGCCAGCATTATTGGGTCTGGGTTTTCGGTCGAACTCATCTTCTTTATTATTCTGAGAGTTTCCCTCAATTCCTTGCGAATATCATCAGTCATTCTTGCTGCTGCCATTGCGGATGCTTCTGCCTCCAGTATAGCCCTTACCTCGTACAGTTCTATAACTTCATTTTCATCGAGATATATTATATTGTAGAATCTCCCGTTCCTGACGATCAGACCCTCGGTTTCAAGCTGGAGCAAAGCTTCTCTTATTGGTGTTTTGCTCATGTTGAGATTTGAAGCCAGTGTATCAGGGCTGATTGACTGGCCTGCCCTGTATCTCCCGTTCATTATTCCATCAAAAACGTACCTGTACGCAGTAGCTGTAAGACTGAGCTTCTGTTTCTCCTCCTCTGTCATTATGAATGGTTATGAATATCATATAAAAAATATTTTAGTATAAAATTTCGGTAAATTGGAAAATAATCAGTGATGGTTAGTTTCTGCCTGTAATATTGTAGGTAAGTTGTTGCAGCTGCATTTTTATAGATACAGGATAGGTGGAAGAACTTTCATACCTCAAGGCAACCTTGAAGATGGGTGCAGGTGAGTAAGGGATGTCTGTCTGGAAAATATAGCTACCATCGTGTAATGAATAGTTCCCTGAAGAAATGTTGACATAGTGATCGGTTGAAAAATAGCTGAAGCGCCATGTGAGGTTAATGGACTCAAGGTGAAACTTACCGGCACCGGAACCAGATATGTTAATGGTCACCTGCGTATTTCCTTCAGGCAGAAACAGCAGGCTGTTGTAATTTATATTGGAATAATTCAATGTTTGCATGCCTGAAGGCTCGGAAGTAACAGAAATATCTACCGGCATGGAACGAAGTGGAATCCAGAGAATCGGCCGACCGTTATAGCCTTCTTTAAGAAGCATTACTCCGTCAGCTTCAGCAAAAATTCCATACATTCCGCTTTCAAGGAAATAATTTACGTCATATGCCATATTCAGGTGATAATTTGTGGAGAAGTATGTTGTATAATAAGCCCTGTTATAAGGATCAGCCACCACGTACTCGGGCAGGTGCCGGCTGCTGACATTGAGATAATCTGGAATGGTCCAGTTATATCCGCTGGTGAGCTGCGGCATATTGTTCTGTATGAGCACAGACGATCCCATGGGGACAAGAGAAATTATCCTTGATACGTTGGCATCATAGGAATGATACTGCAGGAGGTTGGCGGCCTCGTAGCTTGCGCTCTGGCCAGTCAGTACATGTGATAGCGACGGATTCAGGTAATTATTGCTGGCAAGATTACCAAGAGGCGTAAAAAGGATAGCCAGTATTACAATAAATGTCAGAATTGCATAGGAAATTTTTCCGAATTTCTTTATGGACCTCTTCCACTTCACGGAACCTGATTTTGAGATCCTTTCTATGCCCAGAACCAGGGAATAGAATATAACAGGTGCAGTAAGTGCCGGGTACTGGTAGTACATGGTACTCACATATGGGGTATACTGGTTTGCCAGGGCAAAGCCAACGTATGGAATAATCATAATCATGCTCTCAGGTGAAAGCAGGCAAAGGAATAACACAGGGAGAAGCAGCCAGAAGAAATATGTGCTCCTGGCCATGAACGAAGCTCCTGTGGAAAATGGTGAAGGCACGGTAATGGCACCAGAGGCGTAAAGGAAGAAATATCCGTATCCATAGTACGCCACAATGATCCCGAAAAACACGATTCCAATTAAAATTAGATAGAGACCGGAATCAATCCGGAAGATTCCTTCATTATCGTCACTGATAGCCTTTCGTTTCCTGTGGTCCAGAATTATATAAATTCCGTAGAATGCAATTATGAGTGGTGACATAAAGTCCGTCATGGCGGCCAGAACTGCTGCTGCCAGCGACAGTCTGATCCGGTTGCTCTCCCTGAAGGCAAATGAGAGCAGGAGAAATGTGGGAAATAATGCCATGAAGTGAAAATCAAACCAGTAATCGCCAGCAAGTGGGTAGAAGAACAGATATGATAGAGCTACGGCCAGAGCATAATTTTTGTTTTCAAGCCTTCTGAAAGCTATGAAGTAAAGCGGCACTGAACCAAAAGCCAGCCATGCTGCCTGTGCATATTCAAGAGCAGGTGGATACGGGTGAATTCCGTATAGCACACCTATTGGAACATAGATCAGCTTATTGGCAACCAGGTTTCCAAAGTTAAGATTTCCGCCATGCATAACGCCGTATAGAAGCTGTGAACTGACTCCCAGATCAAACACATAGGAATTGTAGCTGATATATCGCATGTAAGCAAATACAGAATATACAACAGCATATGCGACTGCAGCTATCATCAGAATGCTTAACTGCAAACGGTGTCCGGAAAGCGATTTCAACTGAGGGAAATGTGAATTTGCTTATATAGAAATTCCGCACTTAGACTGGAAATTCTGTTATGCGGCCGTGTAGGGCCGAGGCATATCTGGCCTCATGCGGATTTCCTTTCGGATGAAGTGAATAGAAGCTTTCAATCATAACCTTCTCATGAAGAAGTTTCTTACCTTAATTTTCAAGCCCTTGCTGCGCACAAGACCTTCATGGTTCATCAACATCGCAGGATCAGCGGTTTTCCTGATCGGTTTACTGATATAGGGGCCAATTTCAATGTCCTTTAATGCGGAAAAAATCAAAAATTCGAAAATGTTGAATCAGTGACACTGCTCACATCATCAAGGACTATGTTCCACTGGTCTTTTTCTCTCCTGATCTTTTCCAGTATGGAAAGATACGCGGTAAGGTGGCTCTTGAGAAGAAGAATCCTGACCTTGAGCCTACCATCTTTCATTTTGCCAAAATAGTTATAGCGCACAACTCCCTGGGCATATGCTTCTGATCTAATCATATCAAGGGCTGGATGAGAATATTCAGTTTCGTATATGGAATCTTCTCTGGATATCTCTATAACACCCTGAGGCACATCAGTCATCTCATCAGGATATGCGAGGATCGCCATGTGATTGCCTGCTTTATTCTGAAGTTCAAACACAGTACCTGCAGGGAACCTTGCCAGCGTATTCTGGGTTGAAGTATCTTCATCTATGGAAAAAGAAAGTGACGTAAGGGAAAACATCCTGTCCAGCTCAAGAAGATCCTCCTTTATGCCGGCAGAAGGGCCAAGATACTCAATATGGAAATCCTCATACTGGAGAGCCATGGAAAGCAGATGATCAGAAATCTCCCTGTCAACACTGTGATGGAACTTGATCTTTATCTTCAATAGCTTCTTCTCCAGATAAATTGCAACAATTGAGGCACCATGTGTGTTTACCAGATCGTGTATTCTCCTTACCAGTGCACTCTCGGGGATATCCCTTGAAATTGTGTATAAGGAGCCAGATTGCTTCACTTCATACTGGAACTTCAGCATCTGGATGTCTTTCATTGACACACTTCTGTCAATAACCATTGTGGCCCTGTGAAAACTGTTCCTGAAGTCCAGAAAAATTGGTACAGGCTCCGTATAACTCTCAGGAAATGAGAACAGATTGAGGTCTGCCCCAATCCAGATGACACTCTGCATGTCAAATTTTTTATCTATGTCTGAAAGTTCCAATGAAAAAGATCAAATGTCATTCATATAAGAAATTTTCCAGTGAACATACAATTTTTCCATAAATTTATGTGTGTAACATAAATACAACATACCATGGCACAAATCAGTTCCCGGCGACCTTTCAGGCGGACATTGTCTGGAAATTATCCGATGCTCCATTCCCTTCAGGATTCCTGTAACTAACTGGAAGAATGAGAGTTCCGGTAACTTCGGCAATCGTATTGACAGAGTACACTCCTACTGAATTGATAAAAGGCGGATACTGAAAATTGTAAATGAGCATCCAGACAACCATTGCAACAAGATACAACATTACGAGAAGCAGCCCTTCCCTGGTCAAACGCAGCATCTTCCAGATCGGATAACTGAGGCATATCACAAGTAATTCCAGCATGAACCAGGTACCATAGCCTGCCCAACCTGAAGCAGGAAGACTTGCTTCCGGGATAAGCAAACCCAAATTCCTGGCAAATACTGCAAAAATGACAGCATATGTGCATTCATAGAATGCCAGGCCCGACACCAGCCCTATGGTGAAAGTGGCGAAAAGTGGAAATTTTCTGATGCGCGATACAGCAAGTGAGGCAGCAATGCTCAGAAATGTGAAAAAGTAGATTCCTCCAACAGCAACAGGAATTCCGCCGGCATATGAAATGTTGATACCGAATTGATTTGCCCTTGATTCAAACAATCTTGCACCAATGTAACCTATGGTTGCAAGAAGCAGCAGTAACGGAATGAGCCTGAAACTCCGGGCTGCAAAACCCTTCTTCAGTGATTGCCCTGAATCATCTGCGGCCGGCATTCCCAGCGCCTTCCCCCTTCAACTCTGCAATGTACTTGTCAAAAACGGGTGATGGCATAACACCGCGAATTCTGGCTGAAAGGTAGGACAGCAGAACATGTGGTTTCATCAGGGCATCTGCCGGGGTATTCCTGAGCTTCAGCCCGATCCTGTACCAGTCCCTGTAATCAGTATAAGTTAGTTTCATGGATTCCATTAGTGTCAGCTTTCGTAGTTCCGAAAGGTGCTCCATGACCACATTGATTGACATGTCCTGATCATAAAGGCCCGCCATCATGGCCCGCATGGATATCTCATTGTCCTCATGCCTGTCAAGGTCTTTCCAGCCCCCTATTTTCTCTATACACGATCTTGTCCCAATCATTGCTCCGTATACTGCGAAGAGCTTTCCCATTCTCTTGCTCATGTATTCGGCAACAAACTGCAAAAGTCCAGGCACACTGTAAACCACGTCAGTGTCAATACTGGCCAGAACAATATCACCATGGGAGTTTCGGAATGCAATATCCCTTCCTCTTCCTCTTGAGCACCGCGTACTTATCACCCTTTGAATGAGCCCTCTCCGAAGGTAATCATCAATAATTTCCTGAGATCCATCAGTGCTGTTGCTGTCCACCACAACAACCTCTGCATCTATCCTTCCAGCAAAGTCGGTGATACTCTGAAGCGACTTCTCCAAGTAAGGTCGATCATTGAAGTTCGTTATGCAGATGGAATATGACATTATCACTGATCAGACTAAGTTGCAATATATTAACTGTTCTGTGCAAAATAGTGCAGAATTCTGTTGTGTTTGCGGCCGCTGTCCTTAGGAGTTTCTGAGTATTTTCCTCTCAGACAGTCCGACTAAGCCACAATATACGGCACGATCTTTCCAGTGCAGGAATATGTGCTTCTGTGTATTGCCGCAGGAAAAACAGATGACCGGAAATTATGGTATGGGTTACCCTGTTTCGTGTATTATGCCACAATCTGCATTCTATGTTCTGTAAAATTTGGAGACCTTCATTTTTACTCCGAAAATAAAACCTTTCAGGAAGCTGAAATTGATCCTGATGAATTCTCTTGAAGAGAGCCTCATCAACAGCATGCCCAGATCAACCTGAAGCACCCAGATTATGAAATGCAGGTAAAGTAATGGAGATCGAATACTGTTAATCCCATGCAACTTTCTCATCAGAAGAGTCCAGTCTCTGGATTCAGGAAATGCTCTTTTAATGTCAGCAGCAACATGATCCGCCCAGTACCCCTTCCGGTCAGGAGGAGGGACATCGTGGTAGAATCTTGACATTGTGGATGCGTACACTTCAAACCCGTATTCCTTGATCCTCTGGCATAAATCACATGAATTGTTGTAAATGAATTCCTCATCAAATCCCCGTATGGAGATCAGGACCGACCGTCTTATAATGAAAGCATTGGGAAGAGCATCCGTATCCAGCAGATCCTTATCCGGAATCACATTTTCAATTGTATTTCTTCCCATAAGGTTCATGGACCATCTGCCCTGACGAAATGGCGCTGAATAAACCCATATGCGTGACGGATGGTTGAGATAAGCCACTGAAGGCATCACTGCACCAATTCCCGGATATTCCTGCATTATATCCAGAAGGTGCAGTACAGAATCGCTGTTGACAATGTTATCATCATCTATGAACAGGATAAGTGGTGCTGTTGTCCTTCTCCATGCAATATTCTTCGCCCTGGTTATAAATATACGATCAGGCACCCACACATAATCAATGACGCCTGGAAAATCAGAACCGAGTTCTGTCCTGCGCGGGGAATCATCAACTATTACGATCTCTGACAGCCTGGAAACAATCTGCTGCGATTCCAGTATTGATTTGATCAGTTTCCGGAGCTTTACCTCCCTGTTGTGCGTCACTATGGCAATGGAAAGGATCCTTGTATCGGGGAGGGTTGCTCCAGGCTCGGACGACGTGGAAGGGAGGCATAGTTCATCACTTTTCATACTGGTTTCTGTTAATATTATTAAGAATAACTACAATACTTTTGTGTAGTAATATTTTAATATTATAATTACGTAATGATTGTATAATGACAGCAAGTGTCAATAAAATTGTGTATGCTGTGGGAATATTGCTTCTCATTGACTTTGTAATCACAATTACCATACTGTTCACAGACAAGAATCTGCAGACGGATTTTGGAGTTGTCAAACCATACTTCATACACTGGTACGGTCTCCTCATAACAGGCATCGTGGATATAATCGGGGCCGGGATAATATTCGCCAGGCCAACAGGCAGGAATTCAACAATTGCCGCTGTTGGGACAGCGCTGCTTGCAGTTTTCCTTATTGCAGACATTGCCACCTATTCTATGGTAGGATTCACCTCTGCTTCATCCTTTGCAACATACCTTTTTGGTTTCTCCAAATTCAAGGGCTCACTGCCATACATTCCCGGGCTTTATGATGTCCTGTTTGCCTTTTATATTGTAACATCTGGCGTTGCATTTGCTCTTCACAGGAAGTAGAGATGAAAAAGATAGTGGTGAAAGATGGAAGTCACAGAGACCTCACTGAACAGGAACATAAAAACAGCCAAGGTCGCTTCCGGGAGCGCCTTTATATTGAACCTTCCCAGAAGACTTGTTTCTTTCGCAGGTATCTCAGGATCAGTTTCTTATGATCCCAGAAGTGAAGATGACATTGATATTTTCATAATAGCAAATCAGGATTGCCTGTGGCTGACGCTTTCCTATGCCCTCATTGTTCGTCGCCTGCGTGGCTTCAAAGAAATTTGCCTTTCCCTGAGCATGGATCGCAGTTTTGCGCATGACCTGTTCAGTGAATCCCTTGACCAGCTTACAGCAAGGGACGCTACTAGAGTCATACCCGTACTTGGATCGCAATATTATGGAGAACTGCTCCAGCTTTCGCCCCTGACCAGGCAGCATGATGCTGGGAATCAGGAAGTTCCTGCCAGGGATACCGATTCATCAGCGGCCCTGAAGCTACTGAACTTTGTTGCATACGTGCTTGTTGGCACATATCAGCAGGCGAAAACCAGAATGACAAACCACCACCTTAAGGCGTCTGGCAAATCGCAGGAATGTTTTGAGGCAAAGATGGGACTGCATCATTTCTTTCTAGATTCATTGAAGTATAAGCACATCAGGGAGGCGGAGCAGCATCATGACGCTTAGGAATGCGGTGTTCTTCAGCTATGCAAGGCCCGCGGATGTTGAATATGCAATGGAAAAGGCCCTTTCTGATGTGTTTGATGAAACCACCATGGCCATTGGAGGCGTCCATACAGATATTGATGCTGAGAGCTTAGACCACAGGAATATTAAGATACTCTATGAACAGAGGAAAATGGGGAAGTCCTCCTCATACAACAGGGCAATTCAAAACATCCGTGATGGCCATATATTCCTCATATCCGCAGATACAAGGTTTGATGATTCTGTGGTGAGTAGGATGATCCAGTGCCTTGGTGACAGTTACGAGCTTGCATTTCCCAGAATAGAACCGTTTCATGGGAGCAGCCTAGCATCGAAGTTAGGAGAGGTCATGTGGCATTTTCATGATTCTTATGTTGCCATGAAGGAATCCAGAAACCAGTTCTTCTGCGGTGGCGAATTCCAGGTGGTCAGGCATCGCTTCATCATACCCAGCAGCGATATTGTAAACGATGATGAATATCTCTGCCACAGGGCTGTGGTTGCAGGAGGAAAGATAAGGTACTGCAGGGATGTGGTTGTTCACAACACAGTGCCAGGCTCAACGAAGGAACTTCTGAGGCAGAGAATCCGTGTTAACTTCGGGCATATGCAGTCCAGAAAGCAGCTTGGGGAGCACGCCTCATTCTCAATCTCATCTCTTAATCCACTTGAGACCATTGCGGCAATCAGAAATTTCAACAATGATTACCCCGGAAGTCTGGCTATTCTGTTCATGGCATCCATTGTTGAAATATTCTCTCTTTTGGGGGCATTTTTATTAAGGGTTAAAGGCAGGGATCTGAGCAACTGGTAAAATTTATCCTGTAGCCGGACTCAGGACAAAGAGGATGTATTCGCACAGCAAGCTTAAGGGAAAGATTCCAGAAAGAATCTCGTCAAGCTTCCTCATGAATGGTATCTTGATCAGTATTCTGTTTATTCGCCTGTAATTATAGGGCGCAAACAGCATGGATAAGCCTCGGAATGCCACAGGATGAAGAATACCGTTGGAACTTATTTCTTTCACACTTCTTGCATATACCGTAACTGGGTACCTGCTATCACCTGCAGGGATGATTCCCGACAGTCGATTCCTGGCATAGCCTCTCTTCCCTGTTATGGCTGAAAGAACCAGGTCCCAGGCTGCAAACCTGTTAAGCGCCGTGCCAATGAACAATCCATTCCTTTTGAGGTTGTTTCCTACAAAGCTGGCGATCTCATGAAATGACGATGTATCGGCGGCACCAAATGTGCTGTAGATGATATGGAAGGAACCGATGGACTCATTCCAGTTTCCACTCACTTCCACAAATCTGTCATACGTCCCTGCAGGGGAATGTTGCTTCGCAAATTCAATGGCTTCCGGCGATACATCAGCGCATACGCAGCTTGTTCCTGAAAATCCTTTTTTCGCCAGGCTCATTTCATAGCCGTTTGAGCAGCCCACTTCCAGAATGGATACTCCATCTGCCATGAATTTCCTGAGACAATCTGAGGCCACAGTCCTCAGGTGCATCTGCACCTTATCTCCCTGAATCCTTTCGGCGTACTGGAATGAATGCGATTCCGCATAGGTATTTTCCCAAATGGCAGTTGTGTGTTCTTCCGTTACGGGAGTCAGCATATACGCAATTCTTTTCCTGCCTGTGAAGTACCTGTCCATGTGTTCTCTTCCGTACTTCCTGAGAAATGCTTCAGTAGTTTTTCCCAGGTCACATTTAGCTGCTCTGTATGTTTTCCCGTCTATTATGGGTTCAATCCCCCTTCTCAGGATTCTGCGTCTGCTTTCCGTGAGGATCACCGATACTCTTCCACGGTCAATGGTGAAATTAGCACTGATCTCAGTCAGGTCCGGTGGAGGCAGGACAATCTTGATTTCACGCATATCTTCTTGCAACAATTAGAATCTCATCTCCATGCGTCCTGAAGAAAGGCAGAAAGCAGATGGCCCTTTCCGTGGCAGATATGATCCTTTTTGCTATCCCTGATTTCACAACCCCGGCAAGATAAGGTGGAAAAAGCACAGCCAGTCCATATATTCCAGTAATCCTGAAAGTCTCTGGAATAAACTTTGCAGCGTCATCCAGGGAGTAATATATGGAGGGTACGCTGTCTCCGGCAACCTGGACATCCACGCTAGCCAGTGTGCGATCCCTTCCCAGATCAGGCCTGTTGCTGACCAGCCTGATGAGATTCTCCCCAAGGCAGGAACTGTTGCGGAAGGACAGTATGATGACTGAGCCTGGTTTTGTTATTTTGTTAATCCCGTCCTTCAGATCAGTTAAATCAGGTTCTGTATTTATAAGACCATTGAAGCTGTAAACAATGTCATAGATCTTATTGAGATGGGCAATATCTGAAGCTGGCAATTGTATGGCATTATACAGTTCACCATATCCCAGCCGTGTCATTTTCATCCGGGAATAGTCCACCATGCCGCCTGACACATCAACAGCATCCAGCCTGTTGCCCGTTGCCTTGATATAGCGCGAGGATTCCTCCCCGGTGCCCTGTCCAATTTCAAGTGCAACACACCCCCTGAATGAATATGAAAGCAGTATGGACATCTCAATGTTTCTGATACTGACGTTTACAAAATTGGACAGTATCCTCTCATCATATAGTGCCGAAGCCCGGGAAAAGACCTGATCCAGCATCTTATAATACGCTTCCTTATCTTTTCCTAGCATTTTCTGAATCAAATTCTTAAATTCGTATATTAATGCAATGTTCATTATTCGAATAATATGCTGCTGTGACTTCACAACCGAAGCAGTTTATCATGATACTTCCATGTTCCAGTGCCCCAGTGCCAACCAGCAGTCCATCAGATGAATATTACGATGGGTTCCTGAAATCGTAAATTCCGTCTGAAATGGTAAATCTGTGCCCATTTGCGCACTCCATGGAGTCACCTTCAATGAAAATAGTTTCGGAGCACACAGGACAGGCAAGCAAATCCTCCAAATTATGAAACTGTGTGCCGTTATTGCGTCCTTCCTTTCTGCAGAGCACATAATTGTTGGGGAAGAGAAATCTGGAGGGCCACTTGTCCAGCATGCGCGTCTGCAGATCACGGACAGCATCCTGAAAGAAACCGTTTTTAAATGCAACCTTTCCAAGCATTCCTGAATGAAAGTTTCCATGAGACTGCACAAGGCCATTCTGCTTCATCAATGACCTCAGTGTTGAATGGGTCTGAAAATATATGGGCCTTTTATCGTCCTCCGGATTGGCCCTAAGCGTGCCAGGCATCAGTGGAAACGGGAATTTCTGATGGTTGTTTCCTCCATTGATTCTGTGCTTCAGCCAGAACAGCATCATTGATGCATTGTCTGAGGAATTATAATTGAATACAATATGTCCAGAGGGTCTCATGCAGCGCACTATTTCCCGAATTGCCAGGGCAGGATCATTAAAGTGATGGAATACCCTGAACATTGCTATGGTGTCAATGCTGTCAGATCTGAACGGCAGGTGTGAAATGTCAGCAAGCAGGAAGGAAGCTGATATCCCATCATCAAGCATCTTCTGTCTGGCCCTTTTCATGCCGGTCATTGAGTAGTCCACAAGTATGAGTTTCCCGGATTTCCTGGAAAGAGCAGCGGATAATCTTCCATACCCACACCCGAGATCAACAGTCCACCGGGAAAATGGCGGAAGGAGTTCATGGATTATCCTGAATTCCATGTCTGCCTCGGCGTCTTCAATGACAAAATCCCGATCCTCATAATCTGGAATATCTGGCGGGGTCCTGGTTTCCACACTGAATTAAAGTAATCCACCCTATTTTAACTGTCGATGATATATGTATCGAAGTTCAGTGTGCAGTACCTTAAGAAATGTCTTTTATACATTTTGTAAAGATATATAACAATGCACTCCATAGCTAACAGAGGGCATATCTATGGACGAGGATAAAAACAAAAAGAAAGGTGTAGCAGAGAAGTCCGGAGAAGTTGTGGGAGACGTCGCCAAAAAAGGAGCAGACGTGGTCAAGGGCTTCGGGAAAGGCTTTTCAAAAGGATTCAAGAAAAAGAATGAAGATAAGGATTAATCACTCCATATTTTTGTCTTAAGCGGTAAAATTAAATAGCCCTTCAGTGCTTTCCGGAAAGGTTCCGGCCCCGTTGGAAAGCAGAATGTTATCAGAGCAGGCTATTGCTGAAATCAGGAGTAGCTTCTGTGAGTAGCCGGTTTAAACGATTTTTACATCCCTTTTATGTTGGGTAATTTCAATGGGATCTGGAATTATTCAGGTAGCACATTCTCCTTACAATTGACTGCTTGGCGAAGGAATCAATTTCTGTTATCAATGGATCATTATAATAGTGGCTAACAATGCCAGTTCATGTATCAGGACTTCTCACTTGAAGAATATATCAAGGCAGGCATGGAAGCGAGATCTAAGATCAACCCCGGACAGATCAGAAGAATCGCCAGTAGAATTGTTGATTCCATTGAAAAGAGGGGAAAGCTTGTGACATTTGGAAACGGAGGTTCAGCCGCAGACGCCCAGCATTTTGTTGCAGAATTGACAGGTCACTTCTCCTTTGAAAGAAGACCGCTGGCCGCCCTATGCCTCAATACAAACGTTTCATCCGTTACGGCAATAGCAAACGACTACAGTTATGATGAGATTTTCTCCAGGCAGGTGGACGCTCTGGTAAAGTCCGGCGATATTGTTATTGGCATAACAACTTCAGGAAATTCGCCAAATGTAATTAACGGAATCAACGCCGCCAGGAAGCTGGGGGCATACACCATCGCCATGACGGGAAAATCTGGGGGAAAAATCAAGTCTCTATGCAGCGAGGTTGTGAATGTGGAATCTGATGACACTCCCATAATACAGGAGATGCACATAGCCATAATTCACATGATATGCCTGGAAATAGACAGGATGATAGTAAAAGAAAATGATGGTAAAAAGAATTAGAAGAGACCGTGCTTGTATGCCGGCTTAACCTCAAAAGCTTTTATGTCCCAGGTGGGTCCAAGAGATTTAGCAACCTCCATAAGATGATTCAATGAATCAGCCTCCCACTTGCATACTGCCATATTCTGTCCCTGTCCAAGATCTATGCCGAGAAGCTTGAGTCCCTTTGGGAGCTGTTTGTTCTTTGCCATTGTGGTTACCTTATTCGCAAATTCCATTACCTTGTCCTTCTGGTCATCGTTCCAGCTGTGAACAACTACTACGTCTGCCATAAGTATATATAGCGATGCACAGTATATAACCTTTGTTGAACAGAACAATGTAATCATGGGAGCCGCATTCGTGCTTTCTCTTGAGTTAATTACGGCATCCAGTTAGATTCTCCCTGTGAATATTGTCGCTGGATAAGTTCTCCTGTTTATGAGTTTTGCAATTATAATCTGTGTGTCAGGAGAGATCGGGTCATGGCACTGTGTCTATTTTACAGTGTAATCATAAATGCTGCACTTTTCATCCATTGAATTAAGGAAAATATAACAACCATGATTGAAATAACCCATAATGAAGGGAGACGGTTTCTTCATCAGGAACGGGGTTCTTCAGCTGAGGCGTCTGTTCCTGGTTGTTTTCCTGGTGGAGATTGGCATATTCATTGCCATATCTTCCCTCTCGATTCATAATCAGGTACTGCTAAGTGCCTTCAAGAATGAGCAACAATCCATTGTCACACTCAGCCTGCCTGACATGATTCTGGAAATTTTCCCCCACAATCTTCTGGTTGCCACCATTGAATTCATTCCGGTCATTGGGCAGCTTTTCTTCCTTCTTTCAAGCATCGAGACATCCATAATAATATCAATTGAGGGGACAAGTCTCCATACATCGGGACTTGTGGTCTTTTTCAGCCTTGCCATACTTCCGCACACATGGCTGGAACTGCCCTCATATGCTGTGGCCACAAGCACAAGCATCTACCTCATCTATCTCCTTGCAAAGAGGGGACAGATTCTTCACTCCAATATCATGAAGGTTGTCTACATGTACCTGTTTGTGGTACTTGAACTGGCAATTGCCGGCACATTTGAATCAACAGAAATATACATGCCCAGGATTTACGCCAGTCCCTACAATATTGAATATCCCCTGATGCTTTGGATTGCCGCAGTGCCTGTTATCTACCTACTAATAAGGCTGTACCGCCGCATTGACAGGGATGAATATGACAGAAAAATTAAGAACAAACCAGAGGATTTCACGCAGTTCTGATACGGAAGTGCATCCACTGGCAGTGATCAATCCTAGAATATCCGGATGGCGGATTCCATCCTTCTTGTGAATTCCTGAAAATCGATTTCCACCCCAATGCCGGGTTTTGTGTTAGGCTTTATGCGGCCCCTGTCCATTTTGAATGTATTCGTAACAATGTCTTTTTTGAAATACCTTGAATTTGGTGCTGTATCTCCGGGATAGTCCACATTACTGTTGCACGCCATGGCCACATTGAAGCTCCTGCCGATTCCGGTCTCAAGCATGCCTCCAACCCACACGTGGCCGCCATGCTCCCTGCAGATCCGTGCAACCTCAAGTGAATCAGTCAGGCCGCCTATTCTTCCGGGCTTGATGTTTATGACACTGCATGCACCAATTTCCATGGCCTTCTCCGCCTTTTCAGGTGATGTTATGGATTCGTCAAGGCATATTGGTGTTGACATCTCCCTGGCCAGCCGTGAATGGTAGATAAGATCATCGAAATTCAGCGGCTGCTCAAGGTATTGCAGTTCATACCGGTCTATGGATAGCAGCAGATCCATATCCTTCATTGTGTATGAGCTGTTGGCATCCGCTGTGAGGACAATATCCGGGAACCTGTCCCTTATGCCCCCAAGTATCTCCTTCTCCCGCCCCTTTTCAATCTTTACCTTGATTCTCTTGTACCCCATCTTCAGGGCATCATCTATCCTGCCGGCCATTTTATCCATGGCATCCATTCCCACGGAAAGGCCCACCTCAATATGTTCCTTGGAGCCACCCATGAATTTGTCCAGAGGTTTTCCAGAAATTTTGGAGTGATAATCCCACAGGAGCATTTCCAGTGCTGCACGTGCCATGTTGTCTCCCTTGATTTTCCTTGCCCTTGAATTGAATTCCTGAGGCGTGGGGAGATCCTTCATCATGGGGCTGAAGACATCCCTAATGAGGTGAGTGGAGGTCTGGTTGTCCTCGTAGCCGTAATCGGGATTTGTTGACGTGACGCATTCAGAATATGCCGTGATATCGCCATCAATGAGCTCAAGTATGATGGCATCCCTGGCGGATTCAGTTCCAAAACTTGTCGTGAACGGGTACAGGAAAGGTATCCTGATATTGTAGAGCTTGAGTTCCATGGAAAGAAAACTGCTTGATGACTAAAAACCTATTGCGTCCTGGGGACCGCCATGCCGAAATGTAATGGAGACATGAATGCATGGAATCAGGGGCAGCATACTCGGCATGACCCCCAGCAATCATCCTTTTATGGGGAACTGTGTGCCATCCATTCCATGTGCTTCAGTGCGAATTTATAGATTTCCGGTTCCTTTCGTTCCGGGTCAAAGTGCTTCCACCTGTAGACTGTAGCAATCATCCTCATGCCTGTATCGCCTGTCTTGAATGCCACTGCGTACAGCAGCACTGACGCGGTTGTGGTTGCCAGCAGATCAAGTACATCCTTTGCATAAAACTCCCTCTGTTCTGAAGAGAGGTAATTTGCGGCTCTGCTGAATGAATCCCTGACCATATCGTCCATTGTGGATCGGATGCCCTTATCGCTTATTTCCTCAAGCAACTTTGACAGGTACTCCCGGAGATCCTTCAGCATCTCCTTCTTCAGGAGCACCTCAAGAAGATCCAGGGCCTGTATATTGCTTGTTCCCTCCCATATGGATGTTACAATTGAATCCCTGTGGAACTTCTCAATGGGAAATTCATGCAGGAATCCCTTGCCTCCAAGAAGTTCCATAGCGTATCTTGTTACATAATCACTGGACCATGAGGCAAGGTTCTTTGCCATGTGTGAAAGTGTCCTTGCAAAATGATATTCCCTTGAATAAGGTGGCCTGACATCCCATACGCCGGAGAAAAGGCTGGCTGAAAGGATGGAGATTGCCATGGATGCCTCGACTTCCGCCTCCATTTCAACAAGATCCCTCTGCACCAGCGGGTGATTGCTCAGTGCCTTTCCGAAGGCTTCCCGTTTCTGGGCATATCTGTAAGCTTCCCAGAGTGCTTTCCTGGCAATGCCAACAGCTGCGATTGCATCATCTATCCTTGAAACTGTGAGAATTTCCATTGCGATGTATATGCCAGTCTGCAGGTCACCAAGAAGGTACCCTTCCGAATGATCCAGTTCCACCTCGCCTGTGGGAACGGCAATTGTGCCAAGCTTGTCCTTCAGCCTGCGTATCCTGTAGTTTGGGTTTCCGTTGGAATCCAGGGCTGGGACAAAGAATGTGGATATTCCCTTGGCACCCTGTGGTGCCCCCTGGATTCTGGCTGTCACCACTGAAGCATCTGCCAGGCCGGAGTTGCTTGCAAAATACTTGTCTGATCCGGTTATTCTCCACGCATCTCCATCGGGAACAGCAACGGTTCTGTTGGCACCAAGATCACTGCCTCCCTGTATTTCAGTGTAGTATGTTGCGCCAAGCCAGGGGTTTTCATGGGAAATGAACCTGTTCAGATAGGTATTCCTGACATGGTCATTGCCATATTTTTGCAGTGCATAGGCTGTCTGCATTGTCAGTGTCAGGGTGCAGAAAAGCCCGGAATCGGAAATGAGGTACCCGGAAATGAAGTGATGCATGAGGTCCTTCTCCAGTATGGGCCTGGAAATCACACCGAATGACTGAAGCCGATCTATCACATGCACATGTGACGGCGATATCCATACGCCATCCATCCTTTCGTCAAGCACATCCCACGTCTGCAGGACAGGCTTGGAATAATGATCAATGAACATGGCTTCTTCCACCATTTCACTGGATACATATTTTCCAAGGGAGCTCAGTTCATCTCTTCCTCTGTATTTCAGAAACTCAAGTACCCTCTGCATGGGTCCATCGTCCGAATAAAAGTTCACGTTGCTGCTCAGGAATATACGCGAAAAGTCAAACCTCATGCCATGATAATGTCAAAGACAGTACTTAAGAAAGCGTGTTTCGTTAACTGCACCTATTCTCATTCAACAATTATGCGCAGCCCTTTCCACTTTATGGTGAACCCTGCCTTCTGCAGTGCCTCGGAAGGGTCGAAGCCCATGAATTCAAGGTAGTCAACCATGGCCTGGGAATCCGGGTACAGTGAATGCAGGTGCTGCAGGACTTTCTCAGGTACATCCTGATTCACGTGGGTAGGCTTCTCTTCTGGCCTTTCTGCGGGTTTTGCTGGGACCTCACGCTTCGTAAGCCTGGCTTTCAGGTAGTCCACCACTGCATGCCGGTCCAGCTCATCCCTGAAGCAGTGGGCACCTGGAGGGCACTTCTCTCCCTTCTCCAGTATGCAGAACAGCTCAGCCTGATGGCCTTCCCTGGCAATTCCTGTTACCATTGCCTGATCCTCACCGAAGTAATTGGGGCGTGTGATGAATATTGATACTGTTGTATCATTGATTGCAACGGAATAATCCGGAAAGATGGCTTTGCCTGCGACCTTTATGGGAGACGGGGTTTCAGACAGTATACGATCTTTCCCCGATTCATGGGTGGGTTCACGTGATGTCAGGAGTTCTACCGCAGCATCGTCAAGGAAATATGAGTAGTCCGATTTCTCGTCGCCGTTCTTGAGCTTCACGGTGGCCTGCACCTGCCAGTCGGAATAATGGAAGAGATATCTCATCAACATGGCAATCCGTGATCCGTACCTGTCGCTGTGCTCAATGATGGACAGTGGCCCGCTGACTTCGATCCTGTAAATTCCGTTCTCATCACTGATCCTGTAAAGCAGGCCTAGGCTCCGAATGCGCCTCTCAAATCTTGCATGGTTCATTGTTGTTGTGATGACGATTGAGGATGTCTTGAGCATCACGGTTTCAACCTGCTCAAGATTGTATCTTGCCGACAGATCATCTGGCGTGATATCCGGCACCGAAACAAGGATCTGCTCATCCTCCTTGTCTGCATACATTGCCTTTGAGATCTCACTGGGGGAAACATCCATCTCAGCAGCAATCCGGGCAATGAGGTCGTCTCTTTCCTCTGGAGCAACCGGTGGTGTTCTGGCACTGGAGAAGATTGCTTTTCTCACCTTCATCGGATCCAGGAACGAGGGAGGATCCAACCGGGACAGTCTGAACATGAGAAGTGCCAGCCCCCTGACAATCTTGGGGTTCTGTGACTTCAGCTCCAGGAGCTTTATCTCATTCTCGATTTCCTTTCTTCTTTTTCCAAGGGATTTGTGAAACAGATCAATAACGGACGTGGCATAATTGCTGTTCTCGCTGGTCAGAAATACGGACCTCACCACACCGTTCTTACTTTTGCGAACTGTCATCAGTTGAACTGGGAACACCTTTTCGCCTCCTTTTGGAAGTTCCATACTCTGAAGTGCCCTTGGCAACGATCTCGTATAGCACAGAATGTTTTTCACCGGATGGGCGGAGCAATCTTCCGAGCCTCTGCCTGAACTGCCGGGTGCTGCCTGATCCGCTCAGGACAATCCCAACGCTGGCATCCGGCACGTCTATACCTTCGTCAAGAACCCTGGAAGTGGCCAGTGCCGTAACCCTCCCTGCTTTGAACATTTCCAGATATTCCTTCCGCTCCGGCCCGGGAGTCAGATACGTTATGCATGGAATCAGGAACTCCTTGGATATCATGTAGGCTGTGTCAGTATCCTCTGAAAAGATGATGGTCTTCTGGTTCCTGTGCTTTGAAAGGACATACCTGACCGTATCGACCTTAACCCGGGCGTTGAATGCAATTTCCCTGGCCGTTCGCCAGGCAAGAAGTGCCTCCCGGCCCTCAGGATTCCACGAAGAGAGGATGAACTTTTCAAAATCCCACGGACCCCTGAGCGTTATGCGATGGCGCCTGAGATAACTGATGAATATATTCCGGTTCCTTTCATATTCTTCCTCCTCCTCTGGTTCAAGATCTACGGGTATCCTTATTATATCATAATCTGAGAGGTACTCCGTAAGTTCCTCATATCCCAGTTCAAAGATCTTTCCACCCATCACCTCCTCCAGATTCTCGTGCAGCATGTCCGTTCTTTCGTATGTCGCGGTCAATCCCATCCTGTAAGGGGAAGCGTACATTTTCGCTATTTCCAGATAACGTTCCGATGCAAGATGATGCACCTCGTCCACAAGCAGGAACCTGAATCTGTTTCCCAGGGATTCTGCCATCAGGTAGGCGGAATCATATGTGCTAACTGAAATATCCTCTATATCCTTCTCTCCTCCACCAATCTGCCCAACTTTTACGCCGAATGTCCTGGAAAGCTTGTCCCTCCATTGCTGGACAAGTTCAATTGTGGGTGCAACCACAAGTGTTGTTGTGGAAAGGCGCGCAATTGCCTCAATCCCTATATGAGTTTTTCCTGCTGCAGTTGGAAGAACAACAACCCCTGCATTCTGGTTAGCTGCCCAGAGATCCACAGCTTTTTTCTGGTAGGGTCTCAGGGTTTCACTGTGCCTGACATTTACAGATGAGGAGCTGAAGACATCATCCCTTGCATCTGGAAACTTTTTCACGACCTGTGAATACCTGAAAGCCTCGGTGCGGTATGCCCCAATCCGGTCATCGTACACAATGTATGGGGGAACATTTCCCTGAACTTCGTTCAGGATAAGCGTACCACGGCTGAAGGCTATATTCATTCCACATGATCAGCAAACACTGTGTAATGAAATTTGCCACGTCCACACATCCCAGATGATATTACATGCTGAACAGCATCAAAACTGTCGTAACGTAAGAGGGAGCCTCAAGATGCGCCATTTTTGCCATCAGGGATAGTAAAAGGGCAGCGTGAATGCAATGAGCACTATGACAACCATCAGGCCAAGAGTTATGAATGATGCCATATGCGTGATGCGCCTGATTCTTTTCATCTCGTCAAACTTCCCCTCCTGTGAGAGCCTGACAAGTTTCTTTCCGTGATAAATGTTATTGGCGTACATCAGCACAAGCATTATGACAACAATGATTCCCTTTGCGAGAAGAAGCTCTCCCCCGGTAGTAGTGGTGAGATCTGACAGTGTGGGAAGATATTCATAGCCCAGGTAAAGTCCCGTCACAATAAGTATTCCAACTGAGATATCTGTTGCAGTTCCGAATATCCTACCGATATGGCCGAGGATCTTTGTCCTGACCTTCTCGTCATCCGAAATCCTGAATGTGGCAGGCCAGACCACAATCCATATGAAAAAGGAACCACCCACGAAGAAAAGGGCTGTAAAGGCGTGTATCCACAGTATTACCAGAAAGAGGATATCCATATGTGTGTATCCTTAGGCTTCAATTAATTTTTCCCTGTTTATCCAGGAACCCCGGATCTGTCGGAGACGGCAGATTTTTTGAAAATATGGTCTAACAGTAAATGTGGTCGCAAAGATCCTGGAAGATAACAGGAGGAAGTTCCAGGTCAGAGGCCAAGGATCTTCTTCGCGTTCCCGCTGAAGATTTCCTTCTTATCATCCTCACTGATATCGAGTGATTCTATGTTCCTTATTATCTGGTCGGAATCCCCCCACGGAAAATCAGTCCCGAACATGATGTGGTCAGTACCGAAGAACTCCAGCGCACTTCGCAACCATGGCAATGCCATCCCCTCAGCCGTGTCAACATAGAATGATTTTAGGTATGCAAGGGATTTAGAATTCTCTTCCTGTTTCTTGCCCGGGTTGTTATTGTCCAGGAATGTTGAAATCCTTCCGCCGAGCAATGGCACAAGAGATCCAAGATGATGTATTACGAATTTCAGTTTCCTGTGCCTCGCAGTAACGCCGGATCCAACGAGATGTATCAATGCCAGCGTTGTATCAAAGTCCCATCCCACCATAATGCCGGTATTGTATTCTCTCAGCCATGGATAAGCCTGCCTCATGAATGTCGGATGAATCCAGACAGGTTTCCCCAAATCCTCCATTGCGCTGTAGAAGGGTTCAAGCCTCGGTGAACCCAGGGGTTCGCCATGGACATTGGAAACAATCTGGATACCCGGCATCCTCAGTTCCCTGATGCATCTTGTGGCTTCGGCTATGGCTGCATCCGGATCTGCGAGTGATACTGTTCCAATTGCAAGGAATCTCCCCTCGCTCTGGTTTGCGGTCTCGTGCATGCCGTCGTTGGCTGCCCTCATGACCTCAATCGATTTTTCCGCGCTGACCTCAAGATCATCAATATCGGGAAGGGCCAGGGAAATAATCTCCCTGCTTATGTGCAGCCTGTCCATGACCCTGATTCTGTCCTTCATGTTCACAAGTTCCGGTAACCTTGTTGCCTGTTCCTCCATCATTGCAGGGCGTTTGGAAAAGAAGTTGAAGTATCTCTCCGGATAAATGTGGTTGAATATGTCGATTTTCTCAGTGTTTGCCATGGAATCATATCTCTTCAACGTATTATAGGCTTGGTTTCCAGTTCATTAAATGCGCATTTTCGGTCCAGGCACACTACAGGCAGGCCAAGTCATGCCAGGATATTGAATCTAAAGGATAAAGTACAATTTGCTATTGACATGACTGCAGGCATGCCTTTCAGGAGAAAATGCCCCAATGGAGGTACCCTGGAATCATGCCGTTGAATATGCTGCATATGGTTCCACTGCATCAGCTTGTGATCCTGCATCATGCAGCTGTTAGCGAGTATGTTGGTGCCTGGTGGATATGTGAAGAAGGTATGGGGCCATGTCAGGAGTTGATAAAATGCCTAACTCTGAAGGTAGAGCTTTACCGGTAAATGTCTGGTACATTTCATTATCAGCGTTTTTCGCCGATTTCGGGTACCAGGCAGTGATCGTTGGCTTTCCGCTCTTTATTGTGCTTATCCTCAAGGCGCCCGTGTATTATTATGGAATTGCTGAAGCCCTTAACTATGGCATCGGATCAATTTTTGCATATTATGGCGGAAGGCTGGCATCCAGATTCGGAAGCAGAAAAATGGCCATAATTGGAAATTCCCTGATTCCAATATTATCGTTCACGGGATTCGCGGGCACTGTGTATGAGGCAGTTGCCATCTTTGCAGGTGGCTGGTGGGCAAGGAATTTCAGATCCCCGGCAAGAAGAACACTTATGAGTGAATCCGTTGCTGAAGGCAACAGGTCGAGGGCGTATGGCCTGCTCCACGGCCTCGATGTCGGCGGCGGGATACTGGCCACATTTGTCTTCATTTCAATGATCTCCCTTGGTTTCCCGTTCCGGACTGTATTCATTGTCACGATCATTCCCATTATTGTATCAACACTGATGCTGATCAGGGTAAAGTCCGGAGTCGTCGGTGGTGCAGCATCCGTCAATGGGAAAAAAGAACACAGGGCGTTCTTCAGCGGCGTAATTATTTCATCCGCACTCTTCGGTTTCGGGTATTACAGTATGGGTTTCCTGGTGCTTACTGTAGCCATAGTAACATCAGATATTCTGCTGGGTGCATTAACTTATACGATTTTCCTGGCGGTATCCGCATCTGTAGGATTCCTCATGTCGCGCGTTAGGCTGAAACGTGAGGCTCTTCCACTTGGACTGCTTGGCTATATCCTTGCCGGCATGGGTGCATTGCTCTACGCCGTTTCCCTTATTGGAAAACTCCCATTGGTCTCATTCTATACGTCCACAATTGTGATTGGCCTTGGAACCGGCTTTACCGAAGTGTTTGAGCCAACAATAATCTCAAAGGTTTCTGAGAACATAGGACAGGGAATGGGCTGGCTTACTGCCTCCAGGAGCGCTGGTCTATTCGCTGCCAACATAATCATGGGATTCCTCTATTTTGTAGACCCGGCCTATTCCTATATCTATGCATTCTCGGTTGCAGTTATTGCCGGACTGACCGTGATAATTACGGGCCGCACATATGACAGGGAGCTGTTTGCTGAGCCACGGAAATGAGAGGATATCCGCATATTTCAAACGGCTGTGGCTCAGATTGGGTGCATTCAGTTAATCTTATTTTGAATAAAGCCATGGCTTTTCATGGCTGATGACAAAAGCAAAGTGTCTTATGGCACTGGCATAAACATAGACCTCAAGGGAAGGATTGCACTGGTCACAGGATCAAGCTCAGGCCTGGGAATGGAAATCGCGAAATACCTGGCAAGAGCTGGTGCAGCAGTCGCGATTCATTATCACTCCGAGAAACTGCAGGCAGAACAGCTGGCAGCAGAAATCAACAACAATGGTGGCAGGGCAGCAGTATTTGGCGGTGATGTTTCAAACAGGTCCGATGTGGAAGCCATATTCTCCAGCATAGATACCAAGCTCGGAACCATAGACATCCTGGTGAACAATGCCGGAATTGATGGAAAAAGGGAACTATGTGGTGACGACAATCCCGATGACTGGGAAAGGGTCATTGCCATTAACCTGATGGGCCCGTATTACTGTGCCAGGGAGGCCGTGAAAAGGATGAAAAAAGCAGGACATGGGGTAATAATCAACATAACGTCTGTGCATGAATTTGTGCCATGGTCCGGCTATACAGCATACGGCAGTGCCAAGGCAGGCCTATCCATGTTCACCAAGACCCTTGCCCAGGAAGTGTCCGAATCCGGCATCAGGGTAGTTGCCGTTGCACCAGGTGCAATAAAGACGCCCATAAATAAGGATGTGTGGGGAAATCCGGAGACCTACAGGGACCTTCTCACAAAGATTGCAATGCCCAGGATGGGAGAGACGTCGGATATTGCCCAGGCTGTGACATTCCTGGTGAGCGACATGGCATCATACATTACGGGCACAACCCTTGTGGTGGATGGTGGAATGCTTATTTACCCTGCATTCAAGCATGGCGGATGAAAACCATTCACACCCATGGTAAATTAATGAAGGTCCTGGATTTTTACCCAAATTTTGTGCCCTATTTTATTTTTTTACCAAGAATTTCATAGTACAGTTATTATTTCATCACCCCATTGAAATTTAATGAAGACAATAGCAATTGTTGGCGGAGGCAGTGGTGGAGTCAGCACAGCGAACCATCTTGCCTATAGGTTGAGGGAGCAGGTTAAGGCCGGAGACGTTAAGATAATTCTTGTTGAGGGAAGCCAGCGTCATTATTATCAGCCGGGATTCCTTGAAATTCCATTCGACATGATGACGCCAGCATCAACATACAAGCCTGAAACGAGAATGCTGGTAGAGGGGGTCACTCTTGTATCTGAATTTGCCACGGCCCTTGACCTGAAGAACAGAACCATAAGAACAGACAGGCAGAGCATAAATTATGACTTCCTGGTCATTGCAACCGGAGCAAGGTATGATTATGATGCCGTACCGGGTCTCAAGCAGGGAACAAACAACTTCTACAGCCTGGAGTCAGCGGTGGAACTCAGGAAGAAGATCAACGAATTCAAGTCGGGACGCATTGTTGTTGGAGTCTCCTCAATGCCCTACAAATGCACCCCTGCACCTCTTGAGGCTGTGTTCATGCTGAACGACTACTTCACGCGCAGAGGAATAAGGGACAAGGTTGAGATTGAATATATGTACCCCATGCCAATGGCTTTCCCTGACCAGGGAATCTCGGAAATAGCCCTCAGGATGTTCGGAGAGAAGGGAATAAAAAGCAATCTTGGATTCCAGTTAAAATCGGTGGATGTGGCAGCAAAGGAATTGGTATCGCAGAAGGATGAGAGGATTGCGTATGATCTGGCATTAATAGTCCCGCCGCACAGGGGAAACAAGCTTTTGGAAACTTCAGGAGTGGCCGATCAGATGGGCTGGGTCCAGGTTGACGGCTACACCCTTAACGTCAAGGGTTACAAAAATGCTTATGCAATAGGGGATGCAACCAACCTGCAGGTGTCCAAGGCAGGATCCGTTGCCGACGCGCAGGCCATAGTGGTCTCTGACAGGATTGTTCAATCCGTCACGGGAGAAGAACCTGTCGCAACATATGATGGCAGCGGAGGGGCGCTCATGCTTACTGGAATGGGCAAGGCTTCAATGATATCATCAAGTTATACCCAGAAACCTGTATTCATGCCTGAGAGTTACTCATTCTACTGGCTTAAGCTGATCTACAACAACGTGTACTGGAATATGACTGCCAAACCGGTCCTGAACGGGGTGGTACAATGAGCAATGACATAATTCAGATCCTGAACAGGAAGCTGGAAGATCCGGCATCAATGAAGGCGGTCGAATCCCTGGTTGATAACCTGGGAACAATATCAAGGTCAGTGGAATGGGTGAGAACACTTGAGGAGACCGGGATGGCTGAATCACTTCAGGGACTCGCATACCTGGTTGCAAACCTGCGTGGTGTGCTCACAGATGACATGTTGAATGGTGTGGCAGCTATCCTGAATTCGCTTCTAGAGATACTGTCCAGGGTATCTGATCCCGATGTTGTGGATGGAGTGGTTGGGCTTCTTGATGGCATCTCCTCAGGACGCCTTTCAAGGGAGCCAAGGATCCACGGAACATTCAGCCTGCTTGGAGAACTCAAGGATCCAGAGGTGGAAGCTGGTCTCGCAGTGGCAATTAATATACTGAAGGGTCTGGGGAAAGTGGGCAAGAAGTAATTCTCCCACGCTTCAATTTTAAGAATCAGATTTTGCATCTTGGATGATCTGGCAGGTCCTCTATTTCTTTCAATTCATGTGACACATCAGGAAGAGATCCAAGAAGTTCAGTAATCAGGGGGAACGTTTCCGGGTTCAGGGAGTAATATACCCACTGGGCATTTCTCCTCTCCTTTACCAGGCCAACAGATCTAAGCCTGGCCAGGTGCTGGGAGGCGTTAGACTGCGATATATCCAGTATTGAGGTTATTTCGCAAACACAGAGTTCCTGATGGCTTAAGAGTGAAAGGATGTGCAGCCTGTTGGGGTCACCGAGGACCTTGCATATCTCGGCTATCCTCGTAATCTCAGAACGAAACTGTGGATGCATCATGTTACCGAATCACATCCTTAAATATAATATCAGTCCTTATTCCCTTGTTTGTATATGGTACTTCCTTCCATTTGTGATCAATCCTTTTGACATGATAATGATCTCCGGGTCTCGTCTTGAGGAGGATATTCTTCACCCAGCTGTCTTGCATGTCCTTAAGCTGATCCACCCGTCGAGGCAATGCTTCCCTTGGGGCGGAAACCAGCGAGGTCTCGGCATCAGATATCTCTGCCGGGAAAAAACCGTGGTCCTCAGCTACTTCCACGGCCTCCCCAGTCGAGATTTTCTGCAGGATATACCAGACTCCAGGCTCTCTCATCACATCCTGGGTACCGAACCTGACCCTCGCTCCCGTGAGATACGAGGCAGCGTCTCCAAGGCATGGGCTGTTCCGTGAAATTGCCCTTAGGTCGGTGCGATCGATGATACCGTCAGGGAACAGCGCAGCAAGCCCGACCGAAAGTGCATATGTCCCGCGATAAAGGCCATCACACGCATGCCCGTGGAACTTCACCAGGTCATCGAAGGTTATCTCCTTCGTTGAATGGGAATACCTTCCATGGCTTGATTCCGTGTCAAGTACGCTGAAAACCGGAAGATTCTTTCCTGTGAACATTTATCCCGCCACCGTCAGAAGGATATGACGGTGTATCCATCGACGGCATACCTTGAGAAGGCATCTCTGGCGAATTCCAGATCTATTCCATTGCTGGAGAATATATCCTCCATATCCCAGTTCTTAACCTGGTTTGAGCAGGCCTCAAGGGTGATTCCCGCGTCGCGGAGCTCCTTGATCGCATCAATCACCTCACCATTATCCTGGCCCCTTTCAAGAGACCGGACGCCGCCGGTGAATAGGAAAACTTCAACCCTGTCTATGCCATTCTCCTTCCTTGCATCATGAATCCTCTTGGCAACATGAAGCCCTGACATTACCTTTGCGCGCTGATCCAGTCCTGAGTTTATGACTATTGCTATTTTTCCAGCCATGTATATTTCCCATTAGCATATGCGAATATACTAATTAAACATTGTGAGCACCTGAAATACGCTATTTATGTAAACTAAGCTCAATATATATTAGTATATTTTAATATACGAAGATACCCTTACCAACTGAATTCGGTTGTTTCAATGATTCTTTCATATCGTTTCTATATTTCAGCGGCAATTTTCGCCGGGACGTTGCTTCTTGTCATAAGGAGGCCAAGAAATTTCGGAATTGGGTACTCGGCATTGATCGGTGCCGCCGCCAGCTATGCACTGGGAATGATAAATTTTTCCAGCGTGATAGCAGTATGGGACATTGTATGGAATGCGACCTTCACATTCATTGCAATAATACTCATATCGCTGGTTCTTGACGAGGCAGGTGTCTTCAGGTATGCGGCCCTCAGGATTGCACGCATGGCCGGGGGCCACGGAAACCTGCTCTTCCTTTTCATAATAATCCTGGGCTCTGGAATATCGGCAATATTTGCCAACGATGGAACAGCCCTGATACTCACGCCAATAGTGTATGAGATGCTTGTGAACATGAACGTTGAAAGAAGGTACATTCTTCCATTCATAATGGCCACGGGCTTCATTGCAGATTCTGCATCGCTGCCGCTCGTTGTCAGCAATCTTGTCAATATAGTCAGCGCCACCTATTTTCACATCACCTTCCTTGAGTACGCACATGTGATGATTCTCCCTGATCTTGTATCGGTGGCAGCTTCACTTGGGATTCTTTACCTGTACTACCGGAAGGCTGTCATATCACGGTATGTCACAGGGAATCTGGGAAATCCACGTGAGGCCATACTCTCTCCCATCATAGCAAAAATAAGCATTCCGGTAATAGTTGTCCTGATAATACTTTATTCCGTGGGGGGCATCTATGATGTTCCCATAGCCTTCATATCCGTGGGCGTGGCAGCCTTTGTTATGGTTGTGGCAAGGTACGGCAGAGATATCAATACCACGAGGATCATAAGGGAAGCCCCCTGGCAGATCGTCATTTTCTCCTTCGGCATGTACCTCGTAGTCTACGGGTTAGGCCTGAATGGCCTCACGGATTTGATGGTATTGCTTCTTGCGCACATTGTCTCAATGCCAGGTCCCCTACCATATGTATTCTCAGGGTATTTCTTCGCCTTTCTGGCATCAGGCATGAACAACATGCCCTCGGTGATGCTCGGTGCCCTTTCCATTTCATCTATTCACAATGCGAACTATCTCATCTATACAAACGTGATAGGAAATGATATAGGTCCCAAATTCACACCAATAGGGTCACTTGCCACGCTCCTGTGGCTCCATACGCTGGACCGCAAGAATGGTATAAAAATTGGGTATGGGTATTACATGAAGGTGGGATTCACAATCGCACTTCCCGTACTGACCTTCACGCTACTCTCCCTTTACCTCCTCTGACTGTCACTCCCCGGAATGATGTCCCGGAACAGCCCGCTTCTCACTTTCCTCCTTCCTGAACATGTTTGTGAGGAACATCCCAGTGTTTATCCAGGCGTACACCCACAGAACGTTCAGGATTACTGCTATGGTAACAAAGGCCCATAGAAGTGCGTAAAAGTGGGTAAATCCGAGAATCCTTATGGTTGATGTTGCAAAAAGCCCCAGGGGGAAACCGTAGGCCCAGACACCGAGCGTTCCCCTGACCGGGTGCGTGAATATGAGTATCAGCACAACAAGGAAATTCCAGACTTCGAAGCCCCAAAGAAGAACTGAAAGCCATTCCACGGATGACCCTGCGATGAAAAGATCATCTATCTTCCCGAAGCCTGCCAGCGAAAACAGGTTGATGATTATGAGGCTTGCAATTCCGACAGGCAGCATGGTTGTGGGCAGAGTTTCATGAACCTTTGTTGAGACATGGCCCGCAAGTGCCAGTGATCCGATGAATACGAACAGGAAGAAGAATATTCCGAGGCCCATGAGAACCAGGAAGTACATTGTCTGCGCCTCCACCCCTTCGTAGAACTTCATAAGTGTGCCGGCAAGGAAGACGCTGGTGCCTATTGCCAGTGGTGGTATCACAATTGCATAATTCATTTCCCTTGGATTTATCTCCTTGGTGTATAGCCTGTAACCCAGCAGCACGCCAAGTCCCAGCGCAAGTATGTAATTAGCGTAGAAGTCCACTGCTGAAAGTGCCGCTGTAGTCGTGGAAAGCCCGAAGAAGTAGATGAGCTGGTAATTCCCGACGAATCCTATGATGGGAATAAGGGCGGTGAAACTGAGCCGGGTAAGATTGTTCCAGTGGGAAAATACACGGTCCTTCATGGCGAATCCCCTGTATACCCATATTACAAATATTACCAGGAAGATTGAAATTCCAAGTATTAAAAAGGCTTCAGCCACGTATCTGAGGGCTATGCTGCCTGATTCACCGGAGGCCAGAATATAAACCTGTGCCAGGGCCAGTGTTGAAATTGCAATGCCAAACCATTCTGATCCAAATAGATTAAGAGTGCTTTTTCTCATGATATGATCATAACTCCTTTATGAACTCCAAAACTCCATGGATTTACCACTTGAGAATCTCCATTGAGGATGTCAGTGCTTTGTTCCCGGTTATGAACCTGGTGAGGAACAGCGTGTCCTCCATCTCCTCCTTCCTGCCACCGTTGAGGAAAAACTGCGTCAGGTAAACACGAGCGCATTCCTCGTACCTTATGGAAATGCTCACTGCAAAGGCCATGAGGAATAGATATTTCTGTTCGACCTCGAATGGTGACATCAGCTCCGCTTTCTCCTTGAGATGCTCCTCCAGCAGGTTGAATGAAACAGATGCAAGAGAACTCAGGTTCTCGGGAAGAAAATCCATGCCTGATTCCGATTTCACATGATTCAGGATCTTCTCGATCTCTGCACTCCTGTGCGACGGTCCCGTGAACTTCTCCACAACTGGCTGTATTGTCCCCATCAGCGCCATGGTGGAGGACATTAACGCCATCTTTGCCGCCTTGATTGAGTCAAGGACCTCCAGCATGCTGGCTTCAAACTTCTGGGCGAGCTTGAAATGTATCATCGCGGAATCTGACTGGCCATTTGCCAGGGACACCGAAAGTGCCGTAAGTGCCAGGATCTTCTTCGGGAGTTTTGTCCTGCCCAGGTAAAGGGTCATGTTTTCCCTGAACTGCTCCTTGGCCATTTCCACGTTGTGATTGCCCAGGAGTTTAACCACCTCAGGCATTGCACCAAGCGTGGATTTTGCAAATCTCTCTATTTCATCCATCTCATTGGTCATGGCCGAATTATCAGGCCTTTCTACTTAACGGATGCTGGCAATAAATTGGAATACCGGCATGATTTAAGCAAAACTTGTGGAAGTTGAAATGCCATTTCATGGCACCGCTCAGGTCTGTGTCAGTTCAGCCGTTCCTGCCTAAGGAATTTCATCCAGGACGACCTCAAAATCGATATCATAAATCCCGAAATCCGGAAGGATCTTCCTGGCGTAGTTCCTGACCTCACCACATTCCTCACCCACCATCTGTATGTGAAACCTTCTTGATCCGGTTGTGATAATGAATTTCTTTATGCGTTTCTCCTTCCTGACCAGCGTAATGAATTCATCAATCCTCTCTGGCGGGACATTGAAGCCTATCATGGCCTTGCACCCGAGACCAAGCTTTCCATAATCAATATCTGCCCTGCATGATTTGATAATGCCTCTCTGCTTCAGGAGTATCATCCTGTCCCGTACCGTCCACAGATTCTTGCCTGTCTTTTCAGCAACCTCGTTGTAGGTCAGTGAACAGTCCTCCTCCATGAGATCAATAATGTCCATGTCCAGCTGATCGAGCTTGAAAGGCTTCATGGTGAAAGGATATATTAGTGAAATTTAATATTACCGTAAATCCACTGGATGGAAACCTCGCAAATCCTTATTGATCGCAGAAATTAAATATTTTACTGTCATATGAGAATGTTAGGAGTTTGAGGGAAGCAGTAAAACTCCAATGCCATAGCCTGGAGATACACGGACTTCCCTCAACGAAACACTAATAAACAATCAGGCAATTTACTGAACAATGTTCAGGACTATTAAACTGAAACTTCCATACGATCCTTCCCTTCTGGAAACGGGAAGGCAGTTCAGGGAAGCATGTCAAATAGTTCTGGACTACGGGTTTTCTGAAAAAACATTCAACAGGAACAGGTTGAACAGGGGAACATACAGTGAGGTAAGGGGAAAGATACCAACCCTTCCATCCGCTTTGGTACAGACGGCAAGAGATACAGCATCTGAATCATTGAAGCAGACAAAATTTAAAACGCCCATACATAGAAAGTCAATCACAATCAGATATGACAGAAGAACCTTCAAGTTCTACCCTGACACACGCATCCTATCATTGGCAACAGTAAAAGGGAGATTATCATTCCCCGTAGCAAATTCCCCCTTAATAGACAAATACAGGGGACAATACACCAATGCACAGGTTGTCATTGATGAACACAGGAAAAGAATGTTTATGATGGTTCAGGTGGAGGTAGATAATAAAGTTGAAAATAAAGTTGTGAACGAGGATGTAAAGGTAATAGGTATAGACAGAGGCATAAGGAACATAGCAGTGCTGTCAGATAACACATTCTTCAATTCAAAGCATCTGAGGGAAGTTAAGGGAAGATACCGCTACAACAAGAAGAGATTGCAGCACTCAGGCACTCGTTCTGCTCATAGAAAACTAAAGAATTTGAGTGGGCGAGAGAGACGGTTCGTGCTTGACACCAATCATACAATATCAAAACAGATAGTCAATCTTCCCCATGATGTGTTTGCACTTGAAGACCTGAATGCATCGAGCATGAGAAATGGTAATGGAAGGAGATTCAACAACAAACTTGGATCATGGTCTCCATTTCAGTTGCAGCGGTTCATGGAATACAAGGCAGAGGATTTGAATAAAACAGTTGTATATATAGACCCAAGATTCACATCGCAGACATGCTCAAGGTGTGGATACAGGGACAGGAATAACAGGCATGGATCAGTATTCCACTGCAAACGGTGCAACCTTGAAATTCATGCTGATCTTAATGCATCAAGGAACATTGAGGTACTCGGTAAATCTGAGTACTTCAGGCTGCTGTCAACCAGCCAATCGTTGCGTTTCAGTGAAACCGTGCCTACGGGCATGGCAGAGGACAGCAGCAAGCCCCAACCGTCAGGGTGGAGTAGTTGACATATTATAACATGAAAACGGCAACACGGCGCTTTCTTGTTTCATTTTTATCGTTCTCCCTTGTTTACCTGGCAGTATTCCTGATTCCAGTGCTTATACAGTCCGGCAGGATTTCTGAGCTGGAAGGGCTGATACTTGTCATGCCCCTCTCTGTTATTATCGCCTATGTGTTCCTGAGATTTGGCAGTACACAGAGGATCAGGCAATTTAAATTGAGGATCTTCACAATTGTCTCGGTACTGGTCTATGCGTTCCTGGGACCCGTTGTGTATATTCTTTCCGCCCATAACGCTGTGGGCAGGCTCATTTCCTTTGTTCCGGTTGACACTGTGATCTTTGCTGTTCCCGCGTTTTTGCTTTACAGGATGGGTAAGCCCGCCATCCTGAATCCCGATGATTACAGCCAGGAATACACCGACAGGCTTCAAGGCCTGGTTGGCGATGCAGGAGACCATGATGTCTATATCTCTCGCAAGAGGATATTCCGTTCATATGCCGAAACATCCAAGGGCAAAAGCTGGCACGTGATGTTGAATCAGGAGGCGATCCAGCAGCTTGATGCAGATGAAATCGACGCAGCAATGCTTGATGCGTATTATTCGAGGAAGTATGGTACTGCCAGAAAGATCATTATTCTTGGTGCACTGTATGTTGCCGTGGCTGTCGATATCCTCCTGGCAGCTTCAATTTTACTGACCATTGTTCCCGCTTCCTATGACCTGCTTATTCTTTCAGTAACTGCAGCATCCGTGATCATGATTGCTGCAATCCCTTTCTTCATACTGTTCCTGACCTCCCGCCTTCAGGGTACCGTTGACAGGGAAGTGTTGCGGCACATTCCAAGCTCTGATTCTTTTATTTCAGCCATTAAGAAGGAATCAACCCTCATGCGCCCACTCAGGCCCATGTCGCAGAAGCAGATGATGAGGTATGAACGCAGAATCAGCCGGATCACGGAGAAAAGAATGGACAGGATAAGGAACTTCAGCGAGGCTGCAAGGAAGGGATGAAGCCATACTGACTCGCACCGATATAAATACGCCCCATAATCTGGACCTGAGCGGTCAAGTTATAAATATGATAAACCCTTATTAAATATGAATGGAGACGGAAAGAAACTTCGGGAAAGAGGCTGAGAATATTCTTAGTTTCAGCAGCAGCCACCCGGAAAGAATTCTCGGGCCACATCCTTCAGGGGATGGCACCGAGGTAAGGTTCTTCCTTCCCAGATCAACTGAAGCCTGGATGGAATATGCCGGGAACAGGATAGAGGCAAGGAAAATCGAGAAGGATCTTTACGGTGGGACGATCCCGACCGCCGCCGGCAGGCTTTACATGATATGTTGGAGGGACAGCAGTGGATATGTTTCATGTTCACATGATCCATATGCATTTCCACCCCTGCTTACTGAGCTTGAAGCGTACCTCTTCAAGAAGGGTGATGACTACATGGCCTATCGCGTTTTCGGATCCCATCCAATGAAATATCCTGAAGCAAGCGGGACAAGGTTTGTTGTATGGGCACCAAATGCCAGAGCCGTTTCAGTAATTGGGAATTTCAACCACTGGAACAGTGGCGAGCACCCCATGATCAATGTCAGGGATTCTGGTATCTGGGAGATATTCATCCCGGAATGCATGGATGGGGAGGTCTACAAATTTGCAATAAGGACACAGCAGGGTACCGTGCTCGAGAAAACCGATCCATTTGCATCCATGTCAGAGCTGCGTCCCCACACAGCATCAATTGTCCACAGTCCCGCCTTCAGGTGGAAGGACCGTTCATGGATGGAGAGGCGTGCAAATGTTTCTGCATCTGAAAGTCCACTGTCAATATATGAGGTGCACCTTGGATCCTGGGCACGGGACAGTGATGGGGGCTACCTCAATTACCGTGAACTTGCACCACTCATAGCTGACCATATGGCAAAAATGGGCTTCACCCATGTTGAACTGCTGCCAGTGATGGAACACCCATTTGACGGTTCTTGGGGGTACCAGGTCATAAACTATTATGCTCCCACCTCACGGTATGGAGATCCTGATGATTTCCGCTTCTTCATCAACTACATGCATTCCAGGGGGATTGGTGTGATCCTTGACTGGGTGCCGGCCCACTTTCCCGAGGATGCCTACGGGCTTGCCGAATTTGACGGTACCCACCTCTTTGAGGATCCCGATCCGCGAAGGGGCCGCCACCCGGACTGGGGTACATACATATTCAATTATGGCAGCGGAGGAGTGATAAGCTTCCTCGTATCCAATGCGGTCTACTGGCTGGACATGTTTCATGCGGACGGGATAAGGATCGACGCTGTATCATCAATGCTCTACCTTGACTATTCAAGAAAGTCGGGGGAATGGATACCCAATGCCTATGGCGGAAACCAGAACCTGGAGGCAATAGGATTCCTCCGGAAGGTGAATGAAACGGTTCATGCCAGGTTTCCAGGTGCGCTCATGATTGCCGAGGAATCCACTTCGTGGCCCAATGTTACGGGCCAGGCGTCATCTGGTGGGCTTGGATTTGACATGAAGTGGAACATGGGCTGGATGCACGACACACTGGATTTCTTCTCCACCGATCCACTGTACAGGAAATACCGCATGGACAATCTCACATTCTCCCTGTGGTACGCTTTCTCTGAGAGGTTTGTACTGCCCATATCCCACGACGAGGTTGTCCATGGCAAGGGTTCCCTGTACAGCAAGATGCCGGGAGATTCATGGCAGAAGCATGCCAACATAAGACTGCTCCTGTCCTACATGTTCTCATTCCCGGGTAAAAAGCTGCTGTTCATGGGAAATGAGACTGCCATGGAAGGTGAGTGGGATTACGCATCTTTCCTTCCCATTGAAGCAGATGATGCTGTTCAGTCGGGCATCATGCTGCTACTGCATGACCTGAATGCAATATATGGCAGAAACGCACTCGGAACATCAGATTTCAGGCAGGAATGCTTCAGGTGGATCGATTTCAAGGACAGCGAGAATACGGTCATTTCATTTATGAGGCAATCCTGCAGGGGATCCAGCAACACCATATTCGTTTTCAATTTCACGCCTGTCACCAGGCATGGGTACAGGATTGGCGTTCCCGGAAGCGGAACCTACAGGGAGATCTTCAACTCGGATTCCACCCTTTACGGCGGATCCGGTGCAGGCAATCTCGGGAAGATAGAATCTCAGGGCATACCGCTGCATGGGCAGGAGAATTCAGTTGAAATGACACTGCCTCCACTGGGATGCGTGATACTTCAGAATGGAGCAGGTGATTTGAATGAAAACAGATGAACAGGAAATAATTATTGAGGATATCAGGCCGGCAGTTGAGGATAGTCTCACCCCCGCCAAGGGATGTGCAGGGCTCATGCAGCAGGTCTCCTGCAGGGCATATTCACATGGCACAAGGATCATTGGTGCTCAGGTGGATTATCTTGCGCCCGGATCAAGGACGTGGAAGAGTGAGAACCTTACTCCTGCCGCGGAAGATACCTTCACGGGCTGGTTCCCCATTGCAAAGACTGGAACTTACAGGTTCAGGATCACAGCCTGGTATGATGACCTGCGCACCTGGCTCCGTGATACGACAGCATGGAAGAATGCAGGCGAGGATGTTGATGCAGATATTGCTGCTGGCATGGAAAGCATCAGGGCTGGAATGGCCAGGGCCAGGGGAAGGGACCGGAAGGCTCTTGAGAAGATCATCTCATCTGCAGGATCATCGGCTGAAGGTGCCATCTCGATCATAAGAGATAACTATCACCTTCTTGAAAAGTACTGGCCAAGAAGCAACAGTGCAAGATCAGGCATAATGAAACTTGAGGCATTTCCCGAGGCCGCATACTTCTCTTCATGGTATGAACTGTTCCCGAGATCGCAATCAGATGTACCGGGGAAACATGGCACCTTCAGGGATGTCATAAGGAGGATGCCGGATATTGCAGCCATGGGATTCGACGTGATCTACCTGACACCGGTGCATCCAATCGGCCAGACAAGCAGGCGCGGGAAGAACGGCATAATTCCTGCCGGAAAGGATGATCCGGGCAGTCCCTGGGCAATAGGCAGTGCCCTGGGAGGTCATAAGTCCATCAATCCTGAACTGGGAACCATGTCGGATTTCAGGGAAATGGTATCGGCAGCCGGAAAACATGGACTGAAGATTGCCATGGACATCGCCCTGCAGTGTTCTCCAGATCATCCATATGTTAAGGATCATCCGGAGTGGTTCTACCATCGCCCGGACGGGAGTATCAGGTACGCAGAGAATCCTCCCAAGAAGTACTTCGACATATACCCGCTGAACTTTGACACGGAGGACAGGGAAAACCTGTGGAAGGAGATGCTGGGTATCTTTGAATTCTGGATTTCACAGGGCATAAGAATCTTCAGGGTTGATAACCCGCATACGAAACCGCTTCCGTTCTGGAAATGGATCATATCCAGTATCAGGGAGAAGCACCCGGATGCAGTATTCCTGGCGGAGGCATTCACCAAGCCGTCCGTTATGTACAAACTTTCCAGGATAGGATTCCAGCAGTCCTACACCTACTTCACCTGGAGAAATTTTGACTGGGAGATCAGGGAATATTTCAATGAAATCAACAGGCCGGAGATTTCCTCATTTTTCTGGCCAATGCTGTTCACAAACACACCTGACATCCTGCCATTCGTTCTGCAAAGAGGCGGACGGCCCGCATTCATGATGCGTGCAGTGCTGGCGGCAACGCTCTCTCCGCTCTGGGGCATATACAGCGGATACGAGCTCTGTGAGAATGAGGGCATACCCGGCAGGGAGGAATACATGGATGCGGAGAAATATGAAATAAAGCAGCGGGACTGGCTTGCCGACGGCAACATCAGGGACATTATTTCACTTCTTAACAAGATAAGAAAGAATGTCGTGAATTTCCACCTTCATGGAAATGTGAAATTCCTGAACTCGAGCAATCCGAGCATACTTGCATATTACCGCTACTATCCCGGATATCCATCTGTTATGGTTGTGGTGAACATAAATCCGTATGAAACGTGTGAAGCAACTGTGCAGGTACCCCCGGACTGGGTGAGATCCTCAGACTGTGCAGGATACGATGTAATGGACATGATGACAGGAGAGAAATACTGCTGGCATAATGAGTATAACTACGTAAGACTGGTGCCTGAATACAGGCCTGCCCACATACTTGTGAGGGAGTAGAATGCTGAGCAGTGACGACGAACTCTGGTTCAGGGACGCCTCATTCTATGAGGTGCCCGTGAGAAGTTTCTTTGATTCCAACGATGACGGCATTGGGGACTTCAACGGGCTCACAATGAGGCTTGACTATATCAAGAGCATCGGGATTGATTGCATATGGCTCCTTCCATTCTACAAATCTCCCCTGAAGGATGATGGATACGATATCAGCGACTACTATTCCATACTACCTGACTATGGAACTGTTGAGGATTTCGAGCGCTTTGTCTCGGAGGCTCATGCCCGGGGTATCAGGGTTATTGCGGATCTGGTCCTTAACCATGTATCGGACCAGAACCAGTGGTTCAGGGAAGCCAGGTCAAGCAGGGACAATCCTAAAAGGGACTGGTTTGTCTGGTCTGATGATCCGGAGAAATACAAAGGTGTCCGGATCATATTCGTAGACACTGAGACATCAAACTGGGCCTGGGATCCTGTTTCCAAGCAGTATTACTGGCACAGGTTCTACAGCCACCAGCCTGACCTCAACTATGATAACCCGGAAGTCCGCCAGGAGATGATGAACGTAATAAGATACTGGCTTGACAAAGGGCTTGACGGATTCAGGTGCGACGCAGTGCCCTATCTCTTCGAGAGGGAGGGGACAAGCTGTGAAAATCTTCCTGAAACGCATGAATACTTCAAGGAGATCAGGAAGATGATTGACAGGGATTATCCGGGCTGCATTCTCCTGGCCGAGGCAAACCAGTGGCCTGTTGATGCAAAGGCATACTTCGGGAACCAGGATGAATTCCATATGAATTTCAACTTCCCGCTCATGCCAAGAATATTCATTGCACTTGCACAGGAGGATGCCTTCCCTATTGTAAATATAATAAAGCAAACCCTGCCCATACCGGAGAAATGTGATTGGGGGCTTTTCCTCAGAAATCATGATGAACTCACTCTAGAAATGGTCACGGATGAAGAAAGAGACCTCATGTTCAAGGAATATGCAAAACTCCCAAAGATGAGGCTTAACCTTGGAATAAGGAGAAGACTAGCGCCGCTTGTGGACAACGACAGATACGTGCTTGAGCTTCTGCATGCTCTCATCATGAGCCTCCCTGGGTCTCCAATATTCTATTATGGTGATGAGATCAACATGGGAGATAATGTATATCTAGGGGACAGGAACGGCGTGAGAACACCAATGCAGTGGTCTTATGACCGGAATGCCGGTTTTTCAAGGGCAGATTCCGAGGCACTTTACTCGCCGGTAATAACAAATCCTAATTATCATTATGAAAGCTTCAACGTGGATTCCATGTCACGGCTCCCAACATCCTTCCTGAACTGGTTCAGGCGCATGATCATTGTGAGGAAGCAGAATTCGCAGGTGCTGGGGCGTGGATCAATAAGGTTTCTCAAGTCCGAGGACAAGCAGATACTGGCATTCATAAGGGAATACCAGGGACAACAAATGCTATGCGTATACAACCTTGGAAGGAAGCCAGGGTTCACCAGACTTGACCTTTCAGAATTCAACGGATGGCATCTCCGGGAGACAATAAGTTCTGTGAGGTTCCCGGATATAGGTGAGCTGCCATACTTCTTCACAATGCCCAGGCATTCCTATTTCTGGCTTATCATGGAGGCACCAAATGTCACTGCATAATACTGTTCATCTTTCATCTGTCCTTGACAGATCTACGCTCATTGGGCTGCTTGCACAGCTGAAGACCAAGAGGTGGTTTCCGTTCAAGTCTGATTCCATTGTGGATGCCCGCCTTGTGGATGCAGTTCCGGAAACTATAGGGGACAGCGAATCTGCCATCGTAATTGTTGACATTAGCATAACATCAGGCGGATCGACCATTGTCATAACTCCATCTGCCTTCGATTCATCCCAGTTTGGGGATGCAGTGGAGAACGGAAGCATATCCTCATTCATGTCACTCCTAGCTACGGATGGCGCTGTTTCTGGCTCAAACGGTCGAATTGTGATTCAGGGTCCATATGCAGAAGAATTCCAGTCATATATGACAGCGCATCCCGTCATAACGCCACTTAACGTGGAGCAGTCAAATTCCTCATTTACCGTGGGAGAAAGATACATATGCAAGGTGTTTCGCCGGCCCATATCACCCCATAATCCTGACTTTACGGTTCCGGTCAAGCTCTATACAAAAACGAACTTTAGAAATATACCCAGACCAATTGCACAGCTGATCCATGAACCGGAACCTCTGCTTTCCGTGGTTTCCATACAGGAAAATGTCCAGAATGATGGCGATTACTGGCGCTATTTTCTTGAACTGAGTAAGGATCTGATTGGCAGATTCACCCATGGCAGAAAGGCTGTGGTTGAAGATATAATTGAGGAAATGACCTCAGCTGCCACAGAGCTTGCAGTAACGGTTGCAGAAATGCACAGGGCACTTTTCAGCATAGATGATCCGGGCTTCGGCCATGAACTCTTCACATCAGGTGACATAACCCGGATTAAACGGAGATACATGGATCTTGCATCTGCAATGCGCAGGACATCCATTTCTCTTTCAATCAATGGAAGAATATACGACAGCATTGATTTTTACGATCTTATCAGAAATTTTGTCGACAACTTCGACTTCTCTCCCCTGTATGAGGTGGAGAAGATCAGGTTTCACGGTGATCTTCACCTGGGGCAGATACTCAGGACAACACGTGGACCCATAATTATAGACTTCGAAGGTGAACCACTCAGGGGCGAAACGGAGCGATCATCCCTCGGATGTGTCCTGAAGGATGTTGCTGGCATGACACGCTCAATAGACTACGCTTTAAGTTTTTACTCAAAATCTGATACTTTACTGGCCAGTGAAACTAGAAAAATTTCCCTGAAACTGCGTGATGTTTTCCTTAAGGCGTATTTCCAGAAATCCAGTGATCTCCCCACCATTCCAAGGGACTTCCGGGACTTCATGAAAACTGCAGCCTATTATGAGGTTGAGAAAGCAGTATACGAGGCAAACTATGAGATGAACAACCGGCCAGACTGGATAATCATACCGGCCCGGGCCCTTGTTGAGACGCTGAGTGGAAGCGGCAGCTTCATGTGATTGCCGTGCAGCAGATGAGGTAGATATATTGTGGAAAATGTTGAAAGAGTAAGGAGGGGGAGCGAATACCCCCTTGGTGCCACCACAGTTGATGGGGGAGTGAATTTCGCCATTTATTCAGAAAATGCCAGTGCTGTCTTTCTGGAACTCTATGACAGGGAAGACGGCGAAGCTGTGGAAACCATAAGGTTACAGGAGCAGGATGCACATGTGTGGCACTGTTTTGTGTCTGGCATCAAACCCGGGCAGCTGTACGCCTATCGAGCGGATGGACCATATGATCCGGAGAATGGGCAGAGGTTCAATAAGAGTAAGCTTCTAATTGATCCGTATGCAAAGGCCCTGAGTGGTGTTGTAAAATGGAATGACAGCATTTTTTCATACGACATAAATTCCCAGGAAAAAGACCTCAAGATCGATGCAGCACCTGATGAGAAGTATGTGCCAAAATCAATCGTTGTTGACTCCAGCTACGACTGGGGAGGAGTTGAAAAGCCCAGGCATCCCTGGAACAGGACTATCATATGTGAAACCCATGTAAGGGGAGCCACAATCACAAATCCTCAGGTTGATGAAAAGATCAGAGGGACTTACTCCGGACTTGCATCCGAACCCATGATCCGATACCTGAAGGATCTTGGCATAACTTCGGTGGAGCTCCTTCCTGTGCACCATCATGTGGATGAGAAGATGCTGGTTGATTCTGGACTTGTGAATTACTGGGGATATAACACCATTGGATTTTTCGCTCCGGATATACGCTACTCTTCCGGTCCCCCCGGGACTCAGGTACGGGAATTCAAGGACATGGTCAGGAAATTTCATGAGAACGGGATTGAGGTCATCCTGGACGTGGTTTACAATCATACAGCAGAGGGGAATCATCTTGGCCCCACTTTGAGCTTCAGGGGACTAGACAATACCACATATTACATTCTTGATCCTGATAGTCCCCGGTTTTACTCTGATTTCACGGGAACAGGAAACAGCCTGAATGCAAGGAATCCACAGGTTCTTCAGCTCATAATGGACAGCCTGAGGTACTGGGCTACAGATATGCAGGTGGACGGCTTCAGATTTGATCTGGCATCAACTCTGGCTCGTGAGCTTTACAACGTGAATATGCTATCACCATTTCTGGCCACGATACACCAGGATCCGGTAATTTCAACAATGAAACTCATAGCCGAGCCCTGGGACGTGGGACCAGGTGGATATCAGGTTGGAAATTTCCCTCCTAAGTGGGCGGAATGGAATGGTAAGTACAGGGATCTGATCAGGAGGATGTGGAGGGGCGATGACGGAACTCTCGCAGAGTTTGCAACAAGAATATCAGGTTCGCCCGATCTGTATGAGGAGGATGGAAGGAGACCGCACTCGAGCATAAACTTTGTAACGTCCCACGACGGATTTACGCTGTATGACCTTGTTTCATACAACAGTAAACACAATGAGGCAAACGGAGAGCTTTTCCAGGGTGGAACGGACGAGAATTACAGCTATAACTTCGGGGTGGAAGGGGAAACTGACAGCCAGGAGATCCTGGGAAGGAGGTTCCGCAGAATGAAAAATTTCATCTTTACAATGCTTGTTTCACAGGGGGTACCAATGCTGCTGGGTGGTGATGAGATTGGCAGGACACAGAGGGGAAACAACAATGCATACTGTCAGGACAACGAGATCAGCTGGTATAACTGGAATCTAGACATGGAAAGGACTTCCCTTCTTAAATTCACGCGCCATATGATTCACCTGAGGAGGTCAAATCCTGTGCTGAGGAGGAGAAATTTCTTTCGGAGCACCCCAAATCCAGCAACTGGTAGGGCAGAAATACAGTGGATGACCCCTGAGGGTAGGGACATGACGGCCGCCATCTGGAACGATCCATCGCTTCACGCCCTTATGATAAGGCTTTCAGGACGCGAGACAAGAGAAATATCCTACAGGGACGATATTGTCACTGGTGGGGATCTTCTGCTGATCTTCAACTCATCAAGTAGCCCGGTCAACTTCATTCTTCCAGAAAGTGAAAAAGGATGGGAGATATATGCCGATACAAATGTACCATCTGTAGACGGGCTACCCCAGAAACTCCCGGGCAGAAATTATCTGCTGAACTTTGACGCAGCTGCTGTCATACAGGAGATTCTATGATACAGCAACTGCTGGAATTTGCCGTAAAATATGCATTTCAGGAAGGCTGATCCAGTGACGGAAAGCAATATGCGGCTTGTGTACAGGATTCAGCTCAACAGGGATTTTTCATTGGATGAAGCTGAGAAGGTCCTGCCCTACCTGAGGTCCCTTGGCGTATCACATGTGTATCTTTCACCCATAATGAGGGCAGTATCAGGCAGCAACCACTGCTATGATGTTACCGATTTTGGCCAGGTTAATCCTGAACTTGGAGGTGAAAGCGCCTTCAGAAATTTCTGCTCCACCTGCTCATCTCTGGGTCTCGGCATATTGCTGGATACAGTCCCAAACCATATGGCATACAGCCCCGAAAATCCCTATGTGCAAGCAGCTTTCATTGATGGAACGCGAAAATTCAGATGGCTTTTCGACACATTCAGGAATCCATTCTCTCCAAGTGATTCTGTAGTTTTTCCATTTCTCCCTCAGAACCTCATTTCTCTGGTGAATCAGCACAGGGTAAGCATAACGCCCGGGTCAATCCCTGTCCTGCATGCTGGATCCCTGGATATCCCCCTTCGAAAAATGCCGGAAATAACCGGTAACACCAGTCAGAAGAATGGTATGGAAAGCCGGTCAGAGGAGATTAGCAATCCACTTCCGGATATTGAGATCAGCAGCATTCAAACTCTGGAAGAAATCATCAGGGATATTCCACTGAGGCCGGTGTTCTGGCTGTATGCATCAAAGCGTATAAATTACAGGCGTTTTTTTTCCGTGAATGGCCTGATTGCCGTCAGATCGCAGGACATGAATGTCATCAGGTTCACACACAGAAAGATCATTGAACTTTCCAGATCATCTTGTGTGACAGGCATCAGGATCGATCATCTGGATGGCCTCTACGATCCTTCAGGTTATGTAAGATATCTGAGGAATGAACTGCCAGACAAGATTATTCTGGCAGAGAAAGTGCTCATTCCTGGAGAGAGAGTTCCGAAATCAATCGAAATCCATGGCACCACAGGCTATGATTTTCTGGGGATGATCAATGCACTGTATGCAGATGACGGAGGATATGGCAAGCTTCAGGATCGATTCCATTCCAGTCTGCCTGAATACGGCAACATCTCTGAGGTTTTACTGAGCTACAAGCGTGACTTCATCATGCAGGAATTTTCAGGTGATGTTGACAACCTTTCCTGGCCACTTTATAATTCCCTTGTACTGGAACATGGGTACGAATACAGTTATTCTGAAATACGGGAAGCTGTGGTTAACATCCTGACATCATTTGACAAATACCGCACATATTCCACGGCCGATGATACCACTGAAATCGCCCAACACCTGTTGAACTCTGAAGGTGGCAGTGACGAGTCCATTGCACGGGTACTTTCAGATCACGTTTCCCATAAGTGTAACCAGTGCATACGCCCCGTTTTGAGAATTCAACAGTACTCCGGGGCCCTCATGGCAAAAAATCTTGAGGACAGGCTTTTCTTTTCCTACAATCCGTTAATTTTCATGAATGAGGTGGGCTGGACTCCGGAGGCAGATATTCCAGACTGGGAAGGATTCATTGAATTCATAAGGAAGAGGGAGAACCTGCCATTTTCTCTCAATGAGGGATCAACCCACGATACAAAATTTGGAGAGGACCTGAGAAATTCAGGTCTCGTCATTTCAGAATACCCTGACCTTTTCTTCAGAATCCTGGAAGATCTTCAGTCCCGTGAAGATACGCGTTCCAGAATAGGCAATATGGCAGAAGAGCACCTTTACTACATCCTGCAGCTTGTTCTGGCTTCCTATGGATCAGCAGATTATTACACAGACTACATGAAGGAGCTGGATGCACAGATCATCAAGGCAATGAGGGAATCCATGCTTTCAACATCATGGAAGAACCCGGATGTGGAATATGAGAACAATGCCCTGGAACTTGCCAGGATCATAATGGACCTTATGGAATCTGGAAACTGGGAGATGGGAACGAAAATGGCAAGGAAATGCAGGGATCTGGGGCATTATAATTCAATTTCAATGCTTGTTCTTAGATTCATGCTTCCTGGTGTGCCTGCACTTTTCCAGGGAACCGAGAGCATCAACGTTCATTTCACGGACCCTGACAACAGGGAAAAGGTGAATTTTAACAGACTTGTTAAAAATTTTGAAAAAACAGCTTCAATGCCGCTGAAATCATTGGAAGAATGCGATTTCCCATGGCTGAAGTCCAGGATGGTTGCAGTGCTTTCAACGATCAGAAGGGAACTTGCCCATGTGATTGACAACGGGAAAATGGAAGCACTACAGGCGTCGGGAGATCACAGTGAATCCATTCTTCCGTATTATGTGGTCAGTGAGAATGAACTGATCATAGTTGTATGCCTCAGGTTATTTTCAAAAATTACCTCAGAAACCAATGCACTTGATCCAAACAGGCTTGAAGATGCACGCATAGTTCTTCCCTCCGGATTCCAGGGAGAATATATTGATCTCCTGTCGGGTCGCACTGTAGTCCTATCTGGGGAGTTAAAAATACGGCACCTTGTGGATAATATACCGGCCGTTATTCTGCGGAGGGTGGGCGGACTTGAGTGAGTGGAAGAAAAATTTTCCCAGCATAACATACCGGGATATTGGTCCAATCATAAGGGGATCGGAAGTGATCTTCAGGACATGGGCACCCTTTGCCACTGGACTGGAATTCATTCCCGGGAAACGAAGAATTATTGCATCAAAGGACGAGTTTGGTATCTGGGAGGCTCATATGCCATGGAATGGCGAAACAGTTGATTACGTGATCTCCATTAATGGCGGAGCACCACTCCCTGATCCGGCTTCCAGGTATCAGCCCAATGGAGTTTTCGGCCATTCGAGGGTGATTCAATACCCACTTCCAGGAAATACCGAATTCGTGAATCTGCACATGCCGTCTGCAATTATCTACGAGCTGCACACCGGAACGTTTACTCCCCAGGGCACGTTTGCTGGCATCGGTGAAAGGCTTGAGCATCTTACTGATCTCGGTGTAAGCGCAATTGAACTCATGCCGGTTTCGCAGTTTGAGGGCCGCTGGAACTGGGGTTATGACGGGGTATTTCCCTATGCTGTCCATAACACATACGGCACTCCCGGTGACCTGAGAGAACTGGTGGAAAGATGCCATTCCATGAATCTTTCTGTAATACTGGATGTTGTATACAACCACATTGGGCCCAGAGGAAACATTTTTGCAGCATTCGGACCATTCTTCTCAAACCGGTACATGACACCATGGGGCGCATCACTGAACTTTGATGGTGAGTGGTCTGACTATGTTCGTTCCTTCTTCATACAGAATGCCATTTTCTGGCTGGACGTATATGGCTTCGATGGTCTCAGGTTAGACGCAATTCACGGCATAGTGGACAATTCCCCCATGCATTTCCTGGCTGAGCTTACCAGGACCATAAAGAAGCATTTTGCCGGCACAGGGAAAAGACCAGTCATAATAGGGGAAAGTGACATGAACAATCCCAGGGTAATTCAGGGACCGGAAATGGGAGGATATGGTCTTGATGCACAGTGGTGTGACGATTTTCATCACTCCGTGCACGCACTCGCCACCGGCGAGAAGCAGGGATATTATATGGATTATGGTGAGCCTGAACAGGTAGCAGAGGCATTCCGTCATGGTTTCGTTTATTCCTGTATCTATTCTTGTTTTCTTCACAGGACCAGAGGCTACAGGGACAGGAGATACAGAAATGACCAGCTGGTTGTCTTTGCACAGGACCATGACCAGGTGGGAAACAGGCCGGGATCCAAGAGGCCTACATCATATGCTGGCATGGACGCTTCCATGGCAATGGCAGCTGGTGCCATACTTTCACCATATGTCCCCATGCTCTTCATGGGTGAGGAATTTGGAACAATTTCTCCATTCTGGTTCTTTATTGACACATCGGACAGGTCATTTGCCAGTGCCGTGGACAAGGGACGGAAAGAGGAATTCAACTATCTTGATTGGGTTGAGGATCATATTGCGCCATCAGATCCACGTGCATTTATGGAATCCAGAATCCCATGGCATGATCTTCATTCCAGTAAGGGGCAGAAAATATTTGGGGAATACCGGAAACTGATTTCCATTCGGAGAAGTATGAAACTTGGGAAAGGAATCAGGCCTGTGGTTAGAATCGATGGTGCACTTGTCACTGCAACATATTTGGATACGCCAATGGGTGTTATTCAGTGTGCCTTCAACCTTTCTGAGAAACAAGTAAACATTCCCGATATGCATGGCAGGATTCTGTTCAGCAGAAACTGTGAAAACGAGGGCAATGGGATTATCATGGAATCCTACGGTGTGGCAGTCATTCAGAAATGACCCATGAACCGGACGCTGCGGGTGCATTTACTATCACACATATACTATGCATTTATCAGGTCAGGATTCCCATGCCTGTAGGTTTCCTTTGAAAGCAGTAACCCTGCAAGCATTATTGCCTCTGCAATGAAGAACCAGAGCGTCCATGAGGCGAAGAGGCTCCGGGTTATGGTAGCCGAATAGAGGACTATGCTTATGGCGAATCCGGAAAGTATTGCACCACCGTTATATGCAAACCCAACGCCAGTGGTTCGGAATTTCTTGCTGAATGTTTCCGAAAGGAATGCAGGAAGTGTTGAGAATATCATTGCTTCAAAGAAAGCCTGTATGCTGAATAGAACCAGATCCATAAATGCGCTTCCGTGGAATGCAAAGTATGATATGGGATAGGTTATGGCCACAAAAATCACAGTATATACGATCATGGATGTCTTCCTTCCAACTATTATCAATCCTATAATGCCCCCAACCCATACGCCAAACAGTGATACCAGGTTGATATAAGCATTGTAAACACCAACTGTGGTGCCGCTTATTGTTGAATGAAGAAGGATCAGGAGAGTGGGGTAGAATGAAAAAGTTATTGAATTTATGAAAAGGAGCCCTGTGGTCAGTATAAGTGCGAATATAAGAGGGGCACCGCCAACCTTAAAAAGGCTCACTGCCGGCTCCTTCTCCACTTCCTTCTTAGCCTGCATGTCCTGGAAAACAACAGTCTCCCTTGTAATTCTTCTGATAACCAGCGTCAGTAATCCGGGAATGATGGTGGTAAAGAAGAGCACTCTCCATCCAATTACATCAAATGATGACTTTCCATAAAAGGAAAAAAGTCCGGCAAAGACGAATGATACTATGAAGAAACCTGTGCCAAATCCGCTCTGCACAAATGCGCCAATGGGGGCTCTTTTCTTTGCCGGAACGCTCTCCATGGATAGCGCTGTACCACCTCCATACTCCGCTCCAGCGAACAGACCCTCTATGAAAAGTATGATGTAAAGCAGTATGGGAGCGAAAATCCCAACCTGTGTAAATGTTGGAAGAAGGCCCTTAGATGCAGCGAAAATGGAAAAACCCACAATTGTGATGGTTAGCATGTTCTTCCTTCCAAGCCTGTCTCCAAGAAAGTTTCCCAGAAGGACTGATCCAACCGGCCTTGCGAGCTCCTCAACAGCCAGGCCTCCGAATGTTGCAACAAGGCTGTATATGCCTATGACCTTCGAAGGGAAGAATACCGACGATATTGTTACTGCAACAAGTGCATATGCAATGGATGTATATCCATCCATGAGCCATCCTGCGTATGCAGAAATAACCTGTAGCCATGTCCTGCCCTTCAAGCCATAAACTTCCATCCAGAGGGGGACTCTGGGGACATTATTAAATTTTGCCGGAATTCGCCAGAAGGAATGCAATTCTGTTTATAATGTGCATAAATACTGTAAAAAAGTTGAAAATAGTGATAATATCATTCCATGCAGCAGCTCATCATGGAAAGGTCTCTGGTGAATGACTGTGCAGCCAGTTTTATGCCTTCGGACACAGTGGGAAATATGTGGCTGTTCTCTATTATGTCGTTGAAGGTCATTCCCTGCTTAACTGCAATAACTCCCTCCATTATGAACTCGGCGGCGTAAGGACTCACTGCATGGACACCAACTATCCTATTGCTGGCAGGGTCCACAACTATCTTTATGGTACCATGTTCCTGGCGTAATATTCTGGCCTTTGGAACTGCGCTCAGTGGTATTGTCCTGCTTGTGGCACTGCCATGTAACCTCCGGTATTCATCCTCCGTGAAGCCTACCGAAGCAAACTGTGGCTCAGTGAACACGGCCCATGGTATTTCCTGCAGGTTGACGGTTTTATCTGCATTATTGAAGATGTTGGAAGCCACAGTTGCGCCTTCTCTTGCAGCCAGTGTTTCGAGCCTGTATTTCTGGTCCACAACATCGCCTGCCGCATAGATCAGTGGATTGTCAGTGGAAAAATCCTTCCTGATGGATATGCCTCTTGGGGAATACTTCACACCCGCTTCCTCCAGGGAAAGGCCTTCCACATTTGGGATTCTGCCGGATGATATGAGTATCTCGTCTACCTTGATGGTATCAATCCCACCCTTGTGAGTAGCCTCTATGACCTTTTTATTCCCTTCTTTGTAGACCCTTGAAACAGATCTCCCTGTCAGGAATGATATTCCGTCATCCTTAAGGGCAGTTATAAGTTCATGTCCAAGCTCCTCTTCAATGCCAGGAACGATGGTGTCGTGCTGCTTGATTATGATGACGTCTGATCCAAGCCTGTGGAGTGCCTGTCCAATTTCAAGTCCCACAAATCCTCCACCTATGACGCCAAGGGAACCGGGCAGTGCATCCAAGTTCCATATGCTGTCACTTGTTAAATATCCTGTTTCCTCAAGCCCTTCAATTTCAGGAATCCTTGTTCTTGAACCTGTGGCTACGATAAAGTTATAGCCAGAGACATCAACACTTTCATCGGAGGATTCAACGCGCACAGTGTTTCTTGAAATGAAGTGCGCTTTGCCGTCGTACACGTCTATGTTGGGATACGATCTCACAACCCTGGCATATTTGCTCTCTCTTTCCTCATGCACAGCTTCCCTGAGAGAATCCATGACCACCTGAAAATTCACCGCTGGCTCATGTGATTCAATTCCGGGATACCTTGGAACTCTCTGAGTATTTGCTGCCTTTGCCGCTTCTATTAGATATTTGGATGGGACACACCCTACATTGACGCATGTGCCTCCCAACGGCCCGAAACCAATCATGGCAACCGAGACCTGATTCCTGGTTATCTCACTGGCCTTTATGGCTGCAGAGAATGCTGCTGCGCCTCTTCCTATGATTACAAGATCATATTCCTTGGGCAAGTCCTCACTCAACCTTCCTTACCTGTGCTTTGTAATGGGACTCTTCGCCAAATACAGGTATTTTGGCCAGACTTTCCGGAGATATCTTTGCATCATCGATTTTGAGCATTGCAATGCCGTCCTTCAGGGATATAGACACGTCAGTAGCTCCCGCATCATTAAGGCCATTGCTCACAGTTCTGACGCAGTCATCGCAGGTCATTCCATACACTCTCATGGTGACTTTCTTTTCTGCCATGCATACCTTATTTCAGGGTTGTTTATAACTGGAAAAGTAAGAAAAAGTTTACTTGAAAATCACTGCCTAAATCATATTTAAGAAATAATCTAATTCTAATTTTGAGTCGTTCATGACAGGAAGATTGACTTAAAGCAATTTATATAATTATGTGAATCTATAAAGTTACGTTGACATGGCTCTTTAAGGTCATTGGAACTTTACTACTTTCCCTGAATCTCATACAGATAATTAGCTATATGGCCCTCTGTGCCATTTATACTGTATTTGCTCTCTTCGCACAGTATACTAATAACAACTTCTTTTTCATGTATTGAAAACATGGCCGAATTGCTTGCGATCCTCTGTACCAGATTCAGTTGCAACAACTTCCTCAGTACCGTGTAAACTCTTGTGTAAGGAATTACAGTTTTAACGGAGAGTTCTTCTGCCGTCATCCTTCTGCCTGATAAAGCATGAAACACCTCAGCCTCACACCAAGTGAATTGAGGATATTCAAACACGTCCAATATGGTGTTTTATACTTGCATTATTTTCCTGCCTAACTCTTCAGTTTACTCCAGTGTTTATTACCCTTATCTTTTTCCCTTCAGCATTTGAATCCCGAAACGATGAATTTCTCTATCTCGCTTCGAAGTTTCCTGCACGCGCTGAAAGGATCAGCTGACGAGAAAATGCTTGAGATGACTGCAACGCCGCTGATGCCGTACTGCATAATCCGCCCGACGTTATGCTCATTTATGCCGCCAATGGCAAATATGGGGATATTCAGGATTTTCTTTGCCTCCTCAAGAACCCTAATATCACACAGCTCTGCCCCATCCTTTGACGTTGTCGGGAAGAATGAACCGAAAGCAACATATGAAGCGCCGTCTTTCTGACCCTGCAGGGCGCGATGCACATCGCCATAGGTGGAGTACCCTATTATAACGTCTCCCAGAATGTCCCTGACCTCGGCTATGGAAGGGTCATCCTTGCCGACATGGACACCATCTGCATAGCATTCGCCAGCCAGTATCGGATCATCGTCTACTATGAGGGGGACGTCATAATCAAGAGTGATGCGCCTGATTCTCCGGGAAACCTCAAGCTTCACGCTGTAGGGATTGTTCTTGTCTCTGTACTGTAGCAAGTCTATGCCGGCATCAAGCGCTAGCTGAAGTTTCTTGAAGAATCCCTCGCCGTAATAGTCCGGCGTAAGAAGGTAAAGTCCCTGAAGTTTCATTTAAGTCTCCTGGAAACTCCATAATTTATCGCTTTCCAGTAGTCATCATGCCCTGGTGGTTCAATATCTTTCAGCATACCGGAATCCTCAATTTTTTTTCCAAAATTCTCCTCTTTCATGTATCCTGCAATTACGCTTTCTGTACCCTTCGCCTTCAGCCTTTTTACGAAAGCATCCGCCTTATCGGGTACAACAGTCATCAGGAGAGTGCCTTCACTTATTGATCTGTATGGATTGATCCCGAACAGTTCTGATACCCTGGAGACCTCCGGCCACAGGGGCAGCTTCTCCTTCTCAATGAGAATCCCGTTTCCTGAGGCATCCGCTATCTCGTAGAGAGCACCAAGAACGCCCCCCTCCGTGGCATCATGCATGGATGTTATGCCTCTGCTTCTAAGCCCGAATTTCGCCGCCTCCATAGACTCATCTACTGTAGTCATACTGTAGAACATGGAATCCAGTTTCTTGAAATCGCCAGTACCGAGTTCTTTCTCAATGTACTGAGGGAAAATTGCAGTAAGCATGGCTGCTGCCTGTATTGCCACTGTTTTGGTTATTATGACGGCATCACCGGGTCTCGACATTGCAGAAGTTATGTATTCATCCTCATTCCCTGTTCCTATCATTGTGGCACCTCCAACCATAGGGTAGTTCGTTCCTTCATATCTGGCAGTATGTCCTGTGACGACAGCAACTCCGTATTTCCTGCATTCCTCATGCACTGTGTCCCACATTTTTTTTATTTCCATGTCCTTAATGGAAACAGGCAGGTTCAGGTCCACGCTCAGGTACTCCGGTGGAAGGCCGGATGTACACAGATCGGAAGCTATGATATGAAATGCAAACCAGGCGGCTTTATGCCATCCAAGAGACGGATGTATGGAGAATGGGTCCGTAGTCACGGCCATTACTCTTCCCGGAGCAATTCTTATCACTCCCGTGTCCACGCCGCTTTTTGGCGGCACTATGACCTCGTTTCTCTTTGCTCCGGTTTTCGGCAGTATGTATTTTTCGAAGTAAGCCTTGGTTATTTTTCCAGCTTCATTTGCCATTTTTATTCCTCCACCCATGATACAGGGAACCGAATCCCTTTCCCATGATCACTGAGTTAATGATAGCACCCTGGAGATATTCTCTCGCCATGGTAACGGAAGACGCGAGATCATTGCCCAGTGCAAGGAATGAGGCAATGGCGGAAGAGTAAGTGTCTCCGGTTCCGTGTGTGTTCTTTGTATTTATCCTCAGTTTCACGAATTCCATGAAACGTGAACCGTCGTAGAGGATATCTTTCACGTATCTCCCGGTGGAATGCCCTCCCTTGATCAGGACCCTGCAGCCCGTATCCGCAAATATTTTCTCAGCAGCCTTTTTTGCATGGTCTCCTCGTGATATGCTCAAACCGGAAAGCATCTCGGCTTCAGGTATGTTCGGTGTGACGAGATACGCAATTCCCAGAAGTTTCGATTTAAGAGACTCCACGGCGTTCTCATTCAGGAGTCTCGCACCTGTCTTTGACATCATAACGGGGTCTATTATCACGTTTTTTACTGAGTATTCGGTGAATTTTGAACATACGGCATCTATTATCTCACCGGAATAGAGCATGCCGGTCTTGGCAGCATCAGCCCCCATGTCGGAAAGGACAGCATCCATCTGCTTTTCCACGAAATCTGGATTCATTGGAAAAATTCCTGATACCTCAACAGAATTCTGAGCGGTAACTGCGGTGATAGCGGTTGTTCCAAATACTCCAAGTGCGGTCATGGTTTTCAGGTCAGCCTGTACTCCGGCACCTCCGCCGGAATCTGAGCCTGCTACCGTAAGTACTACCGGAAGTCCTCTTTTCATCACAGGCTTGCCCTCCCTGTTTCGTTTCCCTTGATGAACCATACAACGGAGCCGATAAACCCTATTGACCACATCATGGTTGCAAATATCATGTAATTCAAGGTTGAAAAGTTAACCAGCAGAAAGAGCGAGGCGATATACAGACCGTAAGCTATCCCGCGGACGGAAGCGATGCCTCTGCCGCGCCATCCGGTGTCGAAAAGTTCAGGCTGCAGGAGTTCCCGGGAAGCCCAGCCCAGTTCACTGAAGAACGAATTGATAAGTACCAGCACAACAAAAAGTATCAGGGAGGATGAGAAGAACAGGTAGGGTATGAAGAGCGTCATAGACAAGAATCCTCCTGTGTATGCAAAAAGTGCAAGAAGTTTCCTAGATACCATATCAATTAAGAAAATTGCGAGAATACCTGTTGCTGACGTCCCCAGGCCTGATGAAAATGCTATCAAGCTAACGTACATAGGGAATCTGTATGGTCCCATGACAAAAGTCACCAGCGCGAAAGTGAGAACGATTGTTATGGCGAACGAGAGCAGGACAAGGAATTTCAGTATCCCCCTTGAATCGATTTTTGGTATGGCTGCAACTGACCGGGAAACATACTTCCATCTGATGCTCTCCGGTATCCTCACTCTGGCGTAAATGGCTATGAGAAGCCCAGCAACCGCCATTATCCCGAAAAGAAGCTTCTGGAGGTAAATATTGGCAGGAGTCAAGAGAAATACCCCTGAAAGGACTGCCACACCGATGTTTGCAGAGTTTGACACAAGGATCAGTACCTTTCCGCGATACCTTGCAGGGAAGAGTTCTGCCATGAATACCAGTGACACGGTTTCTTCACCGCCGAATCCCATTTCGGCCAGAATAATTGATATGATGATCTGGACAGCGTTAGCGGAGAAGATGATCCCGGATATTCCAATAGCCCCAATCAGCATGGTTGCCATGAAGATATTCCTCCTGCCAAACCTATCTGCAAGGAATCCCATAAGTAAGTTCCCAATCAGGAGGCCAGCTGGAGATGCCAGAAGAATGTAACTTGTGTAATCCCGGGGAACTACTGGCCACTCAGTTATTAGTGGGGCAACTACAAGTAAAATACCCCAGACAAAGAAGCTCGTGACCATTGTAACAAGCATAAGTGAATGAGTTCTGGTCCAAGCCATCCCATCAAGGGCCTTCCTGAGATCGCCGTAATTATGGAACAGAGCTGGGTCGACGGAATTAAGATCGTTTATCACCGCAAAGTCCCCTCACAGAACATCCAAGAACAAAAAACATTTCCATAGCTTGCAAAGCTGCTATATAAAGCGATTTCAAGTCCCAAATATAAGATACACATCAACATCCCTCCGCCAGCATTACCTGGATCAGGTTCCAAGGGTCGACCGCAAGGTCCTCTCAGCTTCAGCAGAAGCTCCCCTAGTATCCTTTTATTTAAATTCAATATTTAAAGATTATTGAAAGGATGCCTTTTAAGTTCCACGAACTTTGATGGGCCTTGGAGCTTGAAAATGGCCTGACAAAAAAACAAAGATATTGTGTAATACCTCTGAACCGGTATTCGGGTCGACACTGGTTCATCCTTTCATAAAAGGACTGCAAGTGAGCCAATGGCAGAACATGTTTTGACAATTTGCGCCATTCAGGATTCAGTATAACTCAGGTATTTTGAAAGGATATTGCAAAAAATCTCGCTGGATTCAAGTGTTCCGGAACGTCGGTGGTCTTCAGGAAACCTTGTCATGTTCCATTTCTCGTGAGGAAAGGCCTGCATGAGAGTTACCTGAGATCGTGGAGCGTTCCATGGGACTTCGTGAAGCAGATCTGTAGCACTCTCTGTTAAATATCATTTCCGAAACACATTTCGAGACACAATAAGATGACGCAGGACATCATCTACGCTACCCTGTAACTTAATAAATCTCGATGTCGGAAAGCGTTTTGGTTCAACATTGAAACCGGGAAACAGGTTTCATTCAAGGTCAAAGAGACAGGGCCGATGATGACATCAGCACTATGATCTGGAAGCCTTCAGCATACTTGACACAATGAACATAGAGAGCGGAGTGGTAATAAAATGCTTAAATACCCTTCGAACAGCCGTATGAGCGAGATGGCGAATTGAACAGCGTTGTGAACCTTGTTCGTGAATTTCATTCCACCATCCCTTATGACGAACGTCCAATCATTTAATCAACGTGTCTTTGCCTGCATTCTTTCCACTCCTCCAGAGAAGTTTCTGTTCAGACTTTACGATCCTTACACATCATTTCCATTAACATGTCTCCTTTCTGTCCAGATTCCGGGTGTCTTCCAATTACGGGATTTACGCCAGCAAAACCCCATACACAGGAACAAGCGGTTTCTCTATCCCATAAACCCCGTAATCCGATCTGATGTATGGAGCTTCATGGTTAGAACCTTTTCTGATATTAGCCCTATTTTCATCAAGCTGTTTCCATATGAACGTTCCACAGTTTCATTTCCTTACATGATACTAATGGCCTTTCACGGAAAAGCTAGATGGTTCTCGCTTATCTTCCATATATCTGAGAAAGCGACTTAGGGATATGGGGGCGGAGAGTCCCCAAAACAGCGAATAATCATATATCACTACGGCTGCTCAATGAGGATGAGATAAAGCACATCCTGAAGGTTATTCCTCGTTCTGCGCGCCAACTTAAGTTTCTTCACAGGGCTTCTGTACTCACTGAAAAACTTGGCTTCTCCATGGACATAAATGACTCCAGTGTAAGCATACTTAAACTGGGAAAAGGTGCCCATTCAGTGCTTGAAAACATCAAGGTTAAGATGTCAAGGATCAGCAGGATTGTCTGATCCCGGCTAACCAACCTCTGGGATAATGGTTTATAGCTTTCTGTCCAGTACTTCCCTTAGTTCAGCTCCCTTCATGTCGATTATCTCCTGGAACCGATCCAGAAGCCTCAGTGAATATGGAAGATTTGTCTTGGTCAGCTGTTCTATGTTCACGCCGACTTGAACGGAATTATCCAGACCTTCAAGTGAATCTGCCACGTCAGAATAGATTGAAACTGCATTGAGGATAGACCTTTCCGGTGCTTCCGATGGAATACCCGAATCAAGGATATATTCCCTGGGTCCTGTGGGGAGATCAACTCCCAGGAAATCCAAAAAATTAAGATCTGATACGCTTCTCAATGGGGCGAAACTCAGTAGAACTGTTGCGGGTTCTACTCCAGCCTCACTGCAGAGCATAGTGTATTCCCGCAGAAGCTCAATTATTCTCTGGCTGTCAAAAAGCATCTGCGTGGTAAAGAACCTCGCACCAGTCATGGTCTTGTAGAGCATTGTTCTCGCCTCGTTTCTCCGTTCAGGAAGGCAGATATTTCCAATGGTAAGGTCATCCAGACCGCTGATTGTTGCAACGTGCTTCGCTGCAACATTGGCCTCCGACACAGCGGGACCAGGGTATCTGTGATGCCTTGTGTTCCCCCCAACCAGTACCATGTTCTTGATTCCAAGGGAATATGTCTCCTGGATCCACCCTGAGAGTTCGGAATAGCTTTCAAGATGCACAACAACCTTGTTGACAATTGCATCTATGTCTAGGCTACTGGCAATTCCACTGGAAAGTTTCCTTGTATAAACGCTGTTGTATCTGGGACGCCCTTCATGGTTTTCCTCAACAAGTTCTGGGACGCTCACAGCGTTCAGACGCTTCTTTCCTTTCAACGCATCAGAAAATTCCTTGATCCTTGCATCGAGATTTCTCAATATCCGCTCATCATGTGCCTTCTCTCCAGTCCTTGTATCCCTCAGTGGAACAACGGAAAAGATAAGAGGCTTCTTATTCAGTGCATTTACAAACGGGATCATTGCTTCGCTTCTTTCCTCGGATACTGCAGGGAATATAAACCCTTCTGGTAATTCTGGGTCAGGGCAATCTGGTGGATTTCTGTACGTCCGCACATTCCATTGGCAGAATATGTTTCCATCATAATACTCAACTCAATCCTGCAAAAATAAATAATCATCCTGGGATTTAACACTGACAGTGAAGAGATACATTGCGGTAATTGTCACCATTGCCATTGTTGTGGTGATGTTTATGCCTGTGGTTTCTGCTCAGGCCGGATCACAGCCATCTGGAACCATGACACCCATAAAGCATGTCATCAACATTTTCCTGGAAAATCACAGCTTCGACAACCTTTTCGGAATATACCCATATGACCGGTATTCCCGGAATTCCAGCCTTTCGGCAAACCTGAGTACTCCGTTGAATCTGCTGGGCAACAGGACTCTTCTCCATAAACTGAGTGAGATACCGGCAGGGGTATTCACAACGAAAGATCCAAATGAGGGCTATGTACAGTATCACATCGACTGGAATCATGGGAAAATGAATGGTTTCCTGAACGGGAGCGGTCCGCAGTCCCTTACCTATTACGGTGCGGCGCAGATGGCCCCAGAATGGGATTTTGCAGAACAGTACGGCGTTGCCGATAACTATTATGCACCGCAAATTTCGGAAAGCTCGCCAAATCACCTGTATTACCTTGCCGGATACTCGCCGGTTTTCAATGACTACGGTCCACCACCGTATGTGCCAATATCCCAGTCCATATTTGGAGAACTGTCTGCGTACAATGTATCATGGGGATTCTATATCAACAATACGCGTTCTGCTTTCCCAGATTGGGAATACCTCTACGGCCACGAAGCATACTCCAGTCACCTGAAGAGCTGGGATCAGTTTCTCAATGAATCTGCAAATGGCACACTGCCATCAGTGAGCTATCTCTTCTCGCAGGGCACAGGTGATAGCCAGGGTCCACCTGACAATATCCTGAATGGAGAGGAATGGCTTCTTTATGTTGTTGACAGCATCGAGAAAAGTCCTCTGTGGAATTCCACAGCCATTTTCATAACCTATGACGAGTTCGGCGGTTATTACGATCAGGTAGCGCCTCCTGTGCTGGATGGTGTGCAGCTTGGTTTCCGGATACCGCTCATTGTTATCTCTCCGTTTGCTAAGGAGGACTACATTTCCTCTACTGAAATGACACACACTTCATTGCTGGCATTCATAGACTACAACTGGAATCTTCCGGCACTGAACCAGCTGGTCTCTGTATCCAATATACCAATTGATTTCTTCTATTTCAGTAGGACAAACAGCGGAGAATATATCACAAGGAATCCAGTTCTGTTTAACGCATCATCAGGGTTCCCGGTGCCAGCTTCAATTCATTTCAGTCCCGTTACTGACACTTCTGGCTTCAACTTTTCCCGGATATTTCCAATGATTCCGCAGATTCCATTTGGTAATCTTCCATATTCCCGGAACGGATCGTCACACCTGAATCTCTCCTCCCTTGATTCAGGCATTTACAACAAGGTAAATTCTGGCTTCACTCCCTTTGACGAAAGTTCTCTCTATTACTCACTTCTGGCACTACTTGAGATTGCACTTGCAGGATTTTCCATGTATGTATACAGAAGGAGGCGTAAAAATGGCAGATAAAGCAGGAAGGAGCAGGATCTGGGGATGGCTGGCCATACCTGCAGTCATATGGATAACAACTACCTTCTCAGTTTCCGTAATATTTGTCATGGCCTATGGATCATCATTCATCTACCTCATCGGCTATACCAACCAACTACTTCCGTTGTTTGAGGGCATAATTGCCGGAGTGGTTGTCTTTTCCTTCGCAGGGTCTTTCATTGCCGGCCGGAATTTTAGGTTCCTGTATGGCAGTGTTGCCGCAAGTGTAATCCTTTTTGCAGCATTCCTGGCAATCCTTAGGCTCACGCTAATGGTGGTTCCAAATGATCTCCTGACTTTACTGGCATTCATGATCACATCGGTATATATGCCGGTAACTGGATTTGCAATGTCTTTCTTCCCAATATCTCGGGCGCGGAGAATCGCGGAACCTGCCATATCGGCATTAGCAGGGATAGTTTCCATTGCATATATTGCAATCCTTTATGAAGCAAGCGGCCAGAACAATCTTGCCTTCATAACAGGGATCCTGTCCTATCTGTCCATAATAACACTGGTAGTACTCAGCATTGCGGTATTCCTGCATGCAGGAAAAACTGATGCGAGGTCATCGTCATAAGATAGGGGCTGCACTTCGGTTGCGTGGCAGGAAACTCTCGGGAATAGCATCCTGCTGAATCTGTATCTCCTGGGGATCTTGACTGCCCAAGAACATGATTAAGTAGTTTCCACAGATCGTATATGCATGAAAGTGACAGCTATTCTGCCGCCATTCCTCCCCATAGAGGATATCAGGAAAACTGCATCAAGCATACTGCCAGGGATTGAGATCAGGACTGACCTCGATTTCGCTGGCGATAAGAGCGACGTGCTCATTGCAACAACATTCACCCACATTGGAAGGGAAGAACTGGATAAGTTTCCCTCACTGAAATTCCTGCAGATTGCAAGCACAGGATACGACAACGTTGATCTGGACGAGGTTAAGAAAAGGAACATTATGCTGTGCAATTCTCCCACATCCAACAAGGAAAGCGTGGCCGAGCATGTCATTGGAATGGCTCTCTATTTCCTGAAGGACTTCAAATTTCTTGATTCAGAGATAAGGAGCGGCAACTGGCCCCTGCTTACCGCTTCCCGTGACCTGAAGGGGAAGATATTCGGAATCATCGGAATGGGTGCAATTGGAAAGAGGCTTGCGGAGAGACTGGTGATCATGGGTGCCGGCGTCATATATTACGACGCAAGAAGGCTTCCGGAGAAATCAGAGGATGATCTTGGAGTTACATATGTTCCACTGGATGAACTCATTTCGTCGGCGGACATAATCTCGCTGCATGTGCCCCTGACCGATGATACAAGAAAGATGATCTCCAGGAAACAGTTTGAGGCCATGAAGCAGGGATGCATATTCATCAACACTTCACGTGCCGAGGTTGTGCACACCCCTGATCTCATCAGGGCACTTAAGGAGGGCCGGATAAAGGCAGGCATCGCCAAACCGATATCCGAAATGTCGTAGAACGTGAAAAAATAACCAAGGCCAATAATTGCCAAAAAGGCTGTCGGTAAAGACCAGACAGGTATCCTATTGGCTCTGGCTATAATTTCATTTACCTCGTTTCTTTCATCGTTTGCCTTGAAAAGATTACAAATCATCAGTATAAAATACCCATTCCTTAAATGTTAAATACTATGATAAAACAACCAACACCTTCAGTTAATGTTCCTTTTTAAGGCACATACTAAGTAGACTTTATCAACCCTGTTTCCAATACTTAAGCATTGCTTCATGCAATTCTGTGAAATTACTGTAAATTTTTACACCTAAGTATGTTGACAGGTGTCAGGCTCCCATGCACTCCGTGCTGA
>DAJC01000033.1 GCA_002498845.1 Thermoplasmatales archaeon UBA509 | reverse complement strand
GAAATCAAGCTTGATCAGGAACTGTCCAAAGTCATGGATTCATGCAGGGACCTGACATTTGCTGAAATAAAGAAAGAAACAGCGATAGAAGACAGCCGCCTGAAGGAGGATCTGTCAAGGCTTGAATCCTCGTACATGATAAGGAGGCACATGCGGGACGGTATCATTGTGTACAGGCTCAACGACCTGTATCTGGAAGATGTTGATCTTGAGTCAGCCCTCAGGATGGCGGTTCTTCTCCTGATTGGAAGCCTGGGGCCCCTCACAGGAGATGAGATATCAATAAGGCTGCCTGTTTCAAATGATCTGCTGCAGCCTGTTCTTGACGGACTGGTCAATGATGGTACGCTTGTTTATGATTACATAACGCCGGTCTTCGCGAAGCAGTACATCCAGAAATCCGATATAGACGAGATGACGGGCAAGGGCGAGATAAACGATCTCCAGGCAAGGGTCATGAACTTCTCATTGCCGGTGGCCGATGCCCGGGAATATTTTGAAAAATATGGTTACGCCTACGATATTTCCAGCATAATTTCCAGGGGAGCAAAAGTTACGCAATCAGATCTTGAGGCGCTTATTGCGGACAGCTACATCCTCAGGGGACGCTTCATGAAGGGAAGGAACGGATATGTGGCATCCTGGCTGGCACGGGCGCTTTTCACTCTCAGATATGAGAAGGAAAACGATGAGGAGGCAAAGATTTTCTCCATCATAAAATCAGGGCCAATTTCTGAGAAAGACCTTGCAGGCAGGTCCGGCAGCCCCCTGAAGATAGTCAGGCAGGCTTTGCGCAACCTTGAGTTTCGCCTGGCAATAACACGAGATATTAATGGAAACTTTGTGCCGCTATTCGGTACAGAGCAGGAAGGAAACCGCTCAGATGCAATCAAACTGCTGGTGGAAAAATTCGGGCCCATTTCAAGGCAGGAGATTGGCAGGAACTTCTGGCTTGATCCTGATAATGCAATCAGGGAGGCCGGACTGCGGGCAGTCTTCATAAGGAATGACATGTACTACGGAGCCAGGAAGTTCCATGTTCCCCAGGGATCATCCGCACTCGTTCCCGTGACAGACCCTCTGGAAATCTACCTTGGAAAGAAATATCTGAGGGAGATAGACTACAACTGGATAATTGTGGAGAATGGCACAGAGACGGCCAGTCTTTCCTTGCTTGTGCGGAGCAATGTGCTCTGGGTCAGCAACATCTACGGAACGGTGGGAAACCCGGAAGGGCTTATGGCATCCCTGAAGCATTACGCACTGGCTGTGGGATCCGAGATAATATTTGTGGAGCAGCCTCCGGAAGTCCTGATGAAACCGTTCCAGGAGGCGGGATTCAAGGTATCGAGCAGGTCACTCATACTTGGAGATGCAGAGATAGTTGATCTGACTGAGGATGATCTTTTCAACTATGCAATAATGAATGCCCAGAGGAATGAGGGCAACATAGTCTTTGAGGTCCTGAAGGAATTCGTGCTGGGTGTAAGGAATGAGGTGGAATCTGCCTATCTGGGAATGAAGAATACACTTCTTCACAATTACTTCCAGTCAAGGCTGCTTTACACGTTCCAGGGACCATATGGAATACAGGCTTACGCCACACTTGACACCATATCCCTTTACAGATCAATTCGCGGTGCTGATCTTGACGACCAGCAGCAGCGGGTGCTTCACGCCATAATGGAGCTGGGCGGGGCAACGGAAGCCGATGTCATGATGCACCTGCGCCGTGACATAATGGGAGTGAAGTCCACAATTAAGGATCTGTATGCCAGGTGCATCATTGCCAGGGACTATGACCGGAGATACATCTTTGTGCCTGAAAAATACAGGAAATCCGAGGCTGTTGAGACAATATTGAAAGGTATCCTGAAGAACTTCGGTTTCTTTGACGAAAACAGATACCGGATGGTCACTGACGATCCAGACCTGACAGAATTCAGGAAAGTGGTACAGAATCTTGTGAAATCGGGAAAAATAATCAAGGGAATAACAACGGGTATAGGATCAATGATCTACGTCAGCCCTGGTATTAAGGAGCGAGAAAGCCGCCCGGCAGCATCAAGGATCCTAATACCAAAGGACATAATCATGCTGTATTTCCAGGATTACATAAAGAGCAGGGTGGGATCAAATAACCTCTTCCTGCTTGTGGAGAACGGAACCATAGTATCGGGATTTTCAGCCAGAAAGTCAGAAAGGGTTCTCAGGGTCACCAAGATTGTTGGGGATCGATCGTACAGGGACAAAATGAAGCGGGAGCTGAATGAACTGGGTTTTGCAGTATCCTACTCATGAGCGGGGAAATGCTGGAATATTTATTAAGTCCTGACAGTTAGCCTTCACGATGCTTGATCTGTCATACTATCTGTCCGGGCTCGCCACAGTGCTTGCCTTGTTCATATTGATAGTTGGTGTCAGGGCATACAGAAGAAGCAGAATCAGGATTTTCGCTTACCTTGTGGCGGTATTTGCCCTTTTTCTGGTTGATTCAACTCTATACACCATCTCCGGGCTTGTATACTTCCAGATACCGGTATCCTTTGTTGACGTATTCCTGCTTACAGATGTGGCTGTTCTCCTGATCTTCTACTTCGGAACAGTGAGGGGTAGTTAGAACTTGCCGGGAGACCCGCCCCTGAGGGAAGCCATCCTCCAGATCATCCAGACCAATCCCGGAATACACTTCAGGGAAATTCAGAGGAAGTCTGGAGCCGCAATCGGGCAGGTTGAATATCATCTTTACCAGCTGGAGAGGTCTGAACGTATCCACTACAGGATCGATGACAAGGTTAAGAGGTATTTTACCTCTGAGGGCACGGGGCTCAAGCAGAGAAAGATCATTTATTATCTCCGGAATCCGGTCAGCAGAGAATTAATTTATACTGCCCTGCAAAGGGGTGGCATAGACAGCAAATTTGTGGCCAGGGGAAGGAAATCGCTGCAGGAAAAGAAAATGGCCATAATCAAGGAAATGCAGCAGGAAGGCATACTCATGGTAAGTGACACTGAATCCTTTGCCTACCGCCTGAATGATCCTGGAATGGTCACTGAAACGCTGAGAAAATTCAGGGAGAGTTTCCTGGATACGCTGACGGAAAACATAATCTCCATGCTGGACAGATCATAGCTGCCTGCGCCTGTGCAGGCCATATGGAATGCCAACAAGGACCATTCCTGTGGCAATTCCGGCACTGAAAAGTTCAGCGTGTTCAATGAGGAAGTCTGCTGCAGTCCTTATGCCATTGTCCAGGAACCTGCTGTTAAACACGTTGAATGCAGGTACGCTGAAATATGGATCCTGGAAGAGGGATTTCAGCCCGCCCGTGAAGTTGTAGCGGAATTCCAGCAGTGTCAGCCCTCCTGACGTGTAGGTGTAATTCTGCATCTGATGCTCCACTCCATTGACCTGGTATGAATTGTTCCATATGTAGTAGGCGGAAATATTGTGCTCTTCCGCCTCCAGCCCTTCCGGATTCTTAAACATCATGTTCCGGCCAAAGCCGCTGAACGGATGATAGAAATCCTGCCTCTCCCCGGATCTTGCACCAAGGAACTGCACAAGCATAACATAGCCGGAGCCGGATATGTCACCTGACGTCATGCCTATGATTATTTTCAATCCTGTTGAGTTATAAGCAGTGCCGTTGGCTTCAGTTATGATGGTGGATACTTTCTGAAGTGTTATATTGCTGTGCGCAGTAATATCTGAACTTGGAACACCGTGAAATCCGAAATCATCCATCATAGTGTCATTCATCTGGTCAGTGTGATTTCTAGCTGTTTGTGGAAAATTCCACATGGGCTGGAAAAACGGCCTGAAATTGAGTTCAGCACCATATTCAACTGTTGTGGAATTGAGTCTGGAGACCGCCCACTGCTGTGCCGGAAATCTTGCCACGTAATTGAATCTTCCCTGGTGAAGGATCATGGCAGCAAAGGTGAGGTTGAAGCTGGAATTTGTCAAATTAATCTCTACCCCGGGCCACCTGTCTATTTTCATGTACGGCTGCTGTGATCCGGCAGGAGCGCCCATAGAAACAGCAGGCAAAGCAAGAACAAGCAATGCCACAGCAATTATGAGATATTTCTTCAACGAATCTTAATGATTCACATTAAATAATAATTTATGGTACAAACTGCACATCAGGAGAATTCTTCCTGCAGTTCGATCATCACCATGTTCAGAACCTCCTCGAATGTGACTCCGTTGTACTCCCTGAGCCCTCCCATCTCGGTCCTGAGTTTGGCGACAAATTCATCATCTTCCTTATCAAATTCTATGTTGCAAATAAGCTCCTGCATAAAATACACCTGATTCGGGAATGTTCCTCCCCTAATAAAATTTTCAGGTGCTCTGCCAATCCCGGCTGCTACAGGTACGGCAGAAGCCAGGAAACTCAGTCAAACAATAGCCAGGTCAGAGTTGGTCAGCTACTGATTCTTAATGGTCTTTCCAATGAGTTTTGCAATCTCAACCTCATCCTGATTGCTGGAGCGGGACAGGTGATCAATGACACCCATGCGGTCCTCCACACTGTGGTTCTGGCTAAGTTTGGCTTTGCCCCATATTCTGTCCACATGGATCTTGAATCCCACTATGCCTGACATCATGTCCTCATAGGGTTTTTCCCTGAGTTTTCCGGCAAGGGTAGAACCTGATTCATAAAAATTCACCATTTTCTCCAGCATTTTAGTGGTTTCCTCACGACTGGACAACCTTACAGTTCCCTCCGCATGAACAGTAACGTAATCCCAGGTGGGCACCTGCCCAGGAACGGCATACCACGATGGCGATATATAGGAATGGGGACCACTGAAAATAACGAGCGTACGGGAGTCCCCAATGCCCCTCAGCTGCTGGTTGCCTGTGGCCAGATGCCCCCAGAGCACCAGCGGATCATTGGCGGTAATGATGAAGGGGATGTGCGAGGTCCTGAATCCTTCACTGTACGTGACCATTATGCCAAAACTGTATTTCCGGATAAATTCTATTATCTCACTCTGGTCATTGATTGCAAATTCAGGTGGTATGTACACAGTGAAGCATGCCATCTATCATATCATATTTTTGTATACCCCCATGAGGATTTGAATCTCTCATCGCCCATACACATGGTACCAGAGCTGTGAATTTGCAGCTTCATTTACAATCTGCGAGGATGGTGTATCCTTGAACTGATATTCCTGCTTATGCTCCAGTATTTGTGCCAGCCACTGTTGAAGATCTTCAATTCACGAGGCTGAATGGGACTGAATCGGCATCGCAACCTATGCAAATTAAGGGTCAGCGTTGAGATCGATCATGATCCGGCCCATGGACTTTTTCTGCTTCATTTCGTCGTATGCACTGTTGATATCATCCAGCCTGATCTTTTCGTGCACCACGGCATGCAGTTTTCCCCGGGACGTCATGTCCAGCACCTTGCGCATGTCATTTCTTGTAGAACTTATGCTTCCATGAATGGAGTTTCCCTTCAGAATTATGAGGCCAAGTGGAAGGCCCACGGGGGATGGATCAACGTTGCCAATCACAACAAGCCTGCCACCTGTCCTGAGGCTTCTGAGGCTCTTCTCGAAGGTTGGGAGGCCCACACTCTCAAGTGCAAGGTGTACACCATCACCGGTCTTTTCCTTGATCTCCCTGTCAAAATTATTGCCACTCACCACGAGATCAGCCCCTGCCCTGTACAGCGGTTCTATCTTCCACTGTGATGATGTTTCGGCAATGACATATGCCCCAAGAGCCTTGGCCATCTCCACTGCATGGACACCCACACCTCCGCCTGCACCGGATATGAGAACCCGCTGTCCCTCCTGGAGCTGCCCAACCCTGGCCAGTGCGTTGTAAACCATTCCTGTTACACACGCTGCCAGAGACGCATCCTCCGGTCTGACATTATCAGGGACCTTTACAAGTGAGTTCTCATGGGCTATGACGTACTTTGTATATCCGCCGTTCACGGCTTCTCCAAATGTGATCTTGTTGGGGCATAGATTCTCGTCCCCCCTCAGGCAGAATTCACATTTCCCGCATGGGGTGTAAATGAGGCTTGCAACCCTGTCGCCAACCCGGAAGTCTTTCACGTCCGGTCCGGTCTTGATTATCCGGCCGGAAATTTCATGCCCCGGAATGATTGGTAGCTTGACCCTGGGCATGAAACCATCCCTGGTCAGTACATCCCGATAACATATACCTGTTATTTCCTGCTCCAGAAGAACTTCGTTCCCCACGGGATCAGGAGACTCATAGTCATGAATGACAAGTGGCTGCTTGAGTGCCTCAAGAAATGCTGCTTTCATGTGTTATGTATTTTCAGGAAATATAAATGATCTTGCAGGTATTACCATGTATGATGCTTAATTTTGGCTTGAAGTATTCCCGTGAAATCTCACTGAGAGAGATAGGCCCGGATGGCTTTGCCAGGCTAAGGTCTGCGTCAGTGACAGTAATAGGTCTTGGAGCAACTGGATCCCCAGCAGCCGATCTTATGGTAAGGGCAGGAGTGGGGTCCATAAAACTCGTTGACGGCGATACAGTGGATGTAACCAATCTTCACCGCCAGATACTCTATACACAGAACGATACAGGGAAAAACAAAGCCGAGACCGCGGCCAAGGTCCTGTCTGCATTCAATTCTGATGTTACCATCAGGGCAGTGTCCGAGAATCTGAATGCCCAGAATGCAGAAGAAATAATCAGAGGAAGCAGCGTTGTAATAGACGGGACTGACAATCTCAACACCAGGCGGATAATTGACAGGGTATGTTACGAACTCAAGATACCATGGGTATTTGTGGCATCTGTGGGGACAATGTCCCAGGTTAAAGCCATAATTCCGGATGTCACCTCATGCCTGCACTGTTTCATACCTGACAGCCAGGGGGATGGGGCATCATGCGAAGCAATGGGTGTTCTCGCGTCCCCCCCCATAATGGCAGCATCCCTGGGATGGACAATGGCTTTGAAGATCATTTTGGGAAAGGAGGTAACTGGCGATCTTTTCTTCATTGATCCCTGGAATACAGAGTTCCAGTCTGTTAAAATTGCCAGGAATCCTCTTTGCCCTGTTTGCGGCGGGCACTGAATGAAACTGTCTGGTGTTCATACAATTTTTCCATTGCCTGCACCGCTTCCCAAGGAATGTTTGGAACCCCCGGCATATCCATGAGGTTCAACTGTACCAATAATCATTTAATAATTTGATTGTGCTTATTACGCTTATGCATTTCTCCATTAAGACAGGGACGTTGTTTGCCATGGTGACTGTGTTCGCAATGCTGGCCTCTGGAGGTGTCGCATTACAGCATGGAGGCCAGATAGCATCATCGGGCGTACATGCCGTAAACAGTACCGGAAACGTATCTGAAATATCTTACAATCTTTCTCCTGAATACAATCCGACTTCACCCGGAAAGCCGCAGCTTAATGCATCCGGAGGATGGTCATCTCTCCGAAAAGTCATAACCTCGCGACTTGACAGTTCTTCTGTTCCCCCGTATGCCAGATATCTTCCGAACTTTGCAGTGGGCCCTAAAATTCAAAATGGGAATGTACTGCCTTCGTACACGTCAGCCCCGGCACCCATGGGACTTTCCAGCTATGGCCTGATGAACCAGTCAGGAATCCTTGTCCCGTATACCTACAGCACGTCCAGCTTTCAGGGAACAATAAATCTTTCTTCTGTTCAGGAGTTCTACATGGGATCTGATGCACCACACAGCTTCTCCATACAGTTGAACTCTGTGCTCAACAACGTTACGCTGTTCGGGGTTACAGGTTACCAGTACTGGACCCAGAATGTTGTTGATTATTCATCCATGACGGGCCAGCTGATCTTTGTTGATAACATATGGAACTTCTCATCCCCATCGGCTGTGATAAATGGCAATGAGTTCCACTCCTACAATGGCACAGTGGTTCCAGGCGTTTACTATTACGATATTGGACCAACACTGCATATCAAGCCGCCATTCACTCTGAGCCTTTACCTCAATACCACCACACTTGGCAACAGGAACACTGTCTTCTTCAATTACTCAATTTCCGGCAGGCTTGAGAACGGGACATTGATCAGCAAAAGCGGGAGTTATGACCAGGTGCAGTTCAACTCCTCCTCTCCCGGTTCCGGACCCATTCCTTCAGCAGATTTCCAGGTGAGCGGAAGCCACCTTACAGGCACAGGATTCATACCAATGGATGCAGAGTTCATAATCGGCGGTCCGGGCGGCGGATCAACCGCAGACTTCTACAACATAAGCGGAAGCATGTCCCTGGATTACCGTAACAGTTCCGGGAGATATACCCCCGTGGGATCAGCATACAACGCAGGTTCCGAGACTGGAGAAACATCCTCAGGCATAGGCATGTACTATTCCAACCACACTGCATACCTTTCATCAGGGCCATCCTTTGTGGAGGGACTCTGGAACATTTCCAATAATCCAGGTATGGTTTCTATCCAGGGCACGGTAGGCCCTTCAAACGCCTTTGCTATGGTGAGTGATTCCGGAGTGATGGATAACGCCACTGCACAGTGGGCTCCAGCTGGCACAGACGGCAATTTCGATTACCATATCTCTCCGGGAAATTATTCCATGGAATTCCTCCTGAGCTACCACAATCCATCCTTTGTGAATGACGTTAATCTGTCCTCTGGGCGAGCGTACAAAGCTGGAACCATCTCACTGGAACTTAATTTCTCAAGAGGAATATACACACCGCTGTATTCGTTCAGCAATGCTCAGTTAAGAAACCTCAGTTATGCTGGCAATGGCACTGCCTCTAGCCCATTCCAGATACCTGGGCCACTGGAACTTGCGGCAAATGGCATCCCAGCTCAGGCACAGCTCAGTCCTGTCTTCAGCAGGGTGAATGATTATCTGTACCCGGTCTTCTATGGCATCATCCAAACCAACACAACAAATTATACGCTCTACAACGGATTCCGCACTACTCAGGGAAATTCGCCATTTGAGATTTCACTACCACTAACTGACCTTGCTTCCCTCACACAGGAATTTGATGTGTCCACGGTGAATTTCCTCCCTGAGGTGTTCTATGCAGCATCAAATGTAACAATTTCAAATTCAACTATCTCGGGATGGTTCAGCACAGTAGTGTACAATAATTTCACACGGGACAATGTACCGCCTGTCGCTTCCCTTATGCTGTGGAACACCACCCACTCCTTAATTGAAAGGAACAGCGTGGAGAGCCAGGGATCAGGTATCCTCATCTATAACCAGAACTCCACCATATCTGATAACTATGTGTGGAATAACACATTCTCAAACTACCCCTATGTCTATGCGGGTGACTATTACGGATACGCTCCCATTGGCCTTGTTGTTGAAAGCTCCGGGAACACAATTTACAACAATGCGTTCACGTCCACAATTCCACTTGTGAGCATAAGCGGAAGGGGAGCCAATATTTACAATGGCGGGAATGCCACTTACACCGACAGATTCAACATTACAAGGGAAAGCTCCAGCAAACTTGCACACTTCAACGGCGTGACCCTCTCCGGAAGCATCCTTAACACATCATACCAGGGTGGAAATTACTTCTACAACTACTTTGGAAATGGAACCGTGCCGTACAACGGGTCCGGGGTCGGCTTTGTTTTCAATGGCCAGGGAATTTTCAATGGAAGCATGAATGATGGCTACAGTTATAACCCTCTGACCCTGCCTTCCTATGCCACCAACATTACAGCCGCCGGGCTTCCAGCCAGCACTGAAACATATTTTGACATAAACAATGCCATCTACAACATAAGTTATGGACAGCAGTATACAGTGTACCTGCCCAATGGAACGTATTTTCTTTCAGGATTTTCACTTGTCAGCCCCCAGGTAGAATTTGTGCCGTCAACCTACATGGGGAAGCTTCTTCTCACCGACGGTTCCTTCCAGGCTCTTGGACCTGTGATGAACATTACTCTCAGGTATGAAGAGTACGTGAATCTGACTGTTACTGAGCGGGGTCTCCCGGCCGGCACTCAGTGGGGCTTTTCCGTTCCAGCCGCAGGTGAAGGGTTTGAGCTGGCCTCGGACAACATTTCCATGTTCCTCCCTGCGGGTCAGGAGTATGAGATCATTCCCCAGTCAGTTTCAGGATATTATTCTTCACCGCTCGATATTGGTCCACTTTACAGCCCGGGAACCGCTACCCTCACATACAGCAGACTTCCAACCAGCATATCAGGCAATTTCACCGTAATCTTTTCAGAGAGTGGACTGGCGGGCGGGACAGTGTGGAAAATCCAGATAGGTCAGCAGACATTTTCAACAACAAACAGCACAATGGCAATATATGGCTTTGAGAACGGCAATTATTCCTATTCAATAGTTCCTGTTGCCGGATACCGGGCAGTACAGTCTGGATACCTATACATAGATAACGGCAATGGCACTGTGGCAGTTACATTTGTTAAAACATCGGCTGGAGCTGACCAGGCTGTTTATATTGCCCTGTCACTGATTGGTGGAGTTGCCATTGGATCCGTGGCTGTTTATGGTCTGATGCGCCGGAGAACCTGATGGTGTGCGTCACTTCAACAGGTCGATGAGCTGGCTGGCTTCTTTTCGGTTCAGCTCATCCACAGTTTTCTTTTTCAGTTTGACCATGAAGAGCCGTGCAATCTCCTTCTTGTCGTCTGACCTCTGGAGGCTCTCGATGAATTTTATCTGTTTCTGGCTGACAGGTATGCCAGAGTTGTCTGCACCCTTCTCTGTCGCCATTGATTTGAGCTTCTCTATGAGTTCCGATGCTTCATCCATGTTCAGAAGGTTCAGGGAATCTTTTCCATGTGCTTTCAGGAATTCCCTGGCAGCGGCAATTCTCTGCTCGGAGTTCTGCAGGTTTGTGAGAAATGCGATCTGTTTCCCCGTTGCAAGGGGTTTTCCCGTCGCCTTGCCCTCCTCCCCCTTCGGGACTATCTTTCGCAGTTCGTCAATGAGCCTTGAGGCTTCGGGAACACTGAGTTCTTCAGCAGACCTTTTTCCTGTCTCTGTCAGGAATTTTTCCATGAAGCTTTTCCTGCCCGGATTCTCTGCCAGAAGCCTGCTTATGAAATTTAACTGATTCCTGGTGGGTGAGTCGGATGGCATATGCTGCATGAGCATGACGTTACTGATTAATCTTAGGATGGATTGCTGGATAATCCTGAGAAGGGAGAAGTGTGATCAGATTTCAGACATCTCTCCACCTTGATCTTTTCAGTGCGAGGTAGCTAAGTACTCCCGTCAGGGACAGGAGAACTGCCCAGTAGACCGCTTCAAGCTGGGGTGTGATAGATATGAAGTGGGCTGCGTTCTGGGCAATCTGTGCGGAATATGTCGTTGGTGATATATAGGCAAGATACCTGAAGGGGAGCGGTATGTATGATATGGGATAGTAGACTGGCGGAATTGTGGTAAGTATGGGTGAAAGTATACCTGAAAACGCCCAGCTCTGCACGATGTCCGATGAAAGCGTGGAGAGAAGGAAGCCCAGTGACACGGAAAATGTGAATATTGTTGCCATGTCCAGGAAAAGAACCACTGACCCGAGTGCAGTGAGATGGACGAAGAGTATGTTGAACACGACCAGCACTGCCAGTGTCGGTATGGAATATACAATCTCCGAAAGAGCCATTCCCGTTATGTAAATGCCCGGACCCGTTGGAGAGCTTACAACCATGTCCTGGAGCCTCATGTCGTTCTTCAGGTGGGACAGGTCTCCCTGCATTGATGTCCCGCTTGAAACCATGTTCATTATGAGCGCCCCCTCTGCAGCCACCGGAAGTAATGTTCCATGGCTTGCGAATGTCACAACTGCCAGTATTGATAGCGGAGCCAGGAGAGTATTAATCAGGGTAACTGGATAATTCACCATTGCATATATTGAATTAACAAGAATAGAGGCATATATCTGGCTCCCGACATTCCTATTCGCCATTTACTCCCCCCTGAACCAGTGATTCGAAAATTGTATTGAGGGATATTTCCTGCACATTGAACCTGATATGGCTGGCAAGAAGTGATGTCACTATGCCGTAGGCCTCTTCTTCTGTTGTCAGGACCTGGATCTCGCCATCATCAAGTCTCCTTACCTGACCTGCGATCTTCGGCATATCAAGGCTTCGGGCAAATATTTTCAGGCTGAGCGGATATCTTGTCAATCCACGAAGGTCATCCAGTGTGCCCAGGCCTACCATTCTTCCACGGTCAATGATCCCGATTCTGTCCCCAAGCTGCTCAGCCTCCTCAAGATAGTGAGTTGTCAGAATTATGAGCCTGTCTTTCTTCATGCCAGCAAGAACCTCCCATAACTCTTTCCTGGAAATAAAGTCCAGCCCTGTCGTGGGCTCATCCATGAAAATGACCGTCGCCTCACTGGCAAGTGCCGTTGCAACCAGCACTTTCCTCTTCTGCCCTCCTGAAAGACTCCTGTTCTTCACATTTTCCTGGCCCTCGAGACCAAGGCTGCGGAGAACATCTCGTGCCATGATCCTTGATTCTGAGTGTGTATAGCCACGCCACATCAGGTATGACGTTATTGTCTGTACCGGTGTCATCCACGGTACAGCCCTGGCCTCCTGTGGAACTGCCGCAATTGTCTCCCTCACGTCGCGTGCATTCCGTACCACATCAATTCCGTTGATGAAGGCCATTCCGGAAGTAGGCATCAGCTGTGTGGACAGAATCCTTACCAGAGTTGTCTTCCCGGCCCCATTCTTTCCTATAAGGGCAAAAATCCCGTTGTGATCAATATGAAAACTTACGCCATTCAGGGCGGTGACATTACCGGAATAAACCTTGGACAGCTCTGAGACCTGTATGTCCACTCCCAGTTATGTTTGAACGGTATAAAAGCAATCTCAACAGAAAGAAAGTGCATGTTATACCGTAAATTTAGCACATTGACACAGAAAATACTGATGTGCAGTGATAGCCAGCATTATGATTAAATACATTCCGGGCTATGATCCCCTCACGAAGGATGGAAGCGATCAGTCAAAGATAACAGACCATATGGCAAACGAACGCACCTATCTGGCATGGCTCAGGACTGGGATTGCAGTCATGGCCCTGGGCTTTGTTGTGGCGAAGTTTGGAATTATCATCAAGGAACTTGATAGAAATGCACCCACATCCTCCTATGGAAGGTCTTCTGCCATAGGCATAGTTCTTGTCATAGCAGGCGGTTTTCTTGAGATCATGGCACTCAGAAGTTTTGTGAGGAACAGGAAAAGTATTGAAGAGGGTAATTTTGTTCCTTCAACGGGGCTGGAGGTTGCTGCGGGCATCATAATACTCCTTGTTGCAGTACTGCTCATTGCCTATATGCTGCTGACGCTTTGAATTCTCTTGCCCCTTTCCGACCCGTACAGGTACGGAGGGCGAGTATATAAGATATGATCACATGGGTGCTGATGCCGTGTCGAGCAGTATGGAGAATGACAACATTTCAGATGAAGTGCTGAGGGAGGTTCTTTCCTCTCACGAGATGCTGAAGGTGCTGAGGCACATGCATACCGCCAAGGTTGATTATGCAAAAAACACGACTAGGTACACGGATATACCGCAGATAAGAGTGACGGAATATCTGTTACGGCTGAGGACCCTGGGGCTTCTTGACACGTATGGGAACACATCCATCAAGAGGACGGCTGCAAAACTGAAGAAAAGCGCAGAGGTTCACAAGCACCACACATATTTCCAGATCAACAGGAGAGGGGATATTGTTCTGAAGATGGCAACCCCACAGAACTACCTGAAATTTGTTGGCCCTGAGGCCATCGCCGTATTTTGCAGGAAGGGAAAAATTGAGGAAAATCCGGAAACACTCCTCCTGCTTGAGAGCTATGGACTGGTTGACAGATATGAAAAGATTACAGATATTGGGGCCGAAGTTCTTGCCTATGCAAAGCGGACACATAAAATAACCTGTTAAATAGTATCCAGATTCTAGACAATTAAGCCCCCCAGTACTGATTGTAAAGGATATGCAACAGGGGATCACTCTCCTGGATTCTGGAACCGCTGCAAGCGTCCACCCTTCAGAAAATTAAGAGCTGTGCAGCAGCTCCGAAATTATTTGTCCAGTGAATGCCTCTGTTCTTGCGTTTCCACCCATGTCCGGCGTTTTCGTGCCTTTCCTTATGGCGGAAAACATAGCTTCTTCAAGTGCCAGCCGGGCCTTGCTGAATCCAAGCCAGTCAATCATCATGCCCATTGAGAGTATCATGGCAATTGGATTCGCAATACCTTTTCCAGCGATGTCCACAGCGCTGCCATGCACCGGCTCAAACATGCCTTTTTTCGTGGATAGATTTGCGCTGTAGGCGAACCCGAGTCCACCAACAGTTGACGCTCCAAGGTCAGATAATATATCCCCGAACATATTTTCTGTCACAATAACGTTCAGGTTCCTGGGATGCAGGAGCATGTACTGTGTCATTGCGTCCCCATACATATATTGCTTTTCAACGTCAGGGTGTTTCCCAGCAACCTCATCGAAAACCTTCCGGAAGAATGCAAAGGATTTCAGCACATTGCTCTTGTCGACACAAGTCACTGACCTCTTGCCATCGGAAAGGGCGCCCTTGCTTTTCTCTGCAAGCTGGAATGCCATGTCTACTATTCTCTCCGTACCTTCCCTGGTGACGATCTGGTTGTCTATGGCCACTGAATCCCTCAGTACCATTCCGCCGAAATGGCTTGAATAGAGTCCCTCGCTGTTCTCCCTGACTATTGTGTAATCGATTGAATTTTTGTCGTCGATTCCCCGCAGGATAGACGTTATGCCTGGGAGAAGTCTTACAGGCCGAACGTTGGCATACAGGTCAAAATGGAATCTCAGGCCCAGGATGATATCCAGCCCCTTCTCTGTACCCGATTCTCCCACAAGTTTTGGATCTCCCATTGGGGCCTTCAGGATGGCTTTGTATGGATCCGCTACTTCCAGAATCTTTTCAAGGGTCCACTTCCCCTCATCTGCCGTTTTTGCCCCTATGTCATATCTTACTGGATTTACCTTAAGATCATAATTTTCTCTCAGGATATCCATTATTTTCAGGGAACTTGACATTATTTCAGGCCCAATACCATCACCTTCAAGTATCATTACATCCATGAGATGCTGATGCATGAGCTGCTATTATCATTTACTTCTGAGGAAGCCCCCATTTACCTGTAAAACACAGGATTTGCTTTTCGACAGTGATATATCACAAACTATGCCTGATAAATCCGTTGAAATTCCTGGTTGAGTTGATCATTTATTAGGCACTATAAAATCAATGAAATTGAAAGTCGGGCATTAGACTTAAACCGGAACGCGTAACTCCTGAAAATAAATCAATCGCTTATCCTGATGCAGAAGTACGCTTGCCCAAGAAAAATGAAATATTGTTCAGAGTTTTTGCAGTGTTTAGCCGGAATTCGTAATCTAAAAATTAGCTCAATTTCAGGATAAGAATTAAATATTGAAGCAATATTCTAAAGGATGCAATCTGATGACATCGGTGAATTCGCATCGAGCAACAGCTTTTCCACAATACCGGATGAAGTAAAGGAGAGAACAAGACTGGCAGTGCTGAATTTTTTTGCAGTGACAATAGGGGCCAATGCATATCCACAGTCTAAAAATATTATAGATTCCTGTCAGGAAATTCAAATGGGAAACTATCCTATCTTTGGCTCAGCAAAAAAATCCGGGTTAATAAGCTCGACCTGGGCGAATTCAAGCCTTTCCCACCTGCTGGACTTTGACGATACACACCTGGGATCAATTGTTCACCCCAGTGCACCGGTAATTCCAAGCTCCCTGGCGGTGGGGATTGAAAATTCCGGATCAGGGTCGGAAGTAATCTATTCCTCGGCCATCGGAATGGAAGTTGCAATCAGGCTTGCACTTGGAGTCGGACTGGACGAAAGGTATTCAGACTGGCACAACACTTCCCTCTATGGAACGTCTGCAGCCGGCACTGCTGCATCAATCATGTTTCATTCCACAGGAGAAGAGATTTCATCATCCTTCCTCCAGGGGCTCACTGTGGCAACCGGATTTCTTTCCAACAGGGGAACAGTTACAAAGAGTTTTCAGGTTGGAAGGTCAGCTGCCGAGGGAATAATGTGTGCAATAGCCTCCAGAAATGGTGTAACTGTTTCAAAGAATATCCTGAAGACATTCGCAGCCTCCCTATCCGGATCAAGTGAAATTGACCTCGTTACAAAGGACCTTAGCAAAAAATGGCATGTACTTGACAATTATCTCAAGCCCTATCCTTGCGGCGTTGTCTTACACCCGGGAATAGACGCTGCCATAAGGATGAGGGAGAAAAATATTGCCTTTGAGGATGTTGACAGGGTGGATGTTCATGTCAACCCAGTCGTGCTGGTACTTACCGGTATAATGGAGCCAAACACAGGTCTGGAATCAAAATTCAGTGTTACACACGCCATTGCCGCAGCTCTTGTTTATGGCCCCCTCTATCCGGAACATTTCTCCGATAAGGCTGTCAGCGATCGAAAAATCCTTGAGATCAGGAGGAAAATTAAAGTGCATTCAGATGAGAACATAAACAGAGGCCAGACACTAATAGAAGTTAAGTACAAAAATGGAAAAACCGAGACTGTTGACCTGAATCGTGGCCCGGAAACACCATCAAAGCATCTGGATGAAAACGATGTTCACCTCAAGTTCTCACACCTCGTCGAACCGGTTACTGGGAAAGATGTTGCAGTGGAGATCTGGAATTATTTGCGTGATTTCCAGAAAAAAAGCGACATTTCTGAAATTGTGGAGATATTTGAGTAAAAGCTTCACCATCTCCCTTACATATCGTGGCTGATAACCGGGAAAAAATTTTCAAAAGCGCCCATAACCATTATCTTTTATATTTATCTCATTGAAAGTCAAGCAATCTTGGAGAAGCATGGGAGCCACCATATCAGGATGACTTTGCAGGAATGAACGAGTTTACCCATATCATATTAAAAAAATAATTAAAATCAAAAAAGAAAAATTTAAGGAAATCACTTGGAAATCAGTTCAAGTATCTTTCCTGTTGTCTTTGGCCCGAGGATAAATACGACTGCAGCTATTATAATTCCAAACAAGAAGTTTATTGAGAATACTGGTACCGCACCATATGCATCCAGTAGAACAACAAAGGTTGAAAGGAATATGAATGTGCCTATCCTGCTTAGAGAGAAAGCTGCGCCTGTTCCGGTTGTCCTGGCTCTTGTGGGGTAAATTTCCGCCTGGTATATGTGCCAGGAATTGTTGAAGAAGTTGTCCAGGAACGTATACGCTGTGCCGAAGAACAGTATCAGTCCGACTATGTGGATCAGGGAGAAGGCGAAGCCATCCAGGCCCAGAAGCAGAGCGAACACTATGATCTCAGCCTTTCTGTCATACCTGTCAAGCACGAATGATGCCACAAGTGAGCCAAGGACATAGCCGGTATCTATTACAACCGTGAAAAGAAGGCTATGTATTATCGTGAAGCCGGCTGCTACAAGCACAAGCGGTGCAAGTGTGCCGATGATGAAACTCATTCCTCCCTGAAGGAACTGAAGTATCCATATCATGACGGTCCTTGCCTTGTATTCTCCCTTAAAGAGATCACTGAGAGGCATTTTATCCTCTTTTGTAGTATATGGCACATACTCAGCTGGAGGAAGAGTGGAAATCTTGTTCATTTTCATCACTCTCTCCTCAATCTTGTCCATGGTTTCGTCGGCCTCCTTGACTTTGCCATGGCTTTCCAGCCACCTCGGGGACTCATAGAGCCTGAATCTGTAAAGCCAGGCTGCAATTCCCCCTATTCCACTTATGAGCAGCACCCACCTCCAGCCTGGAAGCACATAGTTTACTGGTGCGAACAGATAAACCAGAAGCGCCCCCACAGGAGAGGATGTCCACGCCAGGGTGTACATCCATGATAGCCAGTTTCCCCTACCTTTTCTTGTTATGAATTCACTCACGTACGTGTCAACAATGGCAATTTCCCCGCCAACGCTCAGGTAAGATACGAAGCGCAGTATTCCAAGTTCGTAGATATTCGTTGAGAAGGCGCTGATGATTGAAAATACGCCGAATCCCAGAAGACTTGTCAGGAAAGTTATTCTCCTGCCGTACCGATCGCCAAGGATACCATAAATTATAGATCCAAAAAAGGCCCCAATGAATGGGAATGCAGCAACATAGAATGTCGCCGTAGCTTTGCTTACGTTTAATGTTTTTGCAATGGGCAGTGCCAGGGGACCCCCAGTGAAAAGGATAAAGAGGTCAAACCATACACCAATCCCGAGCTGACTTATGAATAGGCGTTGCAGGTTACTGCTCGGCAGGCGATCGAGTCTCGCTCCTACACCAACTCTTTTAGTGCTATCTGAAGTTTCCATCGAGAAAGCCATAAGGTATCAATATAAGAATTTTGTGCAATTGACATATCAATAGAAATTTTGCATCATATAATACACTAAATGAACCTATAAACAGTTACAAAGCTTCAACCAAACAAGTGGACCAAATATAATTCAAGCAACGCAGAGATATGCCACTAAAATGAGATTAAACTGACAGTTATATACATCTGCTCCCTTTCTGGATAAGGTTATTCCGCTTTCAGGCAGATGGCCTGCCCCTGGCCTGTTCAAGGTCAACAAGATCTATAACTGGAGACAGGAGTCCTCAGACTAATGGCTGATAGGATGTAAAATAAATATTTCGGAAGATGATAAAAGGTCTTCTAAGTACGCAATAAAGGACTGCAGGTGAAACTGGAACTTCATGAGGTTCACTGCAAATATCATACTGGACCATTAGAACAGCATTGTGAAAGTTGCCACGTAATACTCTATGAAACTGATGAAGGCATTCACCAACTGGTTTGAACCTTTCCATACGTCAAGAAGATTCAGGTACGACTCAACATTTGTATCAATGGGAATGAACCTTATGAGGCCTCCCTGTACGTATTTCGATGCCTGAATCCTGCTTACTATTGATAGCCCAAGGCCCTCCGCAACAGCGTTTATCACAGATGAAGAATTATCAAATCTCCAGACAACATTCAGGTCACTTTCCCGAATTCCCCTCTCCGATAGAATCTTCAGGATCTCCCTTTGTGAACCGGAACTCTGGTCCCTGGAAATATATGGAAGCCCCATGAGTTCTGTTACGCTGATTGATTCCCTGTCAGCGAGAGGGTGATTGACCGGGGTAATAACTCCATAGGTTAGCCTTAGAAGCTTGTGAACCTGTACGTTTCGCAAATATGGGTTTGGCTGAAAGTCAACACTTGCCGTAACTCCAAGATCGCATTCAGCTTCGCTGAGTTTTTTCAGGGTGCTTAGCGAGTTTATTATCTCAATCTTTATTTTTATTTTCCTGAACTTGGTTTCAAACGCCCTTATTATGGGAGGAAGTAGAAATACCCCACCTATTTCACCCGCCGAGACTTTTATGGTCCCCATCATCTCTCCCTTTTCCCCTACTTCCTTGTATTTTTCAATCATTGAAATTATTTCCTTGGCGTCTGCAAAGAATGAGTTACCAAACTCAGTCGTTTCTACTGTCTTGTTTGACCGCCTGTTGAAGAGTTTCTGCCCAAAGAATTTCTCTATTTCCTTGATTCTATAGCTGACAGTCGATTCTGTAATACCAAGGTTGGATGCTGTTCTTGTAAAATTCTTGGTCAGGTAGAGATCACAGAATGTTCTGAGCTGTTCCAGGTCTATTGTCATTTATAGGGCCATCCAGTTGCCTCACAATACAATAAGGATTTTAATTTTGCTAAATGATAAATCACTGCTTTTTCCAATTCCTCAATAAATTATTAAAGATTCACTTAAATAACCTTAAACTTTAGACATTGTCAACTTCCCGTTGATAAGTACCGGTGATACCAGTATGATGTCCTCAGCAGGCCATCCTTTGTCTTGAACCTGTGTTTCAATAACCATGACATTATTGAGAAGTGCTGTTCCGCCTTGTCTGAGGTCTTCTCGACACTGCTGTCCTCCAGATAGAGAAAGACCTCTTTCCTGTGTTCTTTCAGGAAAGAAAGGAAATCCCTGATTATGGTATCGCCGGAGTACAGATCCCTGATCAGTGAGAGCATGATATCAACGATCTCCTTCTCATTCCTTCCTTCGGTGATCTTCATGACAGCATCCCTGTTCTTTCCGAGCTTATTCAGGTTTGCTTCATTCTGGAAGAACATGTATTTGATCAGCCTCCTTGCCATGTCAAGTTCCTCTTCTTTGTGCGCATCGGATATCCTGTGCGCAAGATCCTTCTCAATATGGAAGAGGCACCTCTGTCTTCTGATGCGCATATTCAGTCTTTCCGAGACCATTCTCAGGACGGATCCATAATGGTATCCGTCCGTGGTGATGAATATCTCTTTTGGGATGGAGAATCTCGAGAGTGCCCTGACAAAGAAGTTGGCAAGCGTCTCCTCCTTCAGATCGTCCAGTATCTCCTCCACAAAGTCTCCTGTCTGTGAATCCTTCAGGAGTGCCCTGTATTTCTCAATGCCGTCAATGTGTGCGTACTGCTCATCGTAAACGAAATATCCTGACGATTCCATGATTTGTTCAGGGGGAGACGGGACATATTTCCTGATGGTTTCATGGGATATGATCACATTACCTATGATCCTGAAGAGGTCTGCGGCCTTCCTCAGGGATGTTTTAACTCTGGTTTTGACACTCTTCTTCCTCACCTGGTCAGGATAATGCTTTCCGTATCCATAGTTCGGAGGACGTGCAACAAATGAATATCTGCAGTCCCTGCAGATATATCTCTGAATCCTGAACACTGTTCCTGTCTCCATTGTCCTGAGGCATGTGCCGTTCCTCACCACATTCCTTGAACGGCATTGCGGGCACATGGGATTCATGAAGCTGATGAGATCATTCTCCTTCAGCTCCACGTCCATCATGGGAATGTTATTGACAAGAAAGACGGGTGAAGAATCCACTGAGGCATAATCGTCAAGGGAGGTTGAAACTCTCCTGAACTCAGTGTATGGTGCCTTCCTCAGTCGCATGTAATAGAATATCTGCATCATATTTCATGTTTTCGGTCTCTGCTGCGTTTTATGGGAATTATCAACTAAATCTTGACAATGTCAAACTTTAGAAAACTTCATAACATCTTCAGCAAGTTCAGGGTATTCAAAATCAAACCAGTCCTTTCCCATACTCTCTTTGAGTCTCTCATACCAAAGTTTGACTGTCCTACCTCCTGCCCTATAACCCATAATGGTGGATAAAACATTATTTAACGTAATCTCCGGTTTTATAGATTCTGGATTGTCTATTACATAATTCAATAGAACTTCTCTGCATATTTTTTCTATATCTGCCGGTGTGTATAATTCGGTCTCCCTTGCAAGAATTTCCATCGCCTCGTTGTCATGGGATAGCTCAAATTCTGAGAGGAAAAATGAAAATAATTCAACACGATCACGAAAGTCAGGAGGCTGTACATATATCTCTGTCTGGAATCTCCCCCCTCTTCTTAAAGCCTGATCAACGTCGAATGGTCTATTGGTAGTTCCCATCACCATAACTCCCTTTCCCTCCTCTCTGAGTCGATCCATAGAAACTATAAACTGATTTACAAGAGTCCTATCACTGCCGTCTCGTGAGAGCCTCTCTCTACCCAGTGCATCGATCTCATCTATAACAATTAACGAAGGCGGATCTCTTATTGCAGCATCGAAAATTTTTTGCAGATTCTTTTCGCTGTTTCCCGTCCACATATCCAGTACCTCATTAATTCTCACAGTATAAACAGGGAGATTGTGTTGACCGGCAAAAGCCAAAACAAGTCTTGTCTTGCCAACACCAGGAGGTCCGTAGAGAATAATTCCGGTGTTCTGGAACATATTTCCATATTTGCCACTTTCCGAAGCCCTTAGCAACCTGAACTCATCATTCAGCACCTTCTTGGCATGTTGCATTCCCACTACACTACCAAGATTAACAGAACTTTTCCTGAGCATATTTCTCGTAACTTCTTCCCTTTCAACGGTAAGCTTATTTTCATCTTGATTCTTGGTTCTGTAGACCTCACCGTTCCCTTGTAATTTTTCTCCTAATGAGCCAAAGGATGCCTCGATTAATGCGATTTTTGAATTTATATCTGCAACTAGATCCGTAATGCCCTTGTTATTTGGATCAATACCAATAGCGGCAAACACGCATTTTCTTTGTTCCTCCGCGAGGAGTTTGATGTATTCCGATGCTATTCTTCCGTGCACCAAGAATATGTCAATTCTGTTTTGTTCTATCTTCTCAAGTTTCCTGAGCATTTCTAATGCTCCGGATAGATCATGCATAAGGAATTTGGCAAGTGAAATGTTAAACATGGCATCGCAGTAATTCGGATTTATCTTCAACGCTTTCAAATACTTCTTATGGGCCTCTGAATAATTATCAACATCCATCAGTTCATTTCCCTCTTTCCACAACTGTTTTGCTTTAACTTGAAGATCCGTATCCATTTAGATACTATTGGTAGCCCATTAAAAACTGTTATGGAGGGTGATCAGAACCATCACAGAACTGGAACACCATGATAATAATGTTATGGAGAAGAACAGATACATAAAGAGCATGCGAAAAGCGGTTTTCCAGAACATGGAGGTCTCTTCATGAAGTTCAAATATTCAGCGGAAGAGAAGTTCCAGATAGTCATGGAATCCTTCTCCGGGAACGTGACACAGGCTGAGATATGCCGGAGGCATGGCATATATCCCGTACAGCTGAGCAAGTGGAGGAAACAGTTCATCCAGGGCGGCAAGTCAGCACTGGCTCAGAGAAGAAATTCCGATTCGAGAGACGAGGAGATCGAGGATCTGAAGAAGATCATAGGAGGCCAGAGCCTTGTGATAGACGCTTTTAAAAAAAGGCTCCAAGGGAGGCCAAGATGATTGTCCTTGATGATCTGAAGGATCAGGTACCTCTCAGGGAGATCTCAAGAATATCCGGAATCTCGCTGTCCGGATATTATTACAGACCCGGGAAGAGGGACGTTCAGAGGCTTGATCCTTCCACAAAGGAAAGGATCAAGGATATTGCATCGGAAAGGCCAACCTATGGATACAGGAGAGTATGGGCAATACTGAGGAATCAAGGTACAAGGGTGAACCAGAAGACAGTGAGGAAGGTGCTGAATGACAGTAATCTAACCCTTCCTGCCTCAAGACACAGGGGTAGAACAAAGTCCAGGAACCTGTTCCATCCACATGGTCCGGATCAGCTCTGGGAAACCGATATCACTTACATTCCCATCGAATCAGAAATGACATATCTGATGTGCGTCAAGGACTGCTTCACAAAAGAGTGGCAGGGATACCATTTTTCCAGATCCTGCATGGCAAGGGTTGCCATCAGATCCGTGGATAATGCTGTCCTGATGGCATTCAACGGAACAGTTCCCAAAGGTCTGGTGCTCAGAACAGATAACGGTCCACAGTACATATCGCACGAGTTCAGAAATGCCATGAAGTTACCGGAGATCAAGCTTGAATAAATACAAAAACACACTCCGGAGGACAATGGAAACATTGAGTCGTTTCACAGCTCAATAAAGACAGACTACATCTGGCCTAATGAATTCAAGGACTTCCATGATGCTTCCATGGAGATAGGAAAGGCATTCTCTGATTACAACGAATGCAGGCCGCATTCATCCATTGATTATCTTCCTCCAAGGGAATTCAGGAGGAAGTTCCTGGATGATCCGGCATTCAGGGAAAGATTCGAGAAGAAAGAAATTGAGGTGACACTGGATGATAATTGAGGAAAAGTGTTCCAAATTCTGCTGGAGCAGATCCATTGGATATGCACAAGGGAAAGACTGCAATGAATCTTGTCTCTTAATCCTAACTGGATTAACTGCAATTTCCCAGCCTGTCAAGGACAAAGAATCCTATTATGACTTTCAATCCTAACTGGATTAACTGCAATAGTTTGGGGAGGATCATGGGAACAGCCCCAGGAAGACTTTCAATCCTAACTGGATTAACTGCAATTTTTCCCGATCCGGAAGGCTTGGTTCTTTTCAAGCCCTTTCAATCCTAACTGGATTAACTGCAATCTATATCTGGAGTACCTGAACAGGCAGAATATCGATACTTTCAATCCTAACTGGATTAACTGCAATCTCTCGTTATTTCCTTGGTTTGGCCTCTCCTGCATATCTTTCAATCCTAACTGGATTAACTGCAATTGCCATAAATGGCGCATACAACTGGTGTCATAATCCCTTTCAATCCTAACTGGATTAACTGCAATCCCTGGTTATCCCTGAGCTCGGTCCTCTTGGATCGACTTTCAATCCTAACTGGATTAACTGCAATTTCTTGGCATTCCCGCTATGGCTCCAACGAACACTACTTTCAATCCTAACTGGATTAACTGCAATCTTTTTCATGCCACGTAAGGCCTTTCTGATTGTTTTCTTTCAATCCTAACTGGATTAACTGCAATCAGTTGTTTGCTTGAACCTGTAGTTTTTATAAAATACTTTCAATCCTAACTGGATTAACTGCAATTTATCTTATTTCAATTGCTCAATCATTCAAATCATTCTTTCAATCCTAACTGGATTAACTGCAATTACTACAGGTCTCAGATGGTGGTAACAGATGTTGACCTTTCAATCCTAACTGGATTAACTGCAATGAGATTCCACGTAAGAGATATACTGCTTGGAAGTCACTTTCAATCCTAACTGGATTAACTGCAATTTCGAAGACCTTGCGGAAGTGAAGGTGAGTGTCCAACTTTCAATCCTAACTGGATTAACTGCAATTGTCATACTTGGCTATCTGCTGGGCGCATACGTTGTCTTTCAATCCTAACTGGATTAACTGCAATTCATATAATCCTGAATCTCGGCCAGAACCAGTACGGCTTTCAATCCTAACTGGATTAACTGCAATCCTCTCTTTTCAGGTTCCTTAGCAAGACTCTCCGCTCTTTCAATCCTAACTGGATTAACTGCAATACCTGTTGTCTATCAGAAACGGAGCCCAGTAATTCTCTTTCAATCCTAACTGGATTAACTGCAATTTTCATCGTTTGCAATTGTTCCTGTTTTTGTAAATTCTTTCAATCCTAACTGGATTAACTGCAATTCTTCTTTTTTCTTTTTGTAGTAATCCCGCATATATCTTTCAATCCTAACTGGATTAACTGCAATTCCTGAGTGTGTTGAGAAGGGAATCTGCCCTAAGTGCTTTCAATCCTAACTGGATT
>DAJC01000023.1:42054-58368 GCA_002498845.1 Thermoplasmatales archaeon UBA509 | reverse complement strand
TGCCGTGAGCCGGGATTGAACCAGCGACCTCCAGATCTTCAGTCTGGCGCTCTCCCTACTGAGCTATCACGGCTTGACAGCTTATGGTCTCAGTTTATATAATATTTCACATTGGGAACGGAAGCACATTCTACCTGACCCTGAAACAAATACTTGATCTTATTGAACCAGGTCTTTCTTGGGACGTAAATCGTCTGGACACTCCATCCTTCCTTGATACATATCGGGGAAGAAGTTAATATCGCGTCTTGTGCAAGGCTCATAAGCCGGTTGAAAGGACGTGAAGTTCTTTCGCCTGCTATCAGGCAATGCTATCGTTTTGAAACCAGATTCTGGAGGACTTACTTTTCATTCTCCGAGTGATCGTAAATTTCGTGTTCAAAGGCAAGAAGTATAAATAACATAGTATAGATTATAGCTAGAGATTTACTTGTCAGAGGAAACCTTCGGCGATATGTTCCGGAACATCAGGATTGATGACGCCATCAGAATGGGCACTTCATTTCTAATATCTGGATTTACATCATTCATCTGGATATCGCTTCCGTTCTTCCTCCGCGAGAATCATATACCTCTCTTTTACCTGGGGCTGATCTATTCTATCGCAGTTCTTTCTGCGGTTCTCATAAGGCTTCCTCTGCGCTTCTACAGCGATAGAGCCAGGAGTGATCTCCTTCCCACAATGGGGCTTCTCCTTACGGGGATATCCATGAGCCTTCTGTTCACAGTTAAGACCATTGGAGGAATCATACTTGCATTCGTGGTTCTCTCATTAGCAGTGGCGGCATACAGGTCTTCCAAGAATGCCAGCAGATCGAAAGGTCTCAGAAACATGGAACCCATGAGGAACATGTACAGCCAGGATATAATTCCAAACACTGGAATATTCATTGTGCTGATTTTCGCAGCCTTATTCGTTGGCGGCAGTGTTGGAGAACTGTACGGCATTATGTCCGTAGTAGCGCTTCTTGCTGGATTTCTGGCCCTGATGTATCGCATCACCAGCGGCACACGATCAAGCATTTCGCCATCACCCAGGCCAATTCGCCAGATGATTAGGACATCATTTGAGCCCATCAAATCACTTGATATGATCACCAACAGAAAGATCATGATCCCATACATAGCCATACAGTCCCTGCTTTATCTCTCCATATGCATAGTGGCTGTATTCCTTCCGGCCATGGGCCTTCATGACGGCGTAAACAGACAGGAGGTATTTCTGATATTTGCAGCATTCTCCGTCATAGCCTTCCTGCTGGACAGGAGTGCTGCACTTATCCCCATGAAGTTCGTGAGGGACACATTCTACATGTTCAGGCCCATATTCCTCATAATTCCACTGCTGCTGCTCTCTCTCATATCTTCAAGCGTCATTTTCATAATTGGATACTTCACGCTTCTTCTGTGGGTATTCTCTGATTCCATGTCATCAGATGTAGTATCCTCCATGATGCCGGAAGGCGACAGGATACGTGCACCCATAATAATGGGATTTCTCTCCATACCAATAAGCATAATCGGCCCCGCACTTGGCTCACTGTTCTGGCTTGCATCACCCAGGCTGCTTTATGGTGTCGCTATCCTCCCGGCAGCAATTTCGCTGCTGCTTGCCATGATGGCATTCCAGAATATCAGCAGGCACAGGGTTGATAAGTCCACAAGGTCTGAATAAAATCTGGCAAAAAGTTATAATTCGCCAAAACATCAGAACTAAAAGGCTGTACAGGTTAACGGAAAAACATCCAGTGCTGGCACCGCAATCTGTACGGATTCGGTTCAGAAGTATTGAAGATCAGACATTGCTGGAGAGGTGTGAAATAATATGATACCTGGAAAGATGAATTCACGGGAAATGAAAAGAATGATGGCACAGATGGGCATAAAATCAACCGATATGCCCGACGTCCGTACGGTTATACTCAAGGGGACAACAAAGGACTACATGATAAGTGATGCCCAGGTTATGGTTATAGAGGCACAGGGGCAGAAAACCTTCCAGATAATGGGTAACATGAAGGAGATTCCCAAGACGGAAAGTGCAACACCCTCCGGGCCGGCATTCCCCGAAGAGGACATAAAGCTGGTTATGGAACAGGCGTCTGTTGTGAGAGAAAAGGCCATTGAAGCCCTGAAAAAGGCTGACGGAGAGCCGGCAAAGGCTATATTGGATCTGCTCCAGAAATGATTGATCTCAGGGAGATTCTGCTTCCAAATATCCCGGACGATAATGAGAAAAGAGAGATCAGCGATATTGCTGAATCCCTCATTTCCGGCATAATACAGATACTGGACAGGGATGGCATAAATGCCACTCCAGTACTTGTGGGGTCCACAGCAAAACACACAAACCTGAAGAATGCCGACATAGACATCTTTATTGTATTTGACAGGAAATTCAGTGAACGACAGATGGAATCCATTGGCCTCAGGGTCGGTCACGAAGTGCTGCCTGATGGTATTGAGAGATATGCTGAACACCCATACGTTTCCGGCCATATCAGGGGGAGAAAGATTGACATTGTCCCATGCTTCAGAATTGAAAGCAACACCAGGATAATCAGTTCAGTGGACAGGACACCTCTCCATACGGAATATGTGCTCTCCCACCTGGATGAAAAGAGAAGAAATGATGTCCTTGCCCTGAAGCTTTTCATGAAATCAATAGGAGTTTACGGATCAGAAATCAGGGTTCAGGGCTTTTCAGGATACGTATGCGAGCTCCTGGTCATAAATCTCGGGAGCTTCCAGAAAGTGCTGGAGAGGTTTGCATCCCAGAAGGGGCGCCTGGTAATTCCAGATGCAACGCCGCTGGCGGCAAAGTACCGTTCTCCTGTGGTCATAGAGGACCCAACAGATTCCTCAAGGAATGCTGCTGCAGCCATAAGCCTTGAGAATCTCTCCATAATGAAAATTGAGAGCAGGCTGTATCTGCACAGTCCCTCACCATCATTTTTCACAAAGCCCCAGCAGGACAAACCGCTTCCCTATATGGACCGGGGGACCTGCATAAGGATCGTCACACTTCCAAAACCTGATCTTGTGGATGACGTGATATACAGCCAGGCGCAGAGGGCCAGGAAAATACTTGTTGAACACATTGTGGACATGGGCTTCCATTACATGGATTCTGAACTGTATGTGGGAAACACCATAGAAATAATGATTGAGACTGAGACCGCAGTCCTTCCGGCTGTAACCAGGCATGTTGGCCCTCCCGTAGACACCCCAAACTCCATGGCGTTCATAATGAAATGGAAGGACGGAAAATCTGTCAGAGGTCCGTATGTAAGCGATGACAGGATCTGCGTTGACGCATTATCAGGCGTAAGGGATATAGAGACAGCGATTTCCTCGGCATTTTCCGGGGCAAACATTGGTAAGAACCTTGACCCGGTAAAGGGTGAAGCAAGGATCATTGATCCAGCCGTGTCAGATGCAGCCTATATGGTTCTTGGCAAATTCTACTCAAGAAAGATACGTCTTTGAAACCCTCGAAGAATAATGGCAATATACCTTCAGCGTCCTCCTGAAAATATCTCCATCAAGGTCACATTATCGGCATGGTTTACGATGTCCCGCCTGGTGACAGGCACTCCGTTCCTCAGGCATATGTAGCCTTCCTCCCTGAGGTTAAGCTTCCGCAGCAGTTCCTCCACAGTGCAGGATTCCTCCAGTACTGTTTCGTATGTCTTCCTTCCCACAATCCTTACTGCCATACTCGCCCATAGCCCCGGGCAGATTCGAACTGCCGTCTACGGATCCAAAGTCCGGAATGCTTGGCCACTACACCACGGGGCTGTGTCACCATGAGATTTTTGAGGCTAATCTATTTTTTGCAGGGCCAGCTCCCACAAGGCTTGTTCTCGTGTGGAATAGCACAGGAGATTATGGGAAAAGCCTTTCCAGGCCATTAAAAAAGTCATGTGCTTTGTCCTGTAATACCCGGACAGGGGCCGACCAATAATGAACTGTTGGGGAGTTCAGGACCTGAACATACCGGTTACAGTTTTCTTCACCCGTCTCCAGGTGTTGTTGGTGTATCGTTCTCCGCCGGCAACCAGCCCCCGCTCATGATAGCCGTACTGTTCCCAGTATCCATCCTCATATTCTGCAATCAGTTCAATTTCCGTGAGCCACTTTGCGCTCTTCCAGCCATAGAGATCAGGCATAAAGGGCCTTGCCGGAAATCCCTGCTCTATCCTCAGTGGTCTGTCATTCATCCTCAGAGCAATGATTGCATCATCCTTCAGTGCATACTCTATGGGTACCGGTGTACTGTATCCGTCCGCACACCTGAACATGACCCACTTTGCATCCGGAGACGGTTCAGCTTTTCTTATGACATCGGCAAGGCTGGGTCCGGCCCATTTTACGTTCTGTATGCTCCAGGCGGTGACGCAGTTGAAATCGCTTATGTACTCAAGCCATGGCATCTTCATGATTTCTTCATGGCTGAGGGCATAGGGCTTTCCCACCAGCCCGGAAATTTTAAGATTCCAGTGATCCGCACTGATTGTTGGCTCTCCAAGTGCTGAATATATTATCCAGTTGCTGATGTACCTCTGTCCGGGGTTTTCCACATCAACTTTCTTAAGTTCCATGTGGGTGTGTATTCGTTTCGATTATTAAGACCATGCAAAAATCGTCAAAACATATTTTACAGTTCTAGCTATTACTTTACTGGGATGAATATATTATGACCAGCAATCTTCTAGATATCGGCAAAGTTGCCGCTAAGCTTGGGTTAACTGAGAATGACCTGGAAAGGTATGGAAACAACATGGCAAAGGTGAGCCTGGAGGTCCTGAAGAGGGTTCAGGACAGGCCAAGAGGCAAACTCATCCTGGTTACGGCCATGAATCCAACCAAGGAAGGAGAGGGGAAAACAACCACAACCATAGGACTGGGGCAGGCTCTTAACATAATGGGCAGGAAAGTAGCCATAGCAATCAGGGAACCCTCTCTTGGGCCATGCTTTGGTATAAAGGGTGGTGCTACAGGTGGCGGAAAGTCCACTGTTGAACCAAGCGACAGGATAAATCTCATATTCACCGGCGATTTTCCGGCAGTCTCGGCTGCACATAATCTTCTATCAGCCATGATCAACAATCATATCTACCATGGGAACAAAATGAGAATCGATCCAAGGAAAGTTACTTTTCCAAGGACAATCGACATGAACGACAGATCGCTCAGGGACATCATTGTGGGCTCGGGTGGCAGTGAGTCCGGAGTCCTGATGAAGGATAAATTCGTAATCACTCCTGCATCTGAGATAATGGCAATACTGGGCCTTTCCAGCAGCTATTCAGATCTTAAGCAGAGGCTTTCAAGAATACTTGTTGGATACAACTTTGACGGAAAACCCGTTTACGCGGGAGATATAAAGGCGCACGGTGCCATGGCTGCGCTTCTCAGGGATGCACTTAAACCCAACCTTGTGCAGACTGCAGAAGGCGTACCGGCATTTGTGCACATCGGGCCTTTCGGGAACATTGCACACGGCACCTCATCCATAATAGCCGACAGGATGGCACTGGGTCTTACGGACTACCTTGTCACTGAAGCAGGATTCGGTTCGGAACTGGGTGGAGAAAAATTTCTGGACATGGTATCAAGGATAGGAAATCTGCCCGTGGATGCAGTGGTACTTGTGGCCACAATAAGGTCGATTAAACTGAATGCAGGCGTAAGCAACTCCAAGAAGGAGGATGTTGCCGCCGTTGAGGCTGGTGTTCAGAACGTCCTGAAGCATGTTGAAATCCTGCGCAACTTCGGCATTGATCCAGTTGTGGCAATCAACCGCTTCCCCACGGACACCGACAAGGAAATTGCAAAGCTTGAAGAGATGCTGAAGAAAAGCAATGTTGTATGGTCCCTGTCCGAGGTATTTGCCAAGGGAGGCCAGGGGGGGCTGGATCTTGCAGGCAAGGTTATGGAAAAATTATCCAGGCCAGCAGGAGGCATAAAGCGAACCTATGAGGAATCTGATCCTGTAAGGAATAAGATCATAGCAATAGCAAAAAATGTGTATGGTGCCGCAGAAGTAATCTTTGAAAAGAAGGCTGAGAACGACCTTAAAAATATAGAGAAAATAGGAATGGGAAAGGCATATGTATGCATGGCAAAGAACCAGTATTCACTCACAGATGACCCTAATGTTCTTGGATGGCCGAAGGACTTCACAATTCATGTAAAGTCGATTTCCGTGTCATCAGGGGCAGGATTTGTAGTACCCATGCTGGGCGACATAATGACGATGCCTGGTCTTCCAACGGAACCTGCAGCAAACAACGTCGACCTGACGGATGACGGGATCATAACCGGATTGTTCTGAGCATTTCCGGCAAATAATTTCCCACCATTCATTTTTCCTACTTTTCAAAAACTCATCTTGAACTGGCCAGTCAAAAATAATTAAAATCTGGTATGTGAAAAAGATTTACTGAACAGTTATTGTTCCGGTCATCCATCCAACAGTTGACATTGCACCTGCCCAGCCGGTTGGTCCGGAACCGCAGGAAGCCTCACACTGCCAGGTGTAGACGTTCTGGCCGCCGGTGTGGAAAGAGAACTGTTCAACAGACTGAGGAAGCACCGGGACATTCAGGTTCAGGCCAGCCACTGTAAATGTGTGTGCAATATCTGAATCATTGACGCCTGTTGTGGTCCATGCGCCCCTAACTGAAATCCCATTGTTCTGGAAAGTTGAGTTGATCAGTGTGTTGTTGATGATGGTGACTTCATCATTGACCGTGCCGGATACATTGGCATATTGACTAGGAACTGTAGCGGTTCCATTATCATAATTTATTATGGTGACCTCAACCAACGAATTGGCAGGAAGCAGAATGTTTCCAGAACTCAGAAGTGTTCCATTGCTCAGGACATAATATGCAGGCTGGTCACCTACTGTGCTGTTGTAGTAATTGTTTGTTGTGATGACAAGTGTGAGCTGATACAGACCATTGCTTTCGCCAGAGACAGGCGGTGCGTAATTGGTCATGTCCGGGTGGCTCATCACCAGGCCAATACCCACACCTGCTACAATGACGACGACCGTTAATACTGAAAACAGAGTCTTATCGCTCATTTCCATACTTATCAATTCCGTCCATATACCATTAATAAATAAGACTGACAACTCTTATTTGAGGAACAAAGTTTATATAGAAATATCCAAGGGGCTTCACTGCTGTATAAATATATGCATTAAAGTAAACTAATTAACATCACATGAGTAATCATGACATCCACTTCAGCGCAAATTTTTGAGAGCATCTCAAAAAGCCCTGTACTAAAGAATTTTCTGACTACTATTCAAAAATATACTGAACATAATACGATTGAATGATGGAGAAATTATGAATAAATATATATACCGCCATGTACATTGTATTGCGCAATGGCTGAAGAAGAAGTTATAGCTGAAAGATCTGATCGAAAATTAAGAATGAGCCTCAATACCTGGGACCTTTTATTCCTCAGTCTTGGTGGGATAATAGGTTCAGGGTGGCTCTTTGCAGCGTACGCCGCTTCTTCAATCGCTGGTCCGGCCGCCATACTTTCATGGATTATTGGAGGTGTAATTGTGCTCATAATTGCATTGAACTATGCTGAGCTGGGTGCAATGATACCGAGGTCGGGCGCGATTGTTAGATATGGGCAGTACTCTCATGGGAATCTGGCAGGATATTTCATGGCGTGGGCATATTTCCTTTCCGCCGTGTCTGTTCCTGCAATTGAGGCAGAAGCTGTGGTAGAATATGCAAGTCCTTACATATCAAACCTGTACAACGGTGTGGTTCTGCAACCTCTGGGTATATTGTTTGCTGCGCTCCTGATGGTGTTTTTCTTCTTCCTGAACTATTTCGGGATAAGAGTTATGGGAAAGACAAATACAGGAATGACGTGGTGGAAACTGATTCTACCACTGGTGACAATACTCCTGCTTATCTCCGTGAGATTCGACCTTGCAAACTTTTCAAGCATATTCTCTGGGACATACCATGGTGTGAGTGTAATATCATCCAGCTCAGGATTCATGCCATATGGTTTTGCTCCTGTAATGTCCGCAGTGGCCACATCAGGAATAGTGTTCTCGTTCCTTGGGTTCAGGCAGGGGCTTGACTATGGTGGAGAATCCAAGACTCCCCAGAGATCAATCCCCATTGCCACAATAGGATCAGTCCTGATTGGCATACTGGTTTATGTTCTTCTACAGGTTGCATTCATAGGGGCTATAAACTTCCACTCACTGGGAATTCCAGATGGCGCATGGGCACTTCTGCAGGCTAATTCTTCAGGCACATTCATAACGCATTCCATATCTTACCTTAACGGTGCGCCTTTTGCTTCAATTGCCTCATCGGTTGGCCTTGTCATGCTCACATACGTTCTGTTTGCAGATGCTTATGTTTCCCCAAGTGGAACTCTGAATGTATATCTCGGAACATCAATGAGAACGCTTTATGGAACTGCTGCCCTGGGCTACCTTCCATCTTCCATGCTGAAGGTTGACCAGAAGAGGCGCATTCCAGTAATGCCATTGATCGTGTCACTTATAGTTGGTATCGTATTCTTTGCACCGTTCCCAAGCTGGTACAAGTTAGTTGGTTTCATAACCAGTGCCACGGTATTCACGTACCTGATTGGGGGTCCGGCTCTGAGGTCACTGAGGAGAAACGCCAAAGAACTGAAGCGCCCATTCAAGCTTCCCGGATCATCAATCCTGGCTCCTCTGGCATTCATTGGCGCATCACTTGTGGTTTACTGGTCAGGCTGGCCACTGGTTGGAGATCTTGCAATAGCAATTTTCATAGGTCTGGTTGTGTATGTGATATTCTTCCTGCTCAAGCAGAAGAATGACCCCACCAGGCAGAAGATACACACCTGGGAGTTCGTAAAGTCCGGCATCTGGGTTCCCGTGTACATACTGGTACTGTCTGCAGAATCATTCCTTGGTGAAACCGCACTGGGCGGTTCAAACCTTGTGCCATATCCGTGGGATCTCATAATGGTCATAATTGTTGCAATTGCTTTCTACTTCTGGGCTGAGCACAGTGGTATACGAACTCAGGAAATAGAGGAGATTGTGACACTTGACTCGCAGTACCTGACTTCGGATGAGGAACCATTTGGCAGCAAAGGAGGGGCATAAAATGAACAAATATGTATTAGGTGCACTGATCTCAATAGTCATAGGAGCTATAGGACTGGGATTGCTGATATATCAGACACTGCATACTACCAGCGTCGGCGTGGATGTGAATGTCATCCCACCCATTGGCATCCTCTACGCCTTTATCTTCGCAGCTGGAGTGATTGCTGCCATAGCGCTTATAAGCCTTAACTCGAAATCAGCAGTAGTCAGGAAATAATTCCATTCCTCCTATTTTTTAGATTTATCTCGAACCTTTTTACAAATTTTTTTTCTTCACATTAAGTGTTCTGCATCTTCATTTCAATGGAATAGGGCATATGTCTGGGAAAATCGGTCAAAAGAGAAATTCAGACCTGAATGTGAAAAACACAGTTAAAGAAAAATAAAAAAACACTCAATAAAATGAAAAGTTGGTAACTTACGGTGTGATTTTTATGGCTCTTGTGGGGCACACGCTTTCGCACGCCATACAGAATATGCACTCACTCTCTCTTACGGGATCGCACTTATCGGTTCTGTATTTGTCCCATTCCGGGGTACCCTTCTCTATCTTCTTGTCATTGCCGGTTCCCATCTGGCCGGGATTGAGCTCCCATTCATAAAGAGTCACAGGGCACACATCCATGCATGCTCCATCAGCTATGCAGGTTTCCCAGTCCACTGCAACGTGTGAACCATGAATTCCCAGTTTCGTGGGGTAAGGCTTTCCAGCGGCATCCATTCTCTGCTTGCCTTCGGCCCTTACATCATGGTCATGATGTTTTCCAGTTACTGGGTAGTTAGCAGTATCTTCCAAAAAATTCTCATCAATTGGTTTTGGCTTGTAATCTAGTGTTTCCAGTTTGACCAAATGATCACCTAATTCGATATCACCAGATTCCTATATAAATTATCTGGTAAACCCGCTTAGGTTTTTCCGGATTACGATCATTAATTGCGCTGTTCTTGCAATGCTGCTAACCAGTTTTATGGTTCAGGTTAACTCAATATGACCAGATCTCAATTCAGATATCTCACATTTTGTCAGGAAATGGAAAGGGATTCATAACCAGAGTTCCAACGGTATTAATTTCTGATAAAAATTTATGTTATGGTGTAATATCCCATGTATGCCTAAAAGCGAGCCTCAGGTAATTAACCGGAAAGCTGTAGGAGATTTTGTTAGCTCATTCATAAGGCAACTGAAATACAAGCGTGAGGATTTCAAGACCATCGGAACGTTCGGTGGATTCACTTCTCTGATAGATCTGGGTAATTTTGCCGTCTCACTTAACAATGACGGTGTGGGTACCAAGACAATCATTGCTGAAGAGGCGCAGAGATACGACACCATAGGTATTGATTGCATAGCAATGAATGTAAATGATGCCATAACGGCTGGAGCGGAGCCAATTGCAATGGTGGATTATATATCCCTTCGCGAGCCGGATGCAGAAATGGCAAAGAATCTCGGAACAGGCTTCAATGTTGGAGCTCAGATGTCCAACATCACGATTGTTGGAGGCGAAACCGCAATCGTGCCTGACCTCATCAATCATATAGACATTTCCGGGACGTCTCTGGGAATTGTCCAGAAATCGCAAATAATCAATGGAGAGAAAATTCATGACGGGGACCTTATATTCGCTCTTCAAAGCAGCGGCCTTCATTCCAACGGTTACACAACAGTCAGAAAAATAATCAAGGATAATGAGCTTGGTTTAATGGATAAGTTTCCCGGTGATACAAAGAAGACGGTTGATGTTTTGCTGGAACCCACCAGGATATATGTTAGGGAAATTCTCGACATAATGAATATAGTCAATATCAAGGGAATGGCAAACATTACTGGTGGCGGAATAAAGAACCTGACAAGGATGAAAGACATGAAGTACGTCATCTCTGATCCCATAGAGCCCCAGAATGTATTCAAGAAACTCATGGAAATGGGACAGCTTTCCTACGAACAGATGTATGAAATTTTCAACATGGGCATGGGATATGTAATAGTTGTTGATCCGGAAAGCAGGATTGATTTCATGAGCACCCTCAGGAACAGGGTGCATTTCAAGGAAATTGGTCACGTGGAAAACGGATCTGGAATAGAAATACCTTCGCTGGAACTGAATTATTCCGGTTACTACTAATTTTTCTATATTTAAGCATTTTTGTCTGAATTTGATACAGTTAAGTTAAATTATTGATTTGAATACAAGGTATTATGAAGATAGTAGCTGTTGTGGACGAAGAGAACTACGTTACACCCCTGGAGTATGGGAACTCCATAATGCTCATAGATGACGAGAGCAAGCAGATAAAGGAATACGAGAACCCAGGTTTCGGCTCCCCTTATGGAGGAAAGGAAAGATGCATGCAGGGAATACTTTCACTGAAACCTGACGCAATCGTTGTGAAGGAAGGTGTCCTCTGCCCTGGATCTTATCACATGTCCCTGGGAAAAATGAAGTACATTCCGGTAGACGAGGAGAAGCTTGACGATATAATGAAGAATCTTCCTGAACTAAAGGAAAAGGCAGTGGACGAACTGGCCTTTGAAATGTTCCGCGAGTAAAATTTTCAGAGCTTGTTTTCCAGATAATACTTTATTATTTTCTTTACGCCTCTTCTAAGGACATCCGACAGGGATGCAGGCGACACATCAATCTGTTTGGCGATCTCTGTTAGGGACATTTTTCTGTCCGGATCGAAATAGCCCTTCTCATATGCTTCCTTGATTATTTCTTTTTCTCTGTCTGTCAGGATTTCCGAACTTTCCAGATGCGTTTCAAGGATCAGGGGGTTCAGGCCCGCTTCCTGCAGGTCCTTTTCAAGGATCTTGAGTTTTACAGGATTCTGGAGGAGAACGCGGTAGAGTATCTTATTTCCCTTGAGTGCCTTTGTGCTTATCACCACAAGCTGAGAGGAGGCGAAAAACCTGCAGGCCGAGCAGCTTCGAGACTCAGCCCAGAAACCGTTCTTCCCAACACGTATGACGTTTGTTGAAAGCTTCCTCAGGTCTGATCCCACCATGTCCACGTCCGAGTCCACAGTTACATGGTGCAAGGTAAGGTCTTCACCTATTCGGAGTCTTTCAACCGAGGCCTTTGCACCAACGGTGTTTACGTAGTTTGTTATGAGACAGTCGGACCTGGTCACTTCAATCAGTGCCTCCACTGCACCCTTATCTTTCAGGGACACTTCGATCTATTCCTTATCCCACAGGTGATAAAACTGTTTTCATTACGGGCAGTGAATGCCCTTAAGGATCGGGATCACGCTTCTCTATGGCCTGAGCATATCCATAGATAGTAGAGGCAACAATGTGGGCCAACCTTACCGGTTCGGGTAAGATTCCATCTCCCAAAGTTCTCAGAAGTAGTTTTCTCGCGTCTTCATGGGTCATTCCTGCATAATTTGCTGTAATCTCGGCTCCACCAAGGTTCATGGAATCCGGATTGATTTTTCTCAGAGTACTTTCCTTGATGAAAGCATCACGCTCATATTTGCGAATGGCCATAATCATTGCCGTTATGTCGGGTTTGCCCTTTCTTACGGAGAGAAAAGGCACACCAGTCCTTCCGTAAAATTCTTCTGGATCCAGGATGTTGAAACCTGCGAATGTAATCCCCTCTGACATTACAACAGAGGGCCGGATCTTCAGCATATCCATAAGACCTGAAATTTTTCCTGTAACATCGCCTCCGTCGATTGATAAGGAATCCGCAGCAATATTCTCTATCTTCCCATCAAGGCGCATGAGGACACCGACTATGGGGCACACTTTATCCACCCCTCTGACAAATGGGCCATCATCCACCCCGAGAATCCGCAGATCCTTCGCAAAATTAATCTGAATCAATGGTTTTTATCACACCCGTTGATTATGGAGACCCGGAAGTAGAATTTTAACAATGCGATTTTCAAGTACCTGAAATCAGAAAGGGAGACCAAAAATGACCTTCACCTGAAAATATGCATATTTACAGCCTTATTTTAAACGTCTATATATATACCAGGTGCAGGGCCAACCGCATTCACCAAAATGCTTATATCGGGGCTTACTATTCCAAGTCTACGCACTTCAAATGCACCTCTTAAGTGAAATTAAGAGGGAAGGGTTAGAGGCAATATTGCCGATGAAACCAGATTTCCGTTTACAGTAATATGGATTGTGCAACTGCTAAACTGCTTGGGGGATGGTTTGGCTTGGGGGCCGAAGAAGGACGTGCCAAGCTGCGATAAGCCTCGGGGAGGCGCATGGAGCCCTAGATCCGAGGATTTCCGAATAGGACTTCCCGTCGTAAGACACTCCGTAAGGAGAGGGTACCCAGGGAATTGAAACATCTTAGTACCTGGAGGAAAAGAAATCAATCGAGATACCGTTAGTAAAGGCGATCGAAACCGGTATAAGGCAAACCGAATGCCCCATAGTAATATCGGGTATATGTGGAGTTAGGACCTCCTTCAATACCTACTCAATGAATCCTAATCTGAACGAAAGCAGAGCCAGAGAAGGTGATAGCCCTGTTGGAGTAAGTTGAGAGGTTACGAGAGGAGAGTTCCAGAGTATCGTGCGTCGTTTTTCGCGCGAGAATATAGGTGGCACTAACATCTAACCTTAAATACAGCCCAAGTCCGATAGCGAACAAGTACCGTGAGGGAAAACTGAAAAGCAACCCGAAAGGGTAGTGCAAAGAGCCTGAAACCAAGCAGTGATAAACTTACAAGGCACCAAAGGGATGATATCGTTAACCACGATGGACCAGTGTTTTGTTGTCCGTGTTGAAGAACGGACCAGGGAGTTTCGACGAATGGCGAGGTTAATCTTTTAAAGAGAAGCCGTAGCGAAAGCGAGTATCCGCACAGCAATGGAGGGATAGCGTAATCTATGCGTTAGTCATTCGTGGAAGACCCGAAGCCGGTCGATCTACGCCTGAGCAGGTTGAAGCCCAGTGAAAACTGGGTGGAGGACCGAACCAGTTCTGATGTGCAAATCGTTTGGATGACTTGGGTGTAGGGGTTAAAGGCCAATCTAGGCCGGCAATAGCGGGTTCCCCCCGATACTACCCGCAGGTAGACTTCGGTGGAGATGCTCGGCGAGGTAGAGCGACCGATTAGCAGGTTAGCAGTCGAAAGACTGCGCCAGCTTATCAAACTCCGAACTTGTCGAGATCGTAGATACCGGGTGCTAGGGTACATGGGATAAGCTCTGTACCCGTGAAGGGAACATCCTAGACGGGGGTTAAGGTCCCTAAAACTGACTAAGTGCAAATTAAAGGGGTTTGTGGCCAAAGACAGTGTGGAGGTTGGCTTAGAAGCAGCCATCCTTTAAAGAGTGCGTAACAGCTCACTCACCGAGGCTACATGCCCCGAAGATGGAAGGGGCTAAAGTCAGTTACCGAGACCTCCGAGCACCGAGAGGTGATCTGGTAGGGGGGCGTGCCGCATGGACGGAAGCTTCTTCGAGAGGAGGAGTGGACCGTGTGGTATCGTGGATCCTGGTAAAAGTAGCAGAATAGAATTGTGAGAATCAATTCCGCCGAAAGGGCTAAGGGTTCCTTGGCAATGTTCGTCAGCCGAGGGTTAGTCGATCCTAAGGTGGTCCCTAACAGGAAACCACCGAAAGGGAAGCTGGTTAATATTCCAGCACCTCGAGCGTTTTGCCATATAATTGGACTTTGGGATATTGGAAGTACGGGTGACAACGTATTTGCAAGTATAATCTGGTGGAGAATCGTAATGATGAGAAGCCGGAGAAAGCTTGTGAGTCCCCCTATGGGGATTTCTTAGATTTCTGGAGTCTGTGAAAGAATTGTATGGGTCAAGTTCGAGTTCGTACCAAGAACCGACACAGGTGCCCCTGGATGAGAAGTCCAAGGCGTTTGGGAATAATGGACGCGAGGGAACTCGGCCAAATAGCTCCGTATCTTAGGTAGAAGGAGTGCCTATTCCGAGAGGGAATAGGTCGCAGTGGCAAGGGGACCCCGACTGTTTACCAAAAACACAGATCGCTGCTAGTTCGTAAGGATGTGTATAGCGGTTGAAACCTGCCCAGTGTCGGTACCTGAAAATCCCGTACAAGGGAAAGAAGGGCCGATAAACGGCGGGGGTAACTATGACCCTCTTAAGGTAGCGTAATACCTAGCCGCTTAATTGGCGGCTTGCATGAAGGTTCAACGTGAGTCCCACTGTCCCCGCGTTCAGCCCCGTGAAATTGATGCACTGGTGCACAATCCAGTCTCTCCCACGTGAAAGCGAAGTCCCCGTGGAGCTTTACTGCAGCCTGTAGCTGTAATACGGTGCTTAATGCGTAGAGTAGGAAGGAGCTGTCGATGCCTGGGTTCTGGCTCAGGTGGAGGCGACGATGAAACACTTCCCTTTGAGTACTGAATTACTAACCTCGCAAGAGGGACAACTATTGGTGGGCAGTTTGGGTGGGGCGCCACGCCCCCGAGAATTTAACAGGGGCCCCCAAAGGTTAGCTCAGGAGGGTCAGTAATCCTCCGTAGAGTGTAAGGGCAAAAGCTAGCTTGACTGAGTTCCGGACAATAAGGAACGCAGATGCGAAAGCAGGGCCTAACGAACCACCCTGTCCCCCTTTAGTGGGGGCGGGTGATAAGAGAGAAGTTACCCCAGGGATAACTGAGTTGTCCTCGGCAAGAGTTCATATCGACCCGAGGGTTTGCTACTTCGATGTCGTCTGTTCCTATCCTGGTGCTGAACAAGGTGCCAAGGGTGGGGCTGTTCGCCCATTAAAAGGGATCCTGAGATGGGTTCACTACGTCGCGAGACAGTAGGGTTGCTTCTCTGTGGGAGTGTTCGATGTCTGAAGGGAAGGAGCCTTTAGTACGAGAGGAACGGGGGTTCGTGACCTCTGGTTTGCCGGTTGTCTGTCAAGGCATTTGCCGGGTAGCCACGTCATACGCGAATAAAAGCTGAAAGCATCTAAGCTTGAAGTCGCCCCTGAAAATAGACATCGTTATTAGGTCTCTCCTAGAAGAGGAGATTGATAGAACTGGGATGTAAGTGCCGAGCTTCGGCGAGGCATTCAGTCTACAGTTACTAATCGACCGAATGCACAATCCATGCTAAGGTCCGGAAATCTGGTATAATACCCTTGTGCGTATTTTTAATTTTTTTGAATTTCAAGTCAATGTGCTGATTCCACT
>DAJC01000023.1:16738-41987 GCA_002498845.1 Thermoplasmatales archaeon UBA509 | reverse complement strand
CCGTTTTTCCATCACATTAAGGAGGTTCTCTGTTATCTTATTGAAAGCTTCTGCTATGGCGTTGCTCTGGCTTACGGAAGGCACTCCGTTATCGGAGCTCTCAACTATTTCTGTGTACAGGGGAATCCTGCCCAGGAATGGTACGTCATATTTTCTGGCAGCCTCTTCTCCTCCTCCTTTCTTGAAGATATTCACTGTTTCGCCGCAGTGCGGGCAGACAAAACCGCTCATGTTCTCCACTAGCCCCAGAACCTTCAGCTTCATCTGTGAGGCGAAGTTGATGGCCTTCTTTGCATCCAGCAGGGCAACATCCTGTGGAGTCACAACCACAACGACACCTTCAACATCAGGAACAATCTGGGCAACACTCAGTGCCTCGTCACCTGTTCCTGGAGGCATATCCATTATGACAAAGTCCCTTTCGCCCCAGGCAACATCCTCAAGGAACTGCTGCAGTGCCTTGTGCCTCAGTGCTCCTCTCCATATGACTGCAGTGTCTTCTGTGGGAAGAAGAAATCCCATGGATATGACATCGACATTGTATTTAGTCTTCACCGGAAGGATCTTGCCTTCCTCGTTGACATCAACCTTTTCGTCTGAGACCCCCAGCATTTTTGGATCATCAGGCCCATTTATATCTGCATCAATGAGCCCAACCCTGTAATTCCTGGCCAGTGAAACAGCCAGATTCACCGATATTGTGGATTTGCCCACTCCCCCTTTCCCGCTCATCACCATTATTGTATGCTTCACACCCTTGTATTTCGTTGACTTTGGCGGAGGCCCTATTATTGGCTGCGGTGGTGGCTGGTTCATTTTTATTGTTCCGGTTGGCATAGTTCTGAATTGCAGATTCGTATTTTAGACTGAGCATCTTTACGGGTGCGACAATTCTATTAATCCTGTCGTTTTATTCTGCTCTGGATGTACAGTGAAAATTGCGTATTCTGCCGTGATATTATCAGGGACAGGAAGGCATCCATAGTCTATGAAAATGACAGTGTGATTGCGTTTATGGACATTGCTCCCGTTGAACCCGGACATGTACTGGTTGTTCCCAAGGATCATTATGTGAACATAATGGATATAGATGAACCGGTGTATCTTGAGGTCCACAGGGTTACCAGAATGATTTCACCGGCAGTTGTAAGGGCTGTGGGGGCGGACGCGGTGAACATAGGGCAGAACAATGGCGCCTGTGCGAACCAGAGAGTATTCCACTACCACGTCCACATAATCCCGCGATTCTGCAGCAGGGAACTGAACTGGGGCCGAAAGACTGTTGAAGACGAGGAACTGGAACAGATGGCAGTCCTCATCAGGAATGAGATAGCAGATCATGATGGCAGGATTCCGGAACTGCGATAATGTATAATATAATCTTTTACCTTACCATGCAAGGGGATCTCAAGGGATTAAGATGAAGAGCATAGAAGAGCTATACAAGAGAGCGCTTGACCTGAAAAACAAGGGAATGTCAGATAAGGAAATCTCAACAGAGCTTCACCTTTCAGTGGGAACAGTCACGTGGCTGCTCAGCAAGGAATTTTTCAAGGAATCAAAGATACAGGATGTCAGGATTGGCTGGAGATCCATAGGTGTTACAGGAGAACGTATCAATGCAATTGCCAGCATTATAGCCGACATAATAGAGGAGGAATCCGGAAATGGTGATTATGAAGTGGATGCCATTCTGGGAATCACAATCAACGGCATTCCCCTGGCAACAATGGTGTCCTACATCCTTGGCCGTGAACTCATAGTGTATCGGCCCCACCCCAACAGAAAGGAAGGATTCTTCAGCAGCAACTATGCATCAGTTAAGGGAAAGAATGTTGTCATTATTGACGATGTGGTGAGCACAGGGGAAACCATGAAGAGAGCAATCATGGACACCAAGAATGAAGGCGGCACACCTGTGCTGGCTGTGGTCCTTGCTTCAAAGCTGAACGGTGACGACATTGCCGACGTGAAGATACGTTCAATACTGAGAACCAGCCTTGTTGGTGGAATGTAAGGAATATGCACTGGGCAGATGCGTTCGTCCAGGACCTGGCTGGACATCAGACAGTCTCAACAGGGATATCCCCATCCGGGCCCATACACGTTGGAAACATGAGGGAGATCCTCACCGGGAACTTCATTTACGTTGCATCCAGGGATCGTGGGCTTGAAACCAGGTTCATTTATCTCTGTGATGACATGGACCCCCTGAGGAAGGTCTATCCGTTCCTTGACAGGTCATATTCAAGTTATGTGGGATGGCCTCTTTACAAAATTCCTGCCCCTCAGGGTGAAGGAACGTATTCCGAGTATTTTCTCCGTCCATTCCTGGACACGCTTGATACAATCAACGTAAAGGTTGAGGTAATTAGGACTTCCAACCTCTACCGGGAAGGAAAGTTTGCTGAAGCCATTGATGTGGTAATGAAGGATTCCCAGCAGATCCGAAGGATTCTGGAGGAGATATCCGGAAGGGACATTGAGGAAAACTGGTCACCGTACAATCCCATTTGCGAAAGCTGCGGAAGGATCAACACAACATCCGTAACATCTTACAGGTTTCCATATGTGGAATACAGCTGCAGGTGCGGCCATTCAGGGCAATCTGATGTGCGAAAGGACCAGGGCAAGCTTCCCTGGAGAATAGAGTGGCCGGCAAAATGGAAAATACTTGGGGTCACTGTGGAGCCGTTCGGAAAGGATCATGGCGCTCCCGGCGGATCCTATGACACGGGAAAGGCCATAGCTGAGAAAATATTCGGCATAAGCGCACCAAAACCCATGATTTACGAGAGAATACTGCTCAAGGGAAAGGGCGCCATGCATTCTTCCACAGGAATAGCCATTCCAGCATCCGAGATGATACGGGTTGCGCCTCCACAGATTCTTCGATTCCTCATAGCCAGATCGCAGCCTGGAAGGCACATAGACTTTGATCCCGGCCTCGGCCTCCTTAACCTCATAGATGAGTACGAACGTTACAGGGACATCTATTTCGGCCTTGAGGCTTCCGATGACAATGATGCAAAGAGGATATACGAGCTGAGCAGGGTCAGGGAGGAAAAGCCCGGCGATGTGGTGAGCTTCAGGCACCTGATCACGCTCATACAGATATACCATGATGACAGCGGTCTCCTGTCTGCCCTGAAGAGGGGGGGATACACCCACGACAGCATTTCCGGTGATCTCAGGGCTGAGATGGAAATAGCAAGATCGTGGCTTGACACCTACGGTCCGGATCAGATGAAATTCACGCTTCTGCCCATGGATGCACCAGTTGAACTTGGCCAGGCTGAGAAGGCGGTCATAAAGGAGTTCCTGCAAACAGGCCAGAGCGTAAATTGGGATGCTGAGTCAATACACAACAGGATACATGAAATACTCAGATCAGGAAATATGGACCCCAAGGAAGGATTCAGCATATTTTACAGGGTGCTCATAGGAAAGACCCGCGGCCCAAGGCTGGGGTATTTCCTTTCAAACCTGGACAGGGACTGGGTAATGGAGAGGCTGAAGAGGGCCGTCTCCTGATTTCCTGAGGTGTAGCGCATTATGGTGGGACTCCGGTCTTCAATCAAAATATTATATAAAGTCATAATCAGGCTGGGAGGTGTATTTCAGCTTTGAAGATACTTGTCAACTGCGCTCTTCCCTATGCAAACGGTCCACTGCATCCCGGACATATTGCAGGAGCTTACCTTAACGCCGACATTTTTGTCAGGTACCAGAGGATGAGAGGCAACGAGGTACTGTTTGTTTCCGGAAGCGACGAGCACGGAACTCCCATTACAATAACAGCCGAAAAGGAGAAAGTGGATCCCTATGTGATATCCTCAAGATTTCACGAAGAGCACCTGGAAACTTTCAGGAATCTGGACATTAACTTTGACATATTCAGCAGGACCACATATCCGGAACATTCGGAGACAGTGAAGGAATTCTTCATGCATTTCTACCGGAACGGCCTTCTCAAGGAGAGAATGATGGTATCGCCCTTCTGCCCCACAGACGGCAGATTCATGCCGGACAGGTACATCGAAGGGACATGCCCTTACTGCGGTTATACTCAGGCTCGCGGGGATCAGTGCGACAACTGCGGGCGCACACTGGACCCGCAGGAGCTCATTGATCCAAGATGCATACTGCACGGAACAGCCCCGGAGTTCAGGGAAACCAAGCATCTGTTCTTCCAGCTTGAAGAATTCCAGGAAAAGCTCCTTGAATGGCTTGACACAAAGACCTTCTGGAAGCCAAATGTTATGGCATTCACAAGGAACTTCATCAAATCCGGCCTGAAGGAAAGGCCCATAACACGTGACATAGGGTGGGGAGTACGCGTTCCGCTTGAGGGATATGAGGACAAGAGGATATACGTGTGGTTCGAGGCCCTCATAGGATATGTCTCAGGTGCCCGCAAATATTCCAGGGAAACAGGCCAGGATGATTACTGGAAAGATTTCTACTTCAACCCTGAAGTGAAGAACTATTATTTCATGGGCAAGGACAATATACCGTTCCACACAATAATATGGCCTGCCATGCTCATGGCAATGGGGAAGTACAACCTGCCTTACCTGGTCACGGCTAATGAGTACATGAATTTCAAGGGAATGAAGTTCTCAAAGAGCAGGGGCATAGGTTATACGGTCAATGAGATACTCAAGCTTGTGGACAGGGATTACCTGAGATTCTACATAGCTTTCAACCTTCCTGAGGGAGGTGATTCAGACTTCAGCCTGGAGGATCTTCAGAACAGGGTCAATACCGAACTCATAGACAAGTACGGAAATCTGGTGCACAGGATAACCTCATTTGTTGTGAACAGCCAGATAGCCCCGAGGCTCAACATGGAAATCATGGACGAGTCAGACAGAACAATACTTTCCCAGGCAGCGGAGGCCATTGCAAACTTCTCGCATCATGTGGAGGCAGTGGAAATCAAGAAGGCGCTTTCAAGCTGGCTGGAACTTGTGCGCCAGAGCAATTCCTACTTCAACGATTCCGCCCCATGGTCCCTGAAGAAGACCGATCCCGTGAGGTGTTCACATAAGCTCCAGATTTCGCTGTACCTCATCCAGGCACTTTCTGCCATGGCATACCCCTTCATCCCATCATCCTCCGTCAGCATGCTGACCGCCATGGGATCAAGAAAGTTCAGGGAGAACGGCATCAACTGGAACCTGACAGAACTTGCCGGTTCGGAATTCACTCCAGTCAGATCTGATCCACCTTTCAGGAAGCTGGATATAATCAAGGGCAACCCCAATTTCTTGGACCTGAAAATAGGTGAGATTGTTGACGTGAAGAATCATCCATCAGCAGACAGGCTCTACATAATACGGGTTAACCTTGGATACAGGAGTGCGCAGGTCGTTGCCGGGCTCAGGCAGCATTATTCACCGGATCAGCTCCTGGGCAGGAAGATCATTATGGTTGACAATCTCAAATGGTCAAAGATCAGGGGAGAGGAATCCCAGGGTATGCTTCTTGCAGCGGATGATGGAAAGACGGTATCGCTCCTTTCCCCCATGGACACCGCAGTCAAGCCAGGAACGCCTGTTAAGATTGGGGACTACGAATACAACACTTCCGGAAAGATTGACATTGATAAGCTCAAGGAGGCAAAGCTGCATATGGAAGAGGTGGACGGGACAAGGAGGGCTGTTGCTGTGCTTGATAATGAAATACTGCCGCTGAATGCTTCCGGTACGCTCTTCTCAACATATGAGGCGGTATCATCAGGAGCCACTGTCCGCTGATTCTGCTCAGGTGGAAATCAACGGCGGCACGGTGGTTCCGGCCCGGGATATTTCATGACTGTGAACATTTCAGATGCATGTAAGTTTAATATAATCTGTTTCATTACCTAACGATTCTATTGGTTCTTATGTCGTTCACCAAATTTGAAAAAGCTAGGATTATAGGTGCACGGGCCCTTCAGATTTCCATGGGTGCCCCGGTTATTATTGATATCCCACCTCACATCATGGACCCTGTGGACATAGCAATAATGGAATTCGATAACAATGTCATCCCCATAACAATAAAAAGAGAAAATGAGAAGCAGGACTGACCTCACATAACAAAATTTCCAAATTTTTTTTGGTCTTGCCCGGGAAAGCCATACGCCTGCAGCAACAGTATCTGCCAGATGGTGTCATAACTGTTTTTCTCGTTCCTAACTGGGTGCTGATTCCTGAGTTGCCAGACGCTCCAGCGGATATGCAAGCAGACAAACGATACCGGCGGCTCCAAAGAAAACCCACGATATTCCGTAGCCGTAGGTCACACCAATCAGAATGAAGAGAGCAGGAGATCCGAAAGCAATAACCTTCTGTAGAAAATTGTTGAGGCCAAGGGCCAGGCCTACCCTTTCAGCATCAACAGCACTTTCTATCACTCTCGAGTAGGTCATTGACAGAATCGCAGCGGTGAGCACTCCATCCAGGGATATAATGGCAAGGAGGGAAGCAAATGTTTTCAGGAACGGGATCAGGAAGAACGTTGCAGAAAGAATGGATACAGTGGAGATAAACATGGCATTTCTGGTTCCAGATGGCCTGAAGTACTTTCCCCAGATGATGCCGCCAATGAATCCCACAAGCATGAAGGCAGTTACAATGGTCCCGGAAAGATATCCACCAAGCTGCACATGCCTTTCGGAGTACAGGATGAATACCTGCCCTATGATGGCCTCCGCAAGAACAGCAATGGCCGCCGAGAGGGAGAAACGCCACACTCCCCTTACAGAATGAGATATCCTGTAACCATCGTTTATCTGGGGAGCGGGTGAAGTGGCAATGCCCCTGGCACTTATGGCCATGATGGGTACCGATGCAAGGGCAAGCAAACCTGCCACGAGAAAGGTCATTCTCCATCCCAGGGTGGCATCGGTGAAAGTGAAAAACACTATGCCGAATGCAGATCCTATGCTGAAGGCTGCATTGTAAAGACCCACACGCATGGTGAGATCTCTGCGGCTATCCAGGGAGGAGAGAAATGCCAGCGCAGGCGATGAGAACATTGCTGACCCCGAGCCGGCCAGGAATCTCCAAGCAAACAGAACGCTGAAATTATGCGCCCCGGATGACAGCACTGTAAAGATGCCAAGGATGGCCATTCCGGAAATGGAGATGATGGAATTCCCAAATCTGGATGAGAGAACCCCACCCAGTACCTGAAATGGAATGATTCCCAGGTAGAATGATGTGGCCACAAGACCGCCCTGAACAGTGGTCATGCCAAGGCCACTGATAATGTACGGAAGGCCCGGGGCGATTGAGAACCAGTTCATTCCGTAAATTCCACGTGAGGCATAGATTGCCCATGGCATGGAACGGTGCATCGACTGCATTCCAGAAGTTTAAGGATCCATTCACACTTAAGGTTTTGACCACGGAGATGCATCGTGATCCTGCCAGAATCAATGAACCAGATGCGTCAATACTGAAGGTAAGGCAACTGTATTCCTGGATCTATTTAAAGCAAAGCAGAACACAACCTGCACCACTTCGAAAACGTTATATATTGTTTTGCTATAAGTCGGATTACGCACTAAATGGCTAATTGGCCAAATAGATATCAGAACATAAGGCGATAGGGGGACAGAACGTTTGAGTTCAGTATGAACCCTTGATTCCAGGTCTGGTAAACATGGAGTTGTGAGGCAAAACTCACTTCTGACAGGAGAAAAGGTGCAAACTGTGGCTCGCCAATTTTCCATAATATTTCATAAAGGATTAACTCCGGTTGATCCTGCCGGCGGCCACTGCTATCAGGTTTCGACTAAGCCATGCGAGTCATGGGGTCGCAAGACACCGGCGTACCGCTCAGTAACACGCGGACAATCTAACCCCAGGTGGGGTATAACCTCGGGAAACTGAGGGTAATTCCCCATAGCTACCATATGCTGGAATGCTTTGGTGGCAAAAGCTCCGGCGCCTGAGGATGAGTCTGCGGCCTATCAGGTAGTATGTGGTGTAAAGGACCACATAGCCGAGGACGGGTACGGGCCCTGAGAGGGGGAGCCCGGAGATGGACTCTGAGACACTAGTCCAGGCCCTACGGGGCGCAGCAGGCGCGAAAACTGTGCAATGCGCGAAAGCGCGACACGGGAAACCTGAGTGCCTTGACAATGTCAAGGCTTTTCTTAAGCCTAAAAAGCTTGAGGAATAAGAGCTGGGTAAGACGGGTGCCAGCCGCCGCGGTAACACCCGCAGCTCGAGTGGTGGTCACTTTTATTGAGCCTAAAGCGTTCGTAGCCGGTCCTGTAAATCTTCAGATAAATTCTCCCGCTCAACGGGAGACCCTCTGAAGAGACTGTGGGACTAGGGACTGGGTGAGGTTGAATGTACTTCTGGGGTAGGGGTAAAATCCTGTAATCCTGGAAGGACAACCGGTGGCGAAGGCGTTCAACTAGAACAGATCCGACGGTGAGGAACGAGGGCTAGGGGAGCAAACCGGATTAGATACCCGGGTAGTCCTAGCTGTAAACACTGCCCACTTGGTGTTGCCTCTCCGTTGAGGGGAGGCAGTGCCGGAGCGAAGGTGTTAAGTGGGCCGCTTGGGGAGTATGGTCGCAAGGCTGAAACTTAAAGGAATTGGCGGGGGAGCACCGCAACGGGAGGAGCGTGCGGTTTAATTGGATTCAACGCCGGAAAACTCACCGGGAGCGACCTTTGGATGAGAGTCAACCTGACGAGTTTACTCGATAGAAGGAGAGGTGGTGCATGGCCGTCGTCAGCTCGTACCGTAGGGCGTTCACTTAAGTGTGATAACGAGCGAGACCCCCATCTTTAATTGCCATGTTGTCTTTGCGGGCAACGGCACTTTAGAGGGACCGCCAGCGCTAAGCTGGAGGAAGGAGGGGTCGACGGCAGGTCAGTACGCCCCGAATCTCCCGGGCTACACGCGCGCTACAAAGGACAGGACAATGAGTTGCGACCTCGAAAGGGGTAGCTAACCTCGAAACCTGTTCGTAGTTAGGATTGAGGGCTGTAACTCGCCCTCATGAATGTGGATTCCGTAGTAATCGCGGGTCAACAGCCCGCGGTGAATATGCCCCTGCTCCTTGCACACACCGCCCGTCAAACCATCCGAGCTGGTGTTGGATGAGGGTATGCTCGAGAGAACAAACTCGAATCTGATGTCAGTGAGGAGGGTTAAGTCGTAACAAGGTATCCGTAGGGGAACCTGCGGATGGATCACCTCCTAAGTAGTGGCGAGTCACAGGCATAATCTTCTCCAGCCAGTTAGTCAATTTAGTTGTGTATTTATTTTCTCATATTTGAGAAAGGTTTTATTTGTCATTATGTTAATGGAATGTTGATTGATCATGACCGTGGATGATAAACTCCTTGATGTTCAGAATAAGATAGAGCGTAAGATTGGAGGAATAGGAAAGGGAAAGTACTCCAGAATCCTCAGGATGGCAAAGAAGCCCACCAGGGATGAATATATCAAGGTCGTTCTCATAACGGGTGTGGGAATAATACTGCTCGGGCTCGTGGGATTTTTCATATACCTTATCATGGGAGTCTACGTGCCTGTGCCATAGGTGTGTGTTTGAACATGGAAAATGCAGAAAATCAGTTTGAATGGATAAGAATGGATGTTGCCAGCCTGAGTGTTGGTAGTGACAGGCCTGTTGAAGTTCCTGTTACGGTCCGGAACATACAGTCCTCAAAGAGGAGATTCAGAATCACGGTTTCATCGGAGTTTAACCAGGTGGATAAACTTGTTGAGTGGTCACTTGCTATTCAGGACCAGAAGACAAAGACCTTCTCGCTTTCCCCCATTGACAATAAACCGGTGTCGGAAGAATTTGACATAGACGGCAAAAAGGAAAGAAAACTCACCCTGGTATTCACAACCCCAAAGGGCGGCTATCTTGGAGACAGGGCATCATTTGTTGTAACAGTGGAATCTGACGATGGAATACACCGTCTCCAGAAAGAATTCACCCTGACACTGTCGCCAGTCATAGTGGCAATTAAGACCACAGTGGGAAATGAATTCCCAGTTTCCAGGGATCTGGAGAGAAGAAGTGAAAAGGATAAGCAGGAAAGGCTGGAACGTGACCCAAAGGCCACAAATGAGGTATTCGCCATAATGGCACCACACGAGGTCAAGGGTTACGTTTTCGTTGAGACCATGCATCCTGACCGCGTTTCTTTCATTGCCAAGGGGATCAAGGGTTACAAGGGAATGGTGGAGGGTGACATAAAACTGGAAGAGATTGAGCACTATCTCACGCCAAAGCCTGCCGTTACTGGTCTTGAACTGGGAGCTTTTGTTGAACTTATAGATGGGCCATTCAAGGGCGAGAAGGCCAAGATAATGTCCATCGATTCGGGCAAGGAAGAGGTCACAGTCCAGCTGGTGGAGTCCATGGTGCCTATCCCGGTCACGGTCAGGGCCGAGGCCATCAGGATGCTGGACAACAAATAATGCCTATGAGGCTCAAGAGCACTTCAAGAGAAAAGCAGCGGGATTTTCTGGGGCACATGGAGAAGCTGTTCCAGGACCCGTCCGTCATTGTACCACAATGCGTTGACGGTGGTATGTTCTGCCCCTTCAGGACCTACGAGAAGAAGATTGCATCCCTTAGCGCTTCAGGAAACTATGATAAATATTCAAAATCGCCAGACCAGATTCTTTCCGGGCTCAGTGAAACACACAGGGCCATGGAATCAGATCAGAACACGGTCTTCGGAGTGCTTAAGACACAGTTCGGCAGCATAGAGTACGCAAAACGTGGTGGCTCCACCGATGACACGGTGCTTGCCGGGATACAGCACTTTGACGATCCCCTGTGGAGGATGCTTGCATTTTCTTCACTGGCAAAGACTAAGGGAGTTCGGGTGTATTCTTCATCAAATTTCTTTCTGGGATCATGCAAGAACACATCTCCAGGCGTGGAGTTCTTCAAGGACCTCCTGAAAGACGAGGGCGTGCAGTTCACGTCTGAAGGATCATCAATAACCATAGGCAACAGCGGGCACACGCTTGCAGTATCGCATCTTTCTGCAGTTACCATCAACGTGATGGAAAATTCAACCCTGAACACAGTAAACCTGATTCTAAAGCATATACTGACCCCGGATGTTTCTGCAGACATTTCATTTTCCTGTGATTTTCTCGGCTCAACACTTTCCGGAATACCTGCAAACTCCCTGGGGATGTACATGCAGGGCAAGATCAACGACAGGACCTTCATCAGGGACATAATGGATTACAGGGTGAACGAAGCGGTGAAGACGGGCTATTATATCATCGGCGAGGAGGTATTCAAGACTCCGGAGGAACTTGCCGGTAAATATCCTTTCAAGTATGTTCCCGACAGCAAGATCATAGAGATACTGCATGAAACAAACAGGGGATTCCAGATGGATGCCTTTTCCGAGAGGAAGGTGCTGGAGGCAGTCTGGCCATCGCATGGCCGGGAAATCCTGAAAGAACTGTTTCCTGAGGTGGATGAGGCCGTAATAGCATCATCACATGGGTCTCCTGTGGATCAGATTGAATCCATCCAGAACGCCTCCAGGGGGATGGATATCAGGAATTCCGTGGAGGTGTCCGGATGGTCTCCTGACTCCCAGTTTCTTGTGGACGTTCTGATGGATTATTTTGCGCATGGACGTGAGAAATCCATAAGAAATGCAGAAAAGAACCTTGGCAGTTCAAACGTCAGGAAATCACTTTTCTATGCGTTCCTGGACTGCATCGGGGAAAGCAGGAACAGGGAGTGGCAGTTCACGGATACGGAAAAGGATCTTGCATGGAAGATCAGGGATCACGTGTGCAGCATAATCAAACGGGGACCGGATGCGCTTCCAGAGGAGCTGGAGAATATAAAAATATTTTTGAGGTGATGCAGCTGGGCCGTCATTTTGTGTCAAGGAAGGAGGCAAGGGATGTGCACGATACACTCATGGGAATGGGCATAGATCTTCCGCCAGATGGAATAGAGATTGACCAGAGGAAGGGCGAGAAATGCTACTTCGGTTCCGGGAAGCCATATCTGTACGTTGGCGAAAGCACGGTACCCACTCTGTTCCTCATAAACGACTTCCACCCCTCAAGGGGCAACGTAACAGTGGACGATGGAGCCGTTCCTCATATTATCAACGGATCCAATGTTTTTGCCCAGGGCATAACCGAGATGGATCCTGCAATCAAGAAAGGGGATATGGTCTATATCAGGAACAGGAATAACCAGTACATTGCAGTTGGGGTTGCAGACAGGGATGCTTCAGATATCATGGAGAACAAGAAGGGGCAGGTGATCACCCTCATGCACTTCCCCGGGGATAAGATACTGAAGAAATTCTATTCCTGATACATCAATATTTGAACTTATCTGCATCTGTCTGATTATAAAGATTATATGCATATCATGTATTAAGATTCATGGCAGAACTTCTTAAAATTGGTGAAAAGGCACCGGACTTTGAATCCGTGGATCAGGACGGCAGGCCAGTGAAGCTTAGAGATTTCATTGGAAAGCCTGTAATTGTGTATTTCTACCCTGCAGATGACACACCGGGATGCACTGCGGAAGCATGCAGCTTCAGGGACAACATCACTGCATATGAGCAGGCTGGTGTGAAGGTTCTCGGCGTAAGCGTAAACACCCAGAATTCACACAGGAAATTCGCTGATAAATACAACCTTAACTTCACTCTTGTGGTGGACAACAGCAAGAAGATAGCATCGGATTACAGGGTGCTGGGGACAAGGAGCGCCTCAAGGGTGACATACATCGTGGGACCGGATGGGAAAATAGCCTACGTATATCCCAGGGTCTCTCCAAAGGATCATGCCCCTGAAGTGATGCAGAAGCTCAGGGAGCTGAAACTGGTTAACTGACTGGTTTCAGTTATGCCAGGATAATTCCGGATTTTATTGGCGAGAGTTTCCGGACTTTCAGGAAACAGGTAATAAAAAGTTTAAAGTGTTTGTTAGCCATGTGGTGAAACTCATAGGTGAATACATTTGGCACAATCAGTCAGTACCATGGTTGAAGGAGGAAAAGCCTCAACGGGCCCACCCCTTGGCCCAGCACTTGGTCCTCTTGGACTGAATCTGGGACAGATAGTAAAAGAAATTAACGAGAAGACAAAGGATTTTCAGGGAATGCAGGTTCCAGTCACACTCGTGGTCATCGATGCGGCCACCAAGAAGTACGAAATAAAGGTTGGAATTCCTCCCACGTCCGCCCTCATAAAGAAGGAGATTGGAATCGAGAAAGGAGCAGCCAAGAGAAAGGAGGCAGTGGCAGGAAATGCAACCATTGAGCAGATAAAGAAGGTTGCCCGCATGAAGATGGACAGCATGATGGCAAACAGCCTGACGGCTGCAGTCCTGGAGGTAATTGGAACATGCGTCTCGCTTGGCATCACAATAGATGGCAAGGATCCAAAAGAGGCGCAAATGCTTATAAAGAAAGGTGAAATCAAGATTTAACTGTAGGAGAGATTTTATCTCGCTGGCACTACAGAGGTGAAAATATTGGCATCAAAGAAGGAATTGCTCGCACAGATTGAAGAGGTCAAGAAAGCTTCCCCGGAGAGGAAGTTCCCGGAAAGCATTGAACTTGCCATAAACATAAAGGAAGTTGATCTCACAAATCCCAAGAGCAGGATTAACGAGGAAATAGCTCTTCCCAAAGGGAGAGGGAAGGATCTCAGGGTCGCTGTGTTCGGTACTGAGGACATGAAGAGCAAGGCAAAGAACTCAGCAGATTTTATTTATGGCCCGGAGGATCTGTCAAAATTTGCAGACGACAAGAAAGCATTCAAGAAACTGGCAAACAGGATTGACTTTTTCATTGCTGAAGCAACACTCATGGCAAACATCGGTAAGACGCTGGGTCAGGTTCTTGGTCCCAGAGGTAAGATCCCCAGGCCTCTGCCGCCAGGCCAGGATCCAACGCCGCTCATTGCCAGCCTTAAGAGGACCGTGAGGGCCAGAAGCAGGGACAGAAGGACTTTCCATGTTCCCATTGGCACCAAGCTCATGAGCAACGAGGATATTGCTGAGAATCTCACTGCAGTAATCAAGAGGATTGTGAGCAAGCTTGAGAAGGGGTATGGAAACATAGATTCAGTCTTCCTCAAGACCACCATGGGCAAACCCGTAAAGTTGAATCTGGAGGTTATAGAATGAGGCACCCAGCTCAGTGGAAAGTTGAAACTGTAAATTCTCTTGTTGAGGATCTGAACAGCAGTCCCGTAACTGCCCTTGTTAGCATAAAGGGAATAAGAAACGCGCAGCTGCAGAAGATAAGGAAAGAACTCAAGGGAGACGCAAAGATACGTGTAGTGAGAAAGAGGCTGCTCTTAAAGGCCCTTGCTGACATAAAGAAGGAGAGAATAGCTGAACTGGGTAAACTCGCCTCCGGGCAGATTGCCGTTGTTACAACGGGAGAAACCCCATCCAAGCTTTATTCCATACTTGAAAGCAAGAAACAGAAGGCTGCAGCAAGAGGCGGGGAAATAGCTGATCATGATATCATCATTCCCGAAATGGCCACAAATTTCCCTCCAGGACCCATGATAAGTGAGTTCCAGAAGGCAGGGTTACAGACGGCCATAGACAAGGGAAAGATTGTCATCAAGAAGGAAACACTCTATGTAAAGAGTGGTGAGGTCATTCCAAAGGATAAGGCAAAGATCCTTGAAAAGCTGGAAATATTGCCTGTTACCGTGGGCCTTGACGTAATAGGGGCCTACAGCGATGGAGTAATATTCAACAGGGAGGCAATATCCATCACCCAGGAGATGGTACTGAGCCAGATGGTCACCGCATTCTCGCAGGCCAGAAATATAGCACTTGATGCCATGTTCCTGGTGAAGGAGATCGTGCCTGACCTGATCATAAAGGCAAGGATCGCTGCCGAGGCTCTGGCTCTTGACACAGGTACTGTGGACGAAAGCAATGTAGAGTTATTTATATTGAAAGCGATTAGGGAAGCCACAGCACTGAACAGAGCAGTGTCAGGAGAGGCCGAGGAAAAGGGTTCAGCCCACGAGGCTGCGCCTGAAGCACCCAAGGAAGAAAGCAAGGAAGACGATGAAGATAAGGCTTCAGAGGGCCTTAGCGCGCTATTTGGATAAGGAGGTATAGAAAATGGAATATATATATGGAGCACTGCTGCTTCACTCAGCAGGGAAAGAAGTGGATGAGGAAAACCTCAAGAAGGTACTTACAGAGGCAGGAGTCAAGGCAGATGATGCAAGGCTGAAGTCACTGGTGTCAAGCCTGAAAGAGGTCAAGATCGACGAGGTGCTGAAGAACGCAGCCAGTATGGCTGTTGCCGCACCAGCCCACGCTGCAGAAGCACCAAAGAAGGCAGAGTCCAAGAAGGAAGAAAAGAAAGAAGAGAAGAAGGAAGAGGCATCCGAAGAGGACGCTCTTGCAGGTCTCAGCTCACTTTTCGGATAAGGGCACTGAATGGACTACTACAGCTATTTTTGGGGCATGTTAAAATATTACATCCCCGCAATTTTATTAATAATTTCAATATTCATAGAGCCCAGCATATTGCTGCTCATAATCGCCATAGTCTGGATCACCATCTCGATTTTCATGGGAATCCTCATGGCAGACGATGACCAGAAGAAGAAATCGTATTCCTGAGGCAGTCACACGGAAACCTGCTCCAAAAACGTTTTTTCAGACCGTAATTATCATAAAGTCCAATGCAGGTGTTTTTACCTGGATTTCCATGTACAGTTATTCAACAGCTCTCATGGGAAAGCCGGATGAAAACGAGCTGCGGTGTCTTCAACTCCGGGACCGCAGCAAAGAATATTTAGATCCAGGAGCATAATGTGCCGTTGACTGTCCGTATTATTGAGGGTCGCCGTGCCCGAAACTTTGATAAATCCACCAAGGTGCTTGTTGATATATTCAGGTCCACATCCTCCATGCCGGTGATTATGGCTCGTGGAGCAGCCAGAATCCTCCCCACAGATTCAATCAGGGAGGCAAGAAAGTTGAGACGCCTCAACCCTGGCTACGTTCTTGTGGGTGAAAGATTCGGGCTTCGCATACCCGGATTCGACTACAACAACTCCCCTGTGGAACTCATGAAGGCCCATGTGGACGGGAAAACCATTGTATTCACATCCACCAATGGAACCATGGTGCTCAGGAAAATTTCTGGAACGGGGCGCATACTCATAGGTTCATTCATCAATGCAGGTGCCATTGCAGAGGCGCTTTCCTCAGAAGACAATGTGGACATAATTCTATCAGGCAGGCCGGATGGGTCCGCCGATGAGGATCAGATCTTCGGTGAATATCTCAGGGAAATTCTGGAAGGTTCAAATCCTGATTTCAAAATATATGCTGACAGAGTAAGGCAGTCAAAGGGTGCTGCAAGGCTGAGAATCATGGGATCAGGCCAGGACATTGAAGCATGCCTTCAGCTGGACTCTGCCCATTTTGCACTTGAGTATACTGACGGCTGGATTGTCAGATTATGAGGCTTCCTGTATCCGGCAGCGTCCTGCCTCGTTCAGCTGCGAGCTCTTGAAGGAGCTTTCTGGCCCACTTGAGTTTCTTCAGCTTCCTTTCCATGTCCTGGCCCGGCTTCAAATTTGGGTGTTCGAAGTCAAAACCAGCCAGCAAAATGGTTTCAGCACCCAGATAATCGGCGAGAAAAGCAGCCCGATCGCCGTCTGTGAAGCCATAGAAGTTGTATACGTTCCACAGTGGAGAGTTCTGTGTTGTCCCAAGCACCCTGCCACTCAGAAGCTGCTGGTTTTCCCTGATCTTATCCATGTTATCGCCATGCGCATGCACAACAAGCAGGCTTCCACCTGCTGAGGCCTCCTCTATTTTCGCAATGCTGCCATCAAGGTCTGTTACAACAATTTCCGGATAGGACATCAAGTCCATATATGCAGGCAAAGCAGAATCAGCCACTATGCTCATGTCGCCGTGCATCCTGGCAAGGTCATCTGGCATTGAGGCTGCATTTCCCACGACCATGATGCTAGCCGCGGAATAATCATGAAGGAGGGAAAGTCGTGAACGGTCTCCAAGTATCCCGGAAAGCAGAAGGGAACTCGTGTAATCGTCCTGCGTTGAAAAACCAAGATCTGCGGAGATTCTTGAATAATAGGAATTCCATAGTTCCGGGTTCATTTGTGCTCAGGAGCATTGTTTACTGTTGAGGTGGAGCTGCTGTTGGATGCAGGCTTCAGTTCCGTGATCTCTCCCCTGTCCGTGAAGTATCTGTGCACCATGGAAGAGAGCATTGCGATGATAAGTCCCAGCACCAGGAAGAATATGCTTATGATTGCAGAAGAGAAAGGTATGAAAGCAAGGATGTACCTGATGTAGTTTATCATTCCATAAACGATGAATGCGACCGACAGAGAATACATGAGGCCGTAAAGGGTCTTGAATATTCCAGTGCGGTTGTTGTTTATGTACATCTCGATTGCCGATCCGCCTTCCCTTGCAAAGAAAGCTCCATATATCCACCATGTGAACATTGAAAGGAAGATCAGGACGCCGTCCACAGGGTTCTTCATGGTACTCCTTGTTATGACGTAGCTTGATGCAATCCCAACAAAAACAAGGCTTGCGGCTATGACATACGATAGAAAAATGATCCGGGTCTCCTGTGCATACTCTCTCACAGACTTCAACATACCAACGAATATCCTTCCAAGCTCGAATCCCCTTTCCACAAGGTATGATCCAAGGACAATGGTCACAAAGGTTACGGCCCCAAGGCTCGGGTCAACAGCAAGTGACCTGCTCACAAGGGCGCCATAAATTATGAAGCCCAGTGAAACAATACCATAGGTCAGGAAAACAAGCCCCAGAGGTATGATAAATTTGTTTATGAGCTTCTTATCCTTGAGCGCCTTCACTATGTAATAGTACATTGATTCTATGTTCTGGTTGTGACGCACAATGATGTGTTTCACATAGCGTATTCTTTTCCTTGATATGATGAGGGGAACAATGTAGTCATCCTCCGCCCCGTCCGTAACAAGGATAACGTCATCATAATCACTGTTGGAAAGAAGCAGGTCCAGCTGGCTCCCGATTCTCTCATCGGAAACCTGTCCCACATCCATATCTCCTGTAACAAGGGCAATCTGGGCGCTCTGTCCCTGCCTGAGCAGTTCCTCATAATGCCTTATTGCCCCAAAAAGTGCATTGGCATCTGAATCCTCCGGATCAATGGTGATCAGCTTGAGCGCAGCCGCGTAGCATGCCTCATAACCCACTATGGGACCCTCTAGTCCAGCCTTCTCCCCGAAATCGTTATCCCTGTCTATGTTCAGAACCAGAGTGGTCATGATCGATATCACCATATCAAGTCAAGGCGAGTATATAGCCTTTGATGTATGGTTTCCATCTGACCATATACCTACATACGTCCTCGACGCAAATAAAAGATGCAAACTTAAAATATAAAAGTATCTAATGGGATTCAGATACAACCTATATAATTACTTAAGAGCGTAATATCCGGCACTTTTCGCCCTTGCAACTCTCTTGACGTACCCCTTGGTTGCAAGCGTCTGAAGCGCTGAAGTCACAATGGCCTTTCCCACACCCGCCGCTTTCATAATGTCGTCAGCAGATTTGACCTTGTCATCCGAAATTGCACCAAGTTTCTTTACGGCATCGTAAACTTTCTTTTCGTTGGGATTGAGGCTAACATCGGCCATTATTTCACCTTTATGAAATTGGTTAGTGAAAAAGCATATAAATATTATTGCATCTAACAGCATTATTCAGTTTTTCCTGTCAGGAAGGCACGCACAAATTGCAGGATAGATCACAGTGTGAAATCGGCAAACGCTGAATCGTGTTTCGTGAATTTTTATATATATGCACACACTCACAAGTTCGGTGTACTGATGTCTGGAATAGTCACATACGGCTCCTACATTCCCCGGTTCAGGATAAAACCTGAGGAAATAGCCAGGGTATGGGGAGAGGACGTGGATGCCCTTAAAAACGGCATATACATATTGAGTAAATCTGTGCCAGCCCCCGATGAGGATGTTGCAACCATATCGGTTGAGGCTGCCAGGAATGCAATGAAAAGGAAGGGTATTGATCCCAGGGAAATTGGGGCGATATATGTAGGCTCTGAATCCCACCCATATGCCGTGAAGCCAACCGCAACAATAGTTGCGTCGGCACTTGGCGTTGACTTCTCTCTGTTTGCTGCTGATTATGAATTTGCATGCAAGGCAGGCACAGCCGGTGTTCAGAATGTCAAGGCAATGGTGGATTCCTCAATGATCAAGTACGGAATGGCAATAGGTGCTGACACATCACAGGGGGCGCCTGGTGATGTTCTGGAATATACGGCATCTGCCGGAGGAACTGCCTTTGTTGTTGGAAGGGAAAATGTCATTGCGGAGATCAACAGCACTCTTTCAGTCACTTCCGATACTCCGGATTTTTGGAGAAGGGAGGGCCAGCCATATCCTAGCCACGGAGAGAGATTCACAGGGGAGCCCGCATATTTCAGGCATACGCTTTCTGCGGCCAGGATGATGATGGAAAGAATGAAAACTGAGCCCGTTGATTATGATTATGCGGTATTCCACCAGCCCAACGGAAAATTCCCGTCAAGAGCGGCCAAGACCTTGGGATTCACGGAACCCCAGATAAAGGATGGCCTTCTGACCCCAGTCATAGGGAACACATATTCTGCTTCCATGATGACCGGCCTTTCAGCGGTGCTTGATATCGCCAAACCTGGTGACAGGATACTGGCGACGTCATTCGGTTCCGGTGCAGGATCCGATGCGTTCGATCTCACCGTGACAGATGCAATAGAGGAGATGGACAGGCAGGCAGCTCCAACAATAAAGGAAATGCTGAGCAAGGTCAGGTGGCTGGACTACGCAATGTATGCAAAATTCAAGAAGAAAATAGTGGTAGGTGAAGGCGTTGAGTGATGTTTACATAATAGGGGCAGGAGAGACAAAGTTTGGTGAACTGTGGGAAAGATCTCTCAGGGAACTGGCGGTTGAGGCAGGACTGAAAGCCATCGAGAACGCCGGCATATTCTCAAGGGATATCCAGGTGCTCTACGGAAGCAACAGCCTTGCTGGCATAATCAATGGCCAGGAGAATATCGGCGCGCTCATTTCTGATTTCTCGGGAATTGCAGAGAATCATATCCCTGCAATTAGGGTCGAGGCATCCACAGCATCAGGCGGTGCTGCCGTGAGGCAGGCCAGCCTGGCAATCAAGTCAGGAGAATACGATGTGGTGATGGTTGGCGGTGTGGAGAAGATGACTGACGTATACGGCTCAGAGATAATAGACCTGACAAGCTCGGTTCTTGACAGGGAATGGGAGGCATTCTTCGGAGCTACTCCTGCATCTCTTGCTGCCATTACAGCCAGAAAATACATGGCCGACTTCGGTGTTGATAAGGAGGCACTTGCTATGATGTCTGTGAATGATCACCTGAATGCCTCAAAGAATCCGGATGCGCAGTTCAAGAACAAGATCAGCGTGGAGCAGGCAATGGGCGCAACTCCTGTGGCGGAACCTCTGAACCTTATGGACTGCAGCCCTGTCAGTGACGGTGCAGCTGCAATAATCCTTGCATCCGAAAAATACGTGAAGAAAAACAAGATTGATGGCATAAGGATTGCCGGTTCGGCGGATGCCCAGGACTATCTTGCTGTCCACAGCAGGAAATCTCTTTATGCACTGGATTCAGCAAGGATAGCTGGCAAAGCCGCTCTGGAGAAAGCCCACGTGAAGCTTGAAGACATATCATTTGCAGAACTGCATGATTCTTACAGCATCTATGGCCTTATTGAACTGGAGGAACTTGGTTTTGCAGAAAAAGGGCATGCAAAGGACCTGGTATTCGACGACATAAAACTGGGAGGAAGGATTCCCATCAATCCGTCGGGTGGCCTCAAGGCCAAGGGAAACCCATTCGGAGCCACGGGAGTCGGGCAGTTTGTTGAAGCCTACAGGCAGCTAAAGGGCAAATGTGGGGAAAGGCAGGTTAAGGGTGCAAAATATGCCCTACTGCACAGCATGGCCGGAACGGGTTCCATGTCTGTTGTACATATAGTGGGTGGTGAATAATGGGAGAGGTTTCAAGGTTCTGGAGAGAATCGGTTCACAGATACAGGCTCATGGGCAATCAGTGCGGGAACTGCAAGAGGATATTTTTCCCGCCTCGTGACGTTTGCCCCATCTGCCACAGAGAATCCATCGGCAAGATGAAGGAATTCGCGCTGTCCGGAAACGGGACAATAGAATCCTTCAGCGTGGTGCACGACGTCCCGCCGGCCTTTACCAGGCAGAGGCCATATATAATCGCAATAATAAGGCTGGATGACGGCCCCTCGGTGACCGGTCAGATAGTTGACAGTGATCCAGGGGAAGTTGAGATGGGAAAAAGAGTCACATCGGTATTCAGAAGGGTTGCCCAGGAAGGGGAATCGGGAATCATAGAATACGGATACAAGTTTGTCCTGGCATGAGTACTGGGAACCAGTTTTCAAAACCATAAAATCTTTTTTCTATTTTATCCTTTTCTGATGACCCTTTTTCCAGAGATAATGTAATTCTTTGATAAGACGAGCTGAATGGCCTCCACAACCGCCTCATGCTCCAGTGGCCTGATTCTGTCAGCCAGGCTTTCTGGAGTATCACTGTCCAGCACTTCCGCAACTTTCTGGACAATTATGGGTCCGGCATCAACATCAGGTGTCACAAAATGCACGGTGCATCCAGAATATCTTGCTCCGCTCTCCATAACCTTACTGTGCACATGAATTCCATACATGCCCTTACCGCCAAAGCAGGGAAGAAGTGAGGGGTGAAGGTTAATCACAGGGGCCGTGAAATTGAGGAGAATTTCAGTTGGGATAATTCTCATGAATCCAGCCAGCACTATTATTTCAGGGCTGATACCGGCAAGTTCCCGCATTATACCGGCATAAAATTTCTCTTTTCCAGGCGATGGGTCCATAAAAATTGCCCTTATTCCGGATATTCTGGCCCGTTCAAGTGCACCCGAATCGTCGTGGTCGGATATGACTGCAGAAATGGAAGCCAGTATCCGGTGCCCCCTGACTGCTTCAATAATAGCCTGAAGTGTTGTGCCCCTGCCCGAAGCGAAAACAACAATACCTGTCATCCTGATTACGTATCATGAGTACTTTTAAATCATTATTGTGGCAGCACCCCGTCAGTGTTCTGATGGATATACTTCAGGGTTATGGAACGAATCATCATTTATAGATTTCAGCCGATAATTGAAATGAAAAGCTTATTATTGGACGGAAAATAATGTGTTGTTGGCGGACTCACCCATATGTGAGCATGTTCCGTGGAAGATGTATTGTTCAAATTGCAACTGAAACCTCAGGGTGGAATGGGGGCAATATGCTGATCATGGCCATGGATATCTCACATCTCAAAGAAGTCCATGTAATCCATGGATGCACGAAACTGCCTGAAGGATCAGAGATTAAGGTTCGCATCAACACACACTGCCACTGCGGATAACGTCATAGGACGGATAACACGAGGAAAAGAAATGATAGACATATGGACGGAAAAATACAGACCCAGAAAGCTGTCAGATATTGTGGGGCAGGACGAAATAATCCGTAAGCTGCAGTCCTTTGTCAGGCACAGGGAACTGCCTCATCTAATATTTGCTGGCCCTGCCGGCGTTGGGAAAACTACCGCCGCACTGTCGGTGGCCATCGAGCTGTTTGGTGAGGACTGGAGAGACAATTTCCTTGAACTCAATGCATCAAATGAGAGAGGAATTGATGTTATCAGGGATAACGTGAAGGATTTTGCCAGGATAATGCCATCAAACGGGCTCGGGTTCAAGATAATATTTCTGGACGAGGCGGATCAGCTCACTCCCGAAGCACAGGCGGCGCTGAGGAGGACAATGGAGCTGTATTCATCCGCGACCCGGTTTATCTTCTCATGCAACTATTCCTCCCAGATAATTCCGCCCATACAGTCAAGGACAGTTGTTATGCGTTTCAGGCCCATAAGGCCGGAAGACATGAAAAAGAGGATAGAGGTCATAGCGAAGCAGGAGAACTTTACCATAGACGATGATGCAATGGCAGCCATCACTGAAATATCTGAAGGGGATATGAGAAAGGCGTTGAACATTCTGCAGACCATAAAATCCTCGGGAGAAATGACGGCGTCAAGAATTTACGAGATTTCCGGAATGGCCAACCCGAAGCAGTACAAATCTCTGCTTTCAAAGGCGCTCAGTGGCCTTTTTGATGATGCACGGGAAACCCTTGATTCAATGATGATTGAGCAGGGGCTTTCCGGAATTGACATTGTCAGGGGAATACATTCAGTGGTGAGGAAAGAGCTCATATCACCCAGGCAGAAACTTCAGATAATAATGGCTCTGGGTGAATCTGAGTTCAGGATTGTGGAGGGCTCCAGCGATACCATACAGCTCGACGCACTGATGGCTAGGCTTGCCTATATAGGCCAGGAATTCAATTAATGAAGTCATCAAGGTTGAAATTTCTCTTCTTTGGCGCAGGTTCGGGATGAAATGAATTGGAAACCCTCTCGATGTTTGCTTTCATTCTTGCTTCCTTTCTTATGCTTGAATAGTAATAGGCACTGTCCCTTGTATCCATGTACATCAGTATTTTGACATCACCTGCATGGGTCCTGCCGGTTCTTCCCCTGCGCTGAATGCTCCTGATTTCAGAAGGAACTGGCTCAAAAAATATTACAAGATCAGTTGAGGGAATATCCAGGCCTTCCTCAGCCACGCTTGTGGCGACCATAACATTATAGGTGTTCTCCCTGAAATTCCTTATTATGGCATCCTGATCCTTCTGCCTTATGCCGGCATCCTCACCTTTGCTGGACTGCCCAATGAACCTCACCGGCCTGATTTTCCGGGATCTGGTGGAAAGAAATTCGGTGAGAAGATCTGAGGTTTTCCTGAAATGGGTGAATACTATGATTCTGGAATCCGGATTCTCTGTTATTCTATACTCACAGAGTCTCAGGACGGTGATCATTTTCGGATTGTCAGGCTTCTCTTCCATAAGTGAATTGAATTCATTCATGAATTCCCTGAATTCCGGCATCTTCTGAAGTATGGAAGCTGTTCTCCTCAGGGTCTTGTCCTGGCCAGACAGTATCTGGGAAACATAGTCCCACGCGATTTCTATTCCCTGTGTTTCAAGGTATTCCAGCAGGTAATCTATTCTGATGGCAGCTGACATGTATGGAATTATGCCGAAAAGCTTACTGTCTTCAGTCCTGGCCCTCTGAACTACCTCTGTGATCTTCTTGGCCATTTCGCTGCGGGAAAAATTGCCTGAGCCCATGAATCCAGCCTCCCTAAGTTTTTCAGTAATGTTCCTGAGCACCTTCTTAAGTGTGGACAAGAGATTCCTGATATATTGTGGGAGCTCCAGTTTTACTACTTCTATTTTTATTCCACCGATGTATTTCTCCACATCCTGGTCATGCTCGCTCTTGATGATCACGCGTTCAATTCCCAGGGTTCGGGTTATTTCGTCGAGCTTTTCCCTGTCGCTTCCAGGACTTGCTGTGATCCCAAGCACAAGCCTCTTCCTGGCCTCCAGGAAGTGCCTTGCAATCGTTGAGTAGGCGTAGTTCCCGGTTGCCCTGTGGGCTTCATCAAACACAATGAGACCGAAGCGGGATATATCGAAGAGGCCATTCCTCAGATCATTCTCTGCCACCTGGGGCGTTGATATAATCAATCTGGAAGTTGTCCACAGCAGTATCCTATCCTCATTGTCTATTTCTCCCGTAAAAGCCGAGATTTCAATATTATGGGTGCTGAAAAGCCTTTTCATTGTTTCAAGGTGCTGCATTACCAGCGGCCTTGTGGGGGCCAGAAAAAGTACTTTCTCATTTTTTTCGAAAAGAATGTATTCCGCAAGCATGGCTGCAATTACCGTTTTCCCGAGTCCGGTGGGCAATACAACAAGTGTGTTAAACTCCCTGGCGGAATTAAAAATGTTAATCTGATATTCCCTTGGCTCTATATTACCTCCAAGGAAGTTTTGCGTCACACCGGTTAATTACGCCTCAATATTAATATGATTATTCCATCTTCCCGCATCGCAGAAGTGGCAACATTTTTAAGAGATCCGACATAAGCATTGAAGGGCCGGTAGATCAGCGGTAGATCGCCTGCTTCGCAAGCAGGAGGCCTCGGGTTCAAATCCCG
>DAJC01000023.1:1270-16708 GCA_002498845.1 Thermoplasmatales archaeon UBA509 | reverse complement strand
CTATTAATCGAATACTTTTTATCTCGGCATTCGTTATGTCCTCATGACCATGCAGCCGAAGTATCAGGAACTGCTTCATGACGAGGACGTGCGAAGGTGGTTCGAGAACCTCAGGGCAAAATCAATATTGACGGCAACTGTAGCCCTGAGGAACCTGGGACATTATTGCGAGCTTACAGAAACAACGCCAAAGGACATCCTGAACGGAGCCAGAACAAACGAGAAGGATTTCCGCTACGAGTTTACGGATTTTGTCAGGAAGCTTGAAAAAGAAGGCAAGGCAGGATCGTACATAGCGAGGTTCAAGAAGGTCATTCTTTCGTGGCTGAAGTTTAACGATATCCGTTTGCAGTTAACCGTTAACATATCCGGAGAGAACGAAACTCCCACGATATCCAATGAAAGAGTTCCCAGCAAGGAAGAACTTGCCAGAATCCTCAGGAAAGCTACATCAAGAGGAAGGGTTGCCATAACGATCATGGCATTTGCAGGCCTTCGTCCGGAATCTCTTGGCGATTATGAGGGCACGGACGGCCTCAGGCTTGGCGATCTCAAGGATTTGCACCTATCAGATGAAATCCAGTTTGAGAAGACTCCTGTTATGGTTATGGTGAAGAGCAAGCTGAGCAAGGCAAGGCACCAGTATTTCTCGTTCATTGGAGAAGAAGGAGCCACTTATATCAAGGAATATCTGGAAGAGCGGAGAAAACAGGGAGAAGAGCTTACCTATGAGTCTCCGCTATTGCAGTTTGACGTGAGAGGCGTCAAGAAGAACGCTTTCCTGAGAACAACACTTGTAACGAGGGACATAAGGGAAGCGATAGAGGCGGCGGGGCTGAAAATGAGGCCTTATGTCCTGAGGGCATACTTCTCAACCGCCCTGGACATCGCAGAATCCAAGGGCTTAATTTCTCACCCCTGGAGGCAGTTCATAATGGGCCACAAGGGAGACATCGAAGCCAGATATTCCACGAACAAGCGACTGCCTCCTGACATGATCGAGGAGATGCGCGAATCATACAGGAAATGCCTGAAATACATGGAAACGAGAGTGAGCGAGGTGTCGGAGGAAAATGCCCGGCTCTATTTGCAGCAGCAGCTCCTTTCCGCCGTAGGATACAGGCAGGATGAGATAGACAAGATGAACCTTGCAGACCTTAACACGGAGGATTTCCAGAAGCTGCTGAGAGACAAGGTTGCAGGTGCAATGGCAAGCAACGGATCGAAACAGAAGCTCGTTCCCATGAACGAGATTGAGAAACTACTTGGCGAAGGCTATGAGTTTCAGGCAGCCCTGCCCAACGGAAAGGCTATAATGAAAATGCCTTTTTAATTGTTAAAATATCATAGTAAAGTATATATATATATGATTTCGATTTGATTATTATGACAAAAAAACTGAAAGGAATAAAGGTGCTCCACTTTGACGAGAGAAAAGAAAAAGACGCAAGAGTTCAACAAGCATCAATTCTAATACAATTTGAAGAAGGAAACCCCATTTTGATTCATGGTACTCAGATTTTAAAGGGTGATATTAATGGGAAGCATACTATAAACTACAAAATATTCGATGGTAAAAACTATGGTAGTGCAACATACTCGATTGAAACGTTAGGAAAAGAACAAACGAAGACAAAACTTCACATTGTAGGAATTTCCGAGGGTGGAATATGTTGCGGTTCAGGTAAACCTGTAGATTCAACCATAGATGTCAACACCAAAACATTTTCAAGTAATGACCCGTCTATCCAATGCGATATCTGTGAAGCTATCGCAGACTTCGCATGTGAGTTATTGGCTGACCAAATACCCGAAGATGAGATATGCGTTGATGTTTGTGCGTCAGTTTGCTTGGAGTTCGTCGAGACCCTTGTCGGTTACCTGATTTGCGTTGCTATATGTGCTACAGCCTGCTCAATAATACTTGATCAGATAACCGAATATGGTTGCAAGGTCGGAACAGCGTACCTTTGCCAGAAGGCAGGTTATTGTACATAATAGAAAATAAAAGGCGATAAAAATGGTCAAGTTTCACTCAATAAATAAGGTAATGACTGTTGGAACAGTAATTTTCTTTATTTCCTTGGTAATTATGGCAGTTGGTGCGCTTTTCCATACAGATAAAACGTTGCTTGCATACACATTCTTCTACGGACTAGGTCTCTTTGGTATTTCTGTCATAACCATATTAGTTGGGGTCTTAATAGGTGCCAGGAGTGGAAAGCTACAGAAGAGGGCTGGCGAAATTTGGAATAACACGAAGAAGAAATGAAGAAGCCAGTTCCTAAGAGAAGGTATCAAAGTGCTCAGTAAGTACGGCTATCACCTATCTTTTGTTTTTGCTATCTCAATTGTCATCTTAATAATCAACATATTTGCTTTTTACACAAAGAACGTCTCCAATTATCTCTACATTTTCGACATGGCCTACGTAGTAGGAAACAGCGCCCACTTTGTCGCATTGTCCATTACATCAAATGGCATAAGCATTGAAGATGAAAAGAAGACAAAATAGCCTTATTTTTCGGATTCTACAATCAAATTCCAATATCCCCAACGGAAAGGCTATAATGAAAATGCCTTTTTAATTGTGGGATGCTTACTACCTAACCATATCTACTCAAAATATGTGTCAATTTTCTTCATATGAATCAGCTTCTTTGAATTGTTGTAGTGAGTACCGCACCTCCAGACCAACTCTCCTGTCTCTTTTAAGACGTATTCCCCATTTCTTGAAGCCACCTCTTTCTTAACCTGCAATTTTGGTTTTACTTCCTTTCCACAATGACTGCACTCTGCTTTCAGGTAGTTCCTCCACTCTCTTACTGACGTTATGAAATCCCATATTACATGAGTTTGAAAATCATACATCTCTTCGGGAACATAACCTATCCTCTTTATGTAATCACACAGAATTTTCGATTCGTTTAGGGCTAGCAGAGTAATATTGTTCTGAGAATCGTATATTTCTTCTAAATACCCATTTCCTTTCAACTCATTTATGTGATCCACAACAGTATCATATGCGAGTATCTTCTTCCGCGGGATTTTGATCGGTGTCTCTCTTTTAGACCTCCTGTGACCAAACATTTCAGTGATTCTTTCCTGTTGAAAAGCAGGACTTTCTGCCATATGGGGAATTTGAGGTGGTTCCATTTCATCATATTGCCTGATCATTGCCTCAACTATTTGTTGACAATGCGGACAGGACACAGTTAATCGGACTCCGGAGAATTCCATATTTAAAGACCATGATTTGTATTTCAAACTAAGGCTTAACATGATCGAGATGAAAAACCAAAATGCCTCGCTAGATGCACAACAAATCTCTTTGATTAGCTTAAAAAAAGGGTTCTCATCGAAATTCCCAACAAGTCCGCTAACTCAAATACTCATCTCGGAGCCCGACTATGTAACTATAACTGAGCTTCTAGCGAAATCACAGACATGGTTTTCCATTTTGGAGAACAAGAGGAGGAATGGAAATGAATAAAGTGAGAAGAACTGTTGTGAATGAACCTGAGTATTCAGGAGAAGGCCAGCCCGAGATAATACAATACGAAATAGCCCCGCAGAAGAAAGGCACCATAGAGAGATTGCAGGAAACGGTTATCGATAACACGGTTAACCGTTACGAGATTGAGGACCGAAGACAAATAGCAGCCATACGAGAATTCATGGAGCGGAATCCGGACATCAACTACGTTGAATATGAGTCAAATCCGGTGCTCAGAATGGATCTCGTGATAACGAGACGTGGGTTGATCTTCAAGAGGGAAGAGGCATCGATATCAGCGACGCTTACACCAAACAGGAGATTCAGGGCCCAGAGGTGAGCTATGGAGCTTGAAGAGAAGGCAGGCCTTGTATGCGTGATCTGGGAAATATTTCTGATACTGTCGGCTAGCTTCATGCCACCGGTCTGGCATGCTTTCCTCTGGCTTCTGGCATCAGGAAACATCTTTTTGGAAATTATAGGAGTAATAGGCATAGCAGTAGCTCTCACAGGATTCCTGATAATCCTCTACTACGTTATTTCTTACATTGTCCTTGCATTGGTCATCCTTTTCATTTTCGGAGCTCCAGCTTTTGCACTTTATTATTTCCTTGGGCTGGAATATTCCATCATCCTTGCTCTGGTAATCGCAGTGGCTATCATTCTATACCTCGTAGAGACAGGAACAGTGAGAGTAGAGCGCCACACAGTCACAGTGGGCTTGAACAGGCGATATGTAATTAAAAGGTAGGGAAAAATGGATAAATATTTGAAAAGCCCAAGCCAAATTATGCGAGAAATGGGTTTTTCTGAACTTATCAATGCACGAAAGGTCTTATCCAGACCAATAATCGAATTGCCCATAAGAAACGAAGAAAGGCTATTTTATCATCCAGAGAAAAGGCTCAAGAGATTCTCTGGCCGTACTGCTATTGCTTATGCCATCATACCCGACAGTGAGAGGGGCAAGTTCAGGAGAGAAGAATGCTCTCCCAAGGCCTCATCTCTCCGGGATTATATTCAGCACAAAGGAAACAGGAACGTTTCTATCACGGGAGTATCTGGACAGGGCAAGAGCTATCTGACCACGCACCTTATATCCATATTCAGCGACAAGGAAACGATCATATTTTCATTCAAGCCCAATGATCATGAACTGCATCTTGGAATTCCTGTCATCGACGCAAAGGAGTGTTTGCCAAATCCCTTCAGGGACGTGAATGCCTTTTCAGAGGCTTATATGACCGCTTTCTTTGGAGAGAAGACGTCATCAGGCATACAGCTGCAGCAGACCCCTGGATTTCTGCAGGAGATAGCTTCTGAAAGCGACACCTGGAAAGACTTCATGAAAAGGCTATCTGAAAGAAAGAGAACCGCGTCAAAGAATCAGGTTGAGGCCCTGAATGCCATAGAGCAGAACGTTAAGACCCTCGTTATTGAGGACATGGATAGCGTCACTCTGAACAATGGAAGCATTGTCTTTGACTTCTCTTCACTGCCGACAATGCAGGCCCAGAATTTCTATGCAGAACTGATGCTGAGGCAGATATACAGGGAAATGGAGGAGCACACAAGAGAAGACGTTCTAATACTCATAGACGAAGCTCATAGACTCACCAAGTCATATCACACAATCCTTGACGTCATGTCCAGGGAGATAAGGGACAAGGGAATGCTTTGGATTATTACGCAAAATCTCATCGATATACTACCCGAAATGAGGGCAAACTTCGGAACAAAGTTCACCTTCAGGCTTGGTGATGCCGACCTTAACCTTCTATCATACAATCCGCTGATGAGATTTGCCGTTGAGATACTGCAGCCAAGGCAGTTCATAGATGTAGAGTTCCCAGAAGGCTCGTCATTTACGCCGGTATTCACGTACGTTTCGAACGGTTTGGAGCACAAGGAAACACGAAAGGTCGCGGCGGAGGTAACGGAGCCAAAGAGGGAAGTGGGTGTCGGAGGGAGAGGGGAGACCATCGATTACAGGAGGGAGGCCCTGGAAATACTCAGCGAGAAGATGTCTTATGCAACGGAGATGGGAAAGATAATCGCAGAGAAGTATGGCATAACGAAAGATCAGGCAAAGCTCAAGCTGAAATCCGCTCTTGAAGAACTAAAGAACAACAACGAAGTGGGCAGGGTCAAGTATCTCAGGGATGGAAAGCCAATAGTGATGTATTATTCCAGGAATCCGAACCTGTCGAACCTGCACACAGGGATGCAAAGCCAGGTAGTTGGAATCCTGAATGATCTCGGTGTAACCATCAATAGAATATCTACCACGGGAGAAAGAAGCGCATTTGACATTGAAACAGATTTCTTCATGGTCGAGATTGAGACTGGTCTGAAACACAGCATGGAAGACCTGAAGGACAGGATAAAAAGCACAAACCTTAGAGTGATAATTATCGTGCCAAACAAGGAACTAATGGGTAGATATATAGGATTAGGAGAGAACGTAATTGTATCTACCATTGACTCCTTCAAGGTTCTCCTCGAAGAGCCTCAAAAAAATAGAGGCTCATAAATGAAGCAAGAAAAGGATGGCCAGGACTATAACGAATGATATGCCTGCCTTGACTATACTCTTGAAAATAACGAATAGGATGAAGAACACAATCAGTGCTCCTCCAATCGATGCTTCAATCGGTGAAATCGGAACTGCCATATGGGTTGCGCGCAATATTTAAACCTGAACTTGCATGAGAACAAACAATGAACTGGAAGCTGACATCCATTCTTGTGATTGTTGTCGTAGCATTCATATTCTTAGTTCCTGTAGTTCCCGCTGTTGGATTATTACCTGGCGTTGCCCAAATCCAGAACCATCCAGTCTATTTCCACTATTACAAGTCGATAAGCGGTGTATTCACTCCATTCGGGACAAGCTTCTATGGGAAATACTACTTCCATCCGTTTCCGTTTTGGGGTACTTATGCTTAACAGTGATTATCGGCAATAGACCGGCAAACCCTATATTTTCAATTTTTGAAAACGTTAACCGCTAACCGTTATTCCAAGCAGGTTAACCATAAACTTATAACCCTTTCCAGACAAGTTTGATTGATGATCATCTCCATCGCCAACCAGAAGGGAGGTTGCGGGAAGACAACCACTGCAGCCAACCTGGGAGCGTTGCTAGCGGAGAAACACAGAGTGCTTCTGGTCGACATCGACCCGCAGGGAAATCTCACCACTCATTTTGGAATCAACAAATCAGATCAGGAACATACGATATATGATGTAATGCTTAATGGCAGGATAGAAGACGCAATCATCCAGAAAGATGGAGTCGACATCGTGCCAAGTACCATTGACCTTGCTGGCGCAGAAGTAGAGTTGACTGGGAAGATCGGCCGTGAATACATTCTGGACAATGAGCTAAAGAGAATTGCCAGGAGATATGACTTCATTATAATAGATACCCCGCCTAGTCTTGGAATCTTCACTATCAACTCACTAGTCGCATCTGACTACGTGCTTATACCTGTACAGGCCGAGTTCTTCGCTCTGGAAGGTTTGACACAACTCATGAGAGTCGTAGAACTCGTGAACTCAAGACTTTCAAAGAACTTGAAACTGCTTGGAATGGTCATGACCATGTTCAATTCAAGAACAAGGTCTTCCAAGGAAGTTCTTGAGGATGTCAGGAAACACTATTCAAAGAACCTGCTTAAGACAGTTATTCCCAGGAACGTGACCATAACAGATTCTACAATGGCAGGTTCTCCGGTTGTGAAATACAGGAAAAATGCTCCTGCTTCCAAATCGTATGTTGCGCTCACAAAGGAAATTGAGAGAATTTTGAAGGTGAAATGATGGCAGATATCAAGAAGAGAGGATTGGACAGTCTAATATCACAGAACTCACACTCTGAAGCCGAGACAAATAGGCAGGAGGAGAGATTCACAAAGACAGTAGGCTTCAAGGTAACTGAGAAGCAACACGAGACCTACAAGAGATATTCAAAATACTTCGGATCTGACGATCTGATTAAGAAATGGCGTTTAGACCTTGACAGGATAGAACAGGAGAAAGGCAAGGACATGGAAAGCGTGGAAACTGAAATCAGGAAACGGTTAACCAAGTGATGGTTAACCGGTAACGCAAAGTTATAAAGCGGTGAAATGTTAACACAATAAGAGTATTAATACTCCAGACATTAGAGGGATCAGAATGGCATTCTCCGGTAGATTTTCGCGATGGATTCCATTATTAATCGTTGCGGTTGTTGACTTCCTCATATTCGTTTCAGTTTTCTATTTCGTACCCAGTTCTTCCCCTTACTATACACCACTTTACTATATCGTATGGGCGCTGACCTTCGCTGCTGTAGTTCTCACTGGTAATTCCATAAGATTTAAAACAGGCTTTGGAAGAAGAGTTGTTTACAGATCAAAACCCAACTTTATTTTCAGTAACATAATCGATGATTCTGACACTGACAGTTATAAGCAGAAGCTGAAGGAAGCATCCGATCTCTACCTTCAAGGGAAAATAAACTCCGACGAGGAGTTCTTCTCAATAGTAGGTGAGCATTCGCCAAAGGAAGACCGTATTTTCCAAGCCCTAAAAGTAGCAAGAGAAAACTTTGGAAAAATGGGCAGGAGACAATCATGAAAGGGCACCAAGCAAAGTCGTACCAATGCGAGATTTGTGGTCTTTATTACAAAGATGAGGCAGATGCTGAAAAGTGCCAGGAATGGTGCAGTCAACACAACTCTTGCAACCTAGAGATAACCTCAAGGTCCATTGGGGCTGTGAAAACCAGGCATGTGCCATCCTGAATTTGCTGTCACTAAACTTGTAATTTTAGTAACGCCACTAAACACTGGACTTTAATAACATATGCGTTCCTGAATTCTATGACATAAATGACACTCGCCTTTGGCTATGTTCGTGCAAGCACCCAGGAGGAGGTGAGACAGGGCTCAAACGAAAGGCAGAAAGACATAATCAGACAGTACGCCAAGTCCAGAGGATACGAACTGCAATTCTTCGAAGACAGGGCAAAGTCCGGGAAGAACACCCAGCGACCCGACTTCGAGAGGATGCTGAATACCCTTGATGATGAGCCAAAGGTGGTAATTGTGGCAAAGATAGACAGGTTTGCCCGCTCCCTGTCAGATCTGCTGAGGATGCTTGAATACCTTGACCAGAAGGGTATAGGATTCGTGAGCGTCAACGACCCAGGCATAGATACCACCACCCCCAATGGAAGGCTCCTGCTGCAGATTCTGGGCGCATTCGCTGAATTTGAGAGGAGCATGATCAACTCCAGGACCAGAGCAGGAAGAGAGCAGGCCCTGAACAGAGGAGTCAGGTTCGGGAGACCTCCATTGAAGACAAGGAACGGGAGCTTCATAGACAGGAGGAAAGTTATCGAATTGAAGGAGAAAGGGCTGTCTGCCAGAGCCATAGCGAAGTCCATGGAATGCTCCATCACTCCCGTGCTCAAGATTCTGAGGGAGAACAGGTTGCCGGTTGAATGAGTGTGTGTGTCTCCGAACGCGTCAGGCTCTTTCTTATATATTATATATAACTGATACAATGAACATTACATACCAGAAAAATGGAATTTTCCTTAATTTTTGAAGAGCATCCGATCACCGTAAAGGCCCACGCGTTTTTTAACACACTCATTCCGATGCACGAAATCACCATTTTCCCACACACATCTGTTCGACTCGTTCGATAGCGTTAATAACCTTACCATTGAAGAATTAATGCTGGTGCGGGAGATGGACACAAAGAATCCCAAATCGTTCATGGCTGCAAAGCTCAGTGCAAGAGCAGTTGAAACAAGCAACATGAAGAATGCACAGGTCTTCAACATAAGCTACACGCCGGGAGAGATACTCATAAGGTCTGAGCTGGAAAGAGTGACAGACGATCTGGCTGATTATGTCAATCTGGGTCTTCCAAGGCACATCATCATCTACGGATCCAAGGGATCGGGAAAAACGCTCAGCGCCCTCATCATGGCGAAAGCCCTCAGGGACACCAAATCCGTCCCATACTTCTATGTTAACGTGAGGGAGAATCCGACATCCACCAAAATCTATCGAAACATAGCCCGCCTGTTCGGCAAGGGACACGAGGTGGAGGAGGTGAAGAACAGATGCGATGAGATGCTTTCCCGCAGGTCTCTCGTGGTATTGGACGAGGTCGATTTTCTACAGGATTACGACATCCTGTATCATATAACGAGGCACACTAAAGCCAATCTCATCCTGCTGACGCAGAAGGTCTACTGGTACAAGAACATGAACGATGAGAGCGTAAAGAGCTCACTGCAGCCTGATCATATCGTATTCCATGAATACAGCACAGAGGAGATCAGGGAAATCCTGAGGATGAGGGCAAAGGAGGGCCTGAATGAATATGACAAAGAGTCTCTGGGCCTCTTGTCTGCACTTCTCGTACGGGACTACAGGAGTGACGCAAGGATCGGAATAAAGGCTCTGGAAATTCTTGGAAGAAGCAATAAATGGGACGACGACTCGATCAAGACAGCACTGAAGCAGGCTTACGTGGAGGTGGAAGGCGAAACGCTCAAGAACCTTGGAGACCGGGATTTGCTGATACTGGCAGCACTGGTCAAGAATCAGGATACGAACAGGGCGTATTCCGAAGTCTCAGCATCCAGTCATTTGCTGCTCAGGGGAGTGAGCAAGTCAACGTTCTTCCAGAGCGTCAACTACCTGCAGAACCTTGGCCTTATCACACTGATCAAGAAGAAGATAGGCAGATATTATACAATGGAGTCGCAAATATTATTATCGGATGCATCTATTGTATCTGGAGAGCTTAGAAAGAGACTCTAAGAATGGAAGCGTGGAGATCAAATGAGGGATTTTGGAATTTATTGGAAAAACAAGAGAGAGGAAGTGGAAAGAGTTGAGCTTCCATTCCAGAAAATTGAGACGATAAACCTTCCAAGATCAAATATTGGAACCCTCGCTCAATTTAAGAAGGATTCTGAGAATGGTGAGTGGAAGAACAAATTGATCTGGGGGGACAACAAATACGTTATGGCATCTCTGCTGCCTGAGTTTCGTGGGAAAATAAAGTTAATTTACGCAGACCCGCCATTTTTCACGGGAACAAACATGAATATAACTTTGGAAGTTGGAGATGAAGGTGCAGTAAAGGAACCTTCCGCCATAGAAGAGATTGCTTATAGAAACATGTGGAAAGAGGGCCCCAGTTCTTTCTTTCAATATATGTATGATAGATTTACACTTATGAAAGACCTTCTTACGGAAGATGGTTCTGTCTGGATAAGGTTTGATTATCATTATGCTCATTACATAAAAGCCATTTTGGACGAAGTGTTTGGATATAACAACTTCAGAAACGAAATAATAGTTAATCGTGGTAGGAACGTAGCTGGCGCCATAGGTAAAATGGAAATTGATAATGATGTCATTTTCTGGTATTCTAAGAGTGACGATTATATATTTAACGAATTTAGAATGGATAGACCAGTTTCCGACATAAAATGGACATCGTTCTTAATGGCAGAGGATAGATTTCCAAGAGAAAGAAGATTTCTAGGAAAAGTGCTGACACCTCCCCTTGGGCAACACTTTTCTTTAGTGCAAAGTAAAGTAGATAAATTGTTAGAAGAATTTTTCTTACGACTCCGTTGTTCAAAATGTCGAGCCCTCTATTATTTCGCCGAATCTGATGAAGAACTCTATAAAAAGATGAAGCAAAAGGGAAATAGGTTCAAGTTCTATGATGTTAATTCGAGAATAATTCTACATGGAACGAAATTGTTGGAGAAATGTATTGAATGTAATTCTGATGATTTCAAAGTAGAATATCTCGGATCGGATGAAAAGAAAGTAAGCAATATGTGGGTAGATATAGAATCATACTCTAGATCTACTGGGTATCCGACAGAAAATTCCGAAGACCTTCTTGAACGTATCATAAGCATATCTTCTAATACAGGGGATATTGTAGCCGATTTCTTCTCAGGATCAGGAACTACTGCAGCTGTAGCTGAAAAACTTGAAAGAAGATGGGTTGGAACGGACATAGGAAGATTCTCAGTTCACACCATAAGAAAAAGGTTGCTCGACATCCCTCATTGTAAACCTTTCGAAGTCCTAAACCTCGGAAAATATGAAAGAAAGCACTGGATGGATCAGAACCTTGGCTCTGTTTATAGAAATTATATAGATTTTATTTTACAACTTTACAAAGCCAAGCCCGTCTACGACTACAAGAACATACACGGTATTATATCAGGAAAAGCAGTTCACGTTGGCCCAATAGATTACCCTGTTACAAAAGGAGAGATTGAGGAATGCCTGAAAGAGGCAAAAAACAACGGCTTCGATTCTCTGGACGTCTTGGGATGGGACTTTGAGATGGAATTCAATGATAGGATATTAAGGGAGCTCAGGGAATCTTACGATTTTGGAATCTCTCTCAGGATCATACCAAACGAGGTAATGGATAAGAGAGCAGTAGAGGCTGGAGATGTTGATTTCTACGAGCACGCCTTCCTTGAGGCTAAGATCGCAACTTCAGAAAGGAAAGTAAAGGTTAACCTTGAAAATTTCATCATACCGAACCCCGAATCCTTACCGGAAGAGCTCAGAGATAAGATACTCAAGTGGAGTGATTTCATAGATTATTGGAGCGTGGACTGGAATTATCGTGATGATACATTTCACAACGAGTGGCAGGAATTCAGGACAAAGAAAAAGAAGAATTTGCAGTTGTCATCAATAGAACATCACTATGATGCACCCGGGACGTACAAGGTAATGGTAAAGGTCATAGATGTGTTCGGAAACGATACTACAACAATGAAAGAGGTAACTGTAGCATGAACCCATTCGAAGAACCAGAAACAAGGGTACAGACAACCGCTCCTCTTGTGGAAGCTTTACGAAGCGAGGTTAGAAACTGGAGGAACTCTGGCTATTATGGCACTTCTAAAACTACCAGGCGATTGTTGCAATTCTGGTTCGACGATGAGCACAAGATAATTGATGAGAAATTCAGGTATTATTTTGCCCAGAAAGAGGCAATTGAAACCCTTATTTACATATATGAAGTGAAAAAGTTCAGGAAAATGAGCGACCTGATCCTGAATTATGACAACACCAAGAAAATAGCATACAATCCAAACGAATATTTATTTCCCAAATACTGCTTTAAAATGGCTACAGGTTCCGGGAAAACCTATGTTATGGCATTGGCGATTGTCTGGTCATATTTCAATAACATAATGGAAGATAATGAAGAAATGCCGAGGAATTTTCTTATAATCGCGCCTAATATAGCGGTTTATGAGAGACTAAAAGAGGATTTTTCGGATTCTAAGATATTCAATTCTGGAGTAATGATACCGGAGGAATTTCTACATCTTTGGGAATTCGAATCTGTAACTGAAGATTACATTCCCACCAGAAGCACAAAAGGCAGACTTTACCTGACCAATGTTCAAAGAATCTATGAAAGAGACAATGCGCCTGTTAATCCCATACAGGAGATCGTAGGCAAAAAACCATCGGACACCATAAGATATTATGATCAAATCATGGGAGAGATCAATGCCCTAACCAGTTTGGGCATAATAAATGACGAGGCACACCACGTATGGGACAAAGATATTATCTGGAACCAATTTATCTTGACTTGCAACGATCTGCTTAAGAAGAAAGGGAAAGAATTGTCGTTTCAGCTAGACTTCACAGCAACCCCAAAAAGGCAGGATTCTGGAAGTGTTTTTGAATGGGTAATTACCGATTTTCCTCTGGCAGATGCGATAAGATGTGGAATCGTGAAGTCACCGATTATAGGTGAGGTCGAAAATCCTCATGAGACCCCGTCAGACAGAGCTGATGTCATTTATAGGGATTATATTGAAGCGGGATGCAGAAGATGGTCCTATTACAACGGTGTCATGGACAAGGTCAAGAAGCATCCGATAATATTTTTCATGGCAACTAAGACTTCCGAAGCAGAAGACATCAATAACTATCTGCAAACTAAGAACGAATTTAAAGGGAAAACCCTGATTATTCACACCAATCTCAAAGGTGAAATCAGCGACAAAGAATGGCAAAAGCTTAAGCAGGAGACAAGAGAGATAGATACATCGCACAAGTACCGGGCTATCGTGAGTGTCCTGATGCTGAGAGAAGGATGGGATGTCAAGAATGTTTGTGTCATAGTCGGTCTAAGGCCATTTACTGCTAAAGCAGAAATTCTGCCGGAACAAGCGCTTGGACGTGGGCTCAGATTGATGTTCGGCCCGGAATCAGGATACGAAGAGACAGTTGATGTTTTCGGCACGAAGGCTTTTGTTGACTATATAGACGAGGAGATGAAAAAGCAGGGAGTCGACATAAAGAGATACAAAGAGAGAAATTTACCTACAGTTACAAATATATTCCCGGATACTCTGAGGAAATCTGAATTTAACTTTCAGATCCCTGTCCTATCTCCAAAATATAAAAGAGAAAACAGATCATTCAACGAAATTGAAATTTCCTCGCTTCCACAGGGAAAATTTAACTTGGAGTTGGAAACGTATACTAATATTAAGTCAGCGGTAGGAAGAGATGCGTTAACAGAGAAAGAGAGATGGCGTGATAGATGGGAACAGCCAATACCGGAAAACTATCCATCGGTTATCTCTTATCTGGCAAATATTATTCTCAGGGCTTGCAAAATCCCATCACGAAATAGTGAGCTTGTAGGAAAGCTGGACTCGTATGTTACCAACAGCATCTTTACAACACCTTTGACCCAAGATGTAAAGGATGATTATAGGTTCCTTCAAGCTCTGAGTGAACCGAAGGTCGTTGATTTCCTTACAGAGCTCTTCGTGAAGGTGATAAATAAGCTGACCATCCTTTCTACTGAAGTGCGACTTCAGTCAGAATCACGAGAGGTAAAGGACATCAGGCCCTCTTTGACAAGGAAGAAAACCTACACACCTAAAAAATGCATTCTTAATCTGGTACCGGTAGCGAATGATTTTGAATATGACTTTTGTAAGTTTCTTGATAACGATGCTTCAGACGTAAAAAAATACATAAAGAATGATAATAACCTGAATTTCTACCTGGAGTACGTGAACGACAAGAAAGGCTTATCTTATTACCTGCCAGATTTTGTTGTTGTTTGCGATTCAGAAAACTACATTATAGAAACCAAAGGAGAAGAGTCTGTGGAGGTGAAAAACAAGGACAAAAGGGCAAGAGAGTGGTGCGAGGATTCAACTAAACTGACTGGCAGTAAATGGACGTACCTCAAGGTTCCAGAGGCCGTATTCAAAAACAATCGTGAAGTCAAGACCCTCAAAAAATTAGAAGAGATCGTCAGATCGTACGAGAGCGTCGAGAAAATTTAAGAAGAGTGCTTCGAATGACAGTAATTTTATGGAAAAATGGCTGGTATTCATGAGCTACACCGTAGAATCCACGGAAACATTTGAGAAGGAATTCTCCAGGAACCATAAGGATAAGAAAGAATGGCTGCAACACATGGCGGAGAGACTGGAACAGGAACCTCAGTCAGGGAAGCCATTGAGAGGTAAACTTCATGGTCTATGGCAGCTCAGAATCGGTCCTTTCAGGGTCTGGTATGAAATAAACGAGGAGCAGAAGAAAGTGACGCTCAGAGCAATCCTTCACAAAGACGAAGCCAAGAAATATTATTAGAGTTCCTTCAGGAACTCTCTGACGTTCCTAACTCTTCCCTTCTGTATGTCCTGCTCGCTCCTTTCCAGCTGATCCATTACATACTCATTCTCAAGAGTCTCAATGGTAGCCTCAAGGCTATCCAGATCCGATTTTGGAATGCTTACAAGCCTTGACTGTTTTGCTGTGGTCATAATATAACTCTATATTCCTTCAGATTTTAATACCTTTTGGTATGCTCAGGCTCAAATTCACCCCGAC
>DAJC01000023.1:0-1118 GCA_002498845.1 Thermoplasmatales archaeon UBA509 | reverse complement strand
TGCTCGCCGCTCGTGGTGTATGTGTGGTGCTACACACCTTCGCTTCGCTTGGTGTTCACACCACCCACCGCTAACGCTTACACCACTCGGTCCTGCTTCGCAAGACTTCCGGCTCGCTTCGGGCACATTATTCTCTCCTGCGGAGTGCAATTTAAGGGGAACAGGGAAGGGGAATGTTTGACCGCACAATATCGCTACACTAAGTGCGGAATTACAGGATTATCAGGGGTTCTCGTGCCGTGCTGCTCTTCAACTATTCAAGGGGCAATAACTGCACGGAACTGCGACCATACCTTTTAGAACAAGGTAGGCTAAAAGGAGTGTTCAAGAAGGTATTTATATATTAAAGGAAAGTATATTATGTGGATAACTGTAGGGGGTTCAAATTCCTATGAAAATGACGAAATTCAGAGTACAAAACTACAAGAAAATCCAAGATACAGGCTGGATTGGTTGCTCAAATTTGACAGTCTTCGTCGGAAAGAATGAATCAGGAAAATCTTCTATTTTTAGGGGGCTTTCCAAGCTTAACCCCTCGGATGGGGAGAAGTATGATGGTCTAAAGGAGTTTCCAAGGCGACGTTACGCGAGTGACTTCAAGACACAAAACTGGCCAGTATCCAGTGCAGAATTCACCATTTCTGACGATGAAAAGAAGGCTCTCAGTCAAGTCTGTCCTTCGCTTAAAGACGTTACATATGCGGTGTGTACAAGGTACTACTCTCAGAAATTTGAAGTTGAATTTGTCCCACAGCCAAGCCTACCGGATGTGACAAATGGTAAAATGCTGGTAATTCTTGAGACAGTACAAACCAAATTGCAAACAGCTACGGCCCCAGAAGGTAAAGGTGGGGCTTTAGGCGCTATCAAGTCACAGCTTCTTCCTTTTATCTCCCAAAAGATTTCGCAACTTCGAACTCTTAAACCAGTTGATTCTGTGGGGGAACCGACAGTAACTGAAGTGATCAATACAATATCACCCAAGATTAATGAAGAATGGCAGAAAAATATCATAAAGAGCGAGTTGGACCTACTCAATCAACTAAAATCTTCAACGGAGTCCGTAAATCAGCTCAATAAGGCAAAGGAATGGGTAACCTCGCATCTTCCTAAATTTG
>DAJC01000055.1:34112-34653 GCA_002498845.1 Thermoplasmatales archaeon UBA509 | reverse complement strand
GGGGAATTATGCAACACACTTACGATTATCCATACGAATTTATCTGTTATCATTCCTCCTGCCTTGAATTCATAACACGCCTCTCCAAGTGTGACGCATTTCTGGATGAAGGATACGCCGAGGATGATATCTATAGAATCCTTGAGGTATTTTCATGGGAATTCGGCATAACCAGAGAACAAATGAAAAAAAGGGTGAGAGAGGGGAATGTGCCAACTGAAGAACAGATAACGCAAATAGGTGAGAAATACGGATGGGACTTTGAAATCAGCATTCCCATCGGATCGCCGTTATTTCTGGAGGTATCCTGATGGCAGAGAACAAAATCAAAGAACCAGAGGAACTTGATACGCAAATGAGTATAGAATGCTCAAGGTGTTATGAGAGAGTTTATGATTGTGATAACTGCCGTGAAACCGAAGGAATCGACTACCCCGGCAAAGTGGTGCATCTTGAGGTAACCGAATGGGAATACAAGCACTTTTGCTCTATGGACTGTGCTGAACAGTGGATGAAAGAGGAGGGGTTCTGATGCCATCCA
>DAJC01000055.1:0-34050 GCA_002498845.1 Thermoplasmatales archaeon UBA509 | reverse complement strand
TTCGTATCTTTCCCCAATACACGGAGATAGACGGCAGGAGATTCATCGATTTGAATGATTTTGAGGAGGCCCTGAAATGAAGGTATTCTGTGTGCATTTTCTGTTTATACGCAATGGTCGGTTGGTGGAAATGCCACCACGAACCGTTGAAAAATTAGAGGAAGCTGGAGTAGTAATCACCATGAATGGCAAGCCTGAAGGCACTCTAATACAGATGAACTGGGAACCCGAGCCAGATGGCACGACATGGACAGGAGATACTGAACTCAGCGATACCATAAAGGCGATGGCCCATCTCATTGATGGGATACCTGACCAGGAAAACAGGTTTTGCGAAGTTTATAGGGAGAGCATAGGAAAGGAGGCGATTCAGTGAACAGGATTAAATTCTCCCACCTCTGGGACAAACTCTATGAACCGGAATTTGCGACAATCAGACCCTGGAAAGCAGATAAGGAAAGATATTACCGGAACCTGGTAAGTGAAGAATTCCAGATATGGAAGGCCGGGGGATCCTATCCATTCAGGCCTGAATATGTATTATGCCACGCCTTCCTGGAAGATGTTGTTACAATTGACCCCAGAGATATAAGCCAGGAGTTGCTAAGAAAGGATGTGACTCTAGATGGTCAGATTCAGGATACATGGATAAAGCGACTCATGAAGCATGATATGGTACTGATACTCAAATTCTCAAAGCACAGGAAAGGGCAGCAAATTCTAACGGCGATGGAGGCAACAGAGAAATGACACTTGCGAAGGTTACCTGTCTTGATTGTGGCTGGACCTGGACTAAGAACTGTTCACTTGGATATGACGCTGAAAAGGATTTTTATCTTAATTACAGGCCTGAATGCCCATCCTGCAACCATGATCCAGGAACCTGGAAGATAGAGGAAGTCATAGAGGTCATGCCTCCACTGACTGAGGACGAGATATTACTCTTTTCACTGGCAGGAGGCATTGAATGAAATCGAAAGGCTCAGCAGCTGAAGGCATATTCCTGAAGATGCTCTTATCCAACAATATAGAATGCGAACATGGGTCTCCATCAAGGCCTGGGGACATCATCATACCTCCAAACGTGATAATAGAAATAAAGGACCCAAAGGAGAAATCCTACAGTTTCCGTTCGCATTCAGGGAAAGGAGAATCCCAATGGAATGCCCTCAAGGAGAAGAGAGAAAGATTTCCCTGGCTGGAGATCTATTATGTTGTCAGGTTTGCAAGGAAGGAATGGAGATATTTTCACTTCCCGGATATCCTAATACCGCTGAGGATGAATGAAGGCAAGGAAATCAGCAAACTTTTTGAAATACTCATCCATGAACAGAAGGTCCTTGCCGTGAGGAGCGAAGTGAAGTGATGAAGCAGGAGGAGATTGTACTTCAGGTCAGCTATGACGAGATTGACAGCGTCATACTGGATGCCCTGTCCAGATCTCCTTGTTCTGTCTATCAACTCACATCAATAATCAGATTCAGGCTCGGGGCAGAAGTCCCATACATGAAGATATTGCGGAAACTTGATTATCTCCGGATACTGGGCAAGATAGGGAGAAAACGAAGAAATGCCCGTCTCTATGAATACTTTCTTTTAAACTGAAGGTTACCCCGAATTCGATTAAGAACCTGAAGCAAGGGAATTCCCGATAGCTCCCGATATCGGACCCCGAAAGGGACCCAGTATTTCAGCAGATTTCTCCCGATTCCTATACCCACGGACATATTAACTAAATTTAAAACGCATGTGAAGTATTTTATTTACAATTCGTTTAAAAAATAAATAAGGATGTTTTCATGGTCTCTTGATAAAATAATCATTGCTTGCTTGTTTTCGTTACAGACCGGGCTTAAAGAACGCATAGAAGGGACAAAGGCATCCCACCTCTTCCCCCTCTAAGGTTAACGTTTTCGTGCATAAAATTTCAAGGAAATGCTTTTAGCCCCATGCCACACAGGCTTAGTTTATATTCAGCTTGCCTGAAGCACAGTACCTGAATATATCCCACTCCGTGATCAAACATGTAAATGGAAACCACGAAAAAAGTCAATAAGAAAGGATCAAGAAAGAGGTGGAATAATCCCAACTGGTCCATAGGGGCGGTTATTGTAGCCCTGTTTGGGACATTTCTGCTCCTGGTATCACTTCTCAGCAAGCCGCAATTCGTACTTTTGAACCATACTGTTGTTCTCACGCAGGGAATAGTTGCCCCTGCCGTGCTTATGGGTGCAATCGTATGGGCAATAGTTGAGTTCTATACACCTCCAGGGAGGGGAATAGAAGACCTCCTCGTGAGAATCATACCTGCATTCATCATTGGCGCATTTATCGGAGGCCTTCTCGGATTCATGTTCAATTTTGGAAAGTACGTCATCAACCCTGCTTTCTCTGGTAATCCGGACGCCCTGATCTTCCTTGTTGCTGTCCTTGCTGCGGGCCTTGCGGTAACCTGGAATGCAGCATGGTCGCACAGCCATGGGTTCAGGGGGCAGGAGGGAAGCGGGATACAGAAACTCACTAAGTCTGAGACGGGAACTTCCAAGGGTGCCAGAGGCATTCTCGCTCTCCTGATCATATTCATCGTTGCAATGCTCATAGTGCCAATAGGTGCAGGCATTGGCGGTCTCTTCGTTTCCGGCCATGACAGCTCACATGTCCTTGTGCCGGAGAGTTCCACAGTATACATCACTGGGGATTCAGGGCCTGTTCCATTTGGCCAGGTTAATGGAACCACAACCTTTGATTTTCCGTCAACCGTGACAAACAACACAACCACATACTCTCACACAGTATATCTGGAGACAAATCTCACCCTGGGAGAACTGAACAACTTCGCTGTATCGCAAATAGTTCTCAGCACATCCGATTCCGGGAATATGAATGTGACCATGGGAGCCGGGATAAATTCGACTAATTTTGTCCCAATAGCATCTGTGTCTGAACTTAATGGATCTACAGTAAAAATACCAGTTTCACCTGCATTGCTTACAGGAAACCAGTCTTCCAGGGTTACGATGGAGGTCTCTGCGAATGTGACATCCATGAGCATATCAATACAGGCTCTCGGCAACAACGGCCTTGTAACTGTATTTGGTCCATATTCCGTCATGCAGGTTGCCTACCTGATCGGAGCAGTGCTGCTCTTTGCCGGTGCATTCATGGAGATATCCGTCTATGACATCGACCTCCATGCGTTTGGATCACGTCCCATGAAAGGAGGGAAGGAGGCATGATAGGTATAACAAACCTCAGGAAATTTGCAGAGAGACTGATTGAAAAGGCGAAGAAGATCAGGGCAGGCATATTGCCGGCGCTCCTGATTATCCCAATGGCAGTGTCCTCCTCTTCATCCATAGGTTCGACAATATTCTCGGGTCTCTGGAGCGTAGTCCTGGGTCTCTTCAAGTCCATAGCCTCAGGGTTTGGCAGCTTATTCAACGAGATGATGTCCGGTTTCGGCCAGTCTGTTGTAATGATGTTTCAGTCATTTGGCTTCTCCATGGCAGGGTACGGGGTATGGGCTCCAACCATGTTCGTTGTGGGCATTCTTGTAGCCATCATGGTCGGGTATCTTTTCTTCACATTTATCGATGCAGAGAAGGATGTCACCGGCCTTGAGAACGATCTGTGAGGGTGATTTTGTCATTCACATCACAGCTGTTCTCAATCATTCTGGGGTTCTTCCAGAGTCTTGGAGGCATCATAGCGGCAGATATCCGGGCAGAGTTCCTCTGGTTCGGTTCCCACATTTCCGCTCTTGTGGTATCATGGGGATCGTCATTCACAGGTTTCGGAATGTGGATCCCTGCAGTCCTGGTTGCTGTGGCCGGAGTCACAGTGATAGGCCTCTACCTGGTCTTTGTATTCGTGGACGCAGGAAAGGATCTGGTGGGGGAGTAGCATGAGCTGGCTTTCTTATCTCAATCCTTTGAACTGGCCCAAGGACATAACTGGTTCCTTTCTTTCCCAGCTTGAACATGGATTACTGTACATATTCACCCTCGTGCTCAATTCAATCCTTGGGGCAATGTCATCCGTTTTCGGAATTCTCATGGATGCACTCAACGGGATCATGTCGATGATCATCAATACGGCCATGTCTATGGGCCCTCTTGCACTGCCTGTCTTTTCGATCATCATTGCTCTGGTCATTGGAGCATCATACGTTGGATTCGGCTTTGCCAGGGACATGCCTGTTGTGGGGGCCTTTGTATGAAGAGACAGGCTAAAGAAAACCCCAGACAAACAGGGACGGGAATAAAGAAGTGGAGACTCTTCCTTGTAGCCATCTCCGTGATGGTCATGCTTTCCGGGGCAGCTGTGACCCTGATCTCCTATCAGGCACAGCACTCAACTGGGATCTTTGCCCCTGTGGGATTTCAGCCCATGGTATCCACAGGGGGCGGAGACTCATATATCGATGAGGGGCATATCATGGACTATCAGACGACAGTATCAGAGTATGCTTACCAGGGTGTGACAGAAACAGACTACCTAACCGTTAATGGTTATACATCTCCATCCCAATCCTGGACACCTCCATATAACCCCAACAGTATTACCGTCTATTACCACACCTTCACCTTCAGCTACACATGGCCCTCAAATTCAGGGTCATCTGGAGGAACATCTTACGGATGGAACATCCATAGCAACACAGCATACACGGCATCTGGAACGACTTATGTCTACACCCCTCCGTCAATCTCAGGGCTCTCAGGCACAAGCTCCATAGATGCCAGCCAGATGGCAAGCTTCTCTGTCAGTTCAGAGAGTGGAGGATCACCCTCCCTCACATACTACTGGAACTTCGGTGATGGCAGCACCACAACAACAAGCAGCAGTTCAGCCAGTCACACTTACACATCAGCAGGGACTTACACAGTATCTGTTTTTGTGGAAGATTCAAGCGGTGTCGATTCAAACACCCTGACAACCTCAATAACGGTAAAGAGTGACCCGTCAATAACCATATCGAGCTCACACAATCCAAGTGATTCCGGACAAACAGTAGATTTCAGCACAGCAGTATCTGGCGGCTCTGGTACGTATTCGTCATATTCCTACGTCCTCTATGACGGTACTTCCACATCAGATTCCCAGCTTGCATCCGGGAGCACCTCATCGTTCAGTTACACCTTTTCTTCAACCGGCCAGTTCCTCCTTGATTATTCTGTGACCGATTCTAATGGATACACTCAATCCACATCACTGACCCAGACTGTGAATTCAGATCCCTCTGTTTCCATCTCGTCATCACAGAATCCCACAGATTCGGGCAAAACAGTTGAGTTTACATCTTCAGTGTCAGGAGGTACTCCGGGATACACATATTCATGGACTATTGACGGTGATTCCTACACCTCTCAGGATGTCAATTTCACCTTCTCATCCTCAGGGACATACACTGTTGATCTGACAATCACTGATGCTGCCGGTTATTCCGTGTCCACCTCCCTTTCGGAGACGGTCAACTCAGATCCAACAGTGTCAGCATCATCAAATGTCAGCACAGCAGATGTAGGCTATCCAATTGAGTTTTCTTCCGCACCGTCAGGAGGAACCGGAGGATACACCTATTCATGGACACTGAACGGAAACCAGATATCAACTTCCCAGGACTTCTCCTATTCATTCTCATCTTCCGGCACATACACCCTCACTGTAACCATAACAGATTCAGTGGGCAAAACAACAACCGCATCCGTCACCGTATCGATACACAGCAATCCCTCCATATCAATATCGTCCAGCCAGAATCCATCAGATGTGGGCAATTCTGTTACATTCTCCTCTTCAGAAACTGGAGGCACAGGGGCATTGACGTATTCCTGGCTTGTCAATGGACTCCAGGAATCCACCTCACCATCCTTTTCCTATTCATTCTCATCTGCAAGCACATATTACATAAACGTTACAGTGGTTGATTCAGATGGGCATAGTGCATCTTATTCGCTCAAAGAAACAGTCAACCCCGATCCCTCTGTTACCATCCATGCCTCACACAATCCCAGTGATGCCGGGATAGCTGTGAATTTCACCTCTTCTATTGCAGGAGGCACCCCGGGATATACATACGCCTGGACAATCAATGGAGAGAATTATTCAACACCGTATGTAAATTACACCTTTACGTCTCCCGGCACTTATTCTGTGAGTCTTCAGATAACAGATAAGAACGGGAATACAGCATCCGATCAGATAGAAGAAGTTGTCAACCCTGACCCAACAGTTGTGATCGATGCACAATACACCAGAGTTGATCAGGGAGTGAATGACACACTTTATGCATCTATCTCAGGCGGGACATCCCCCTTCAATTACACATGGTCCATTGGTTTCCATATCCTGAACTATTCCCAGGAATTCCACCTGAATTTCACTTCCCTTGGCACTTATACTGTAAACCTGACTGTTGTGGATTCGCTTGGGGAATCGACATCATCTTCCATAACAATCACAGTCATAGAGAGGCCTTCAGCAGCCATAGAGGGATCCAATGAAACGGATATATCCACATCTACCTACTGGGAAGGATATGGATCATACGGCACTGCGCCGTATGAGTATTACTGGTACATCAATGGTGTTAACACATCCGCAGGCCTTTATCTCCATTACTCTTTTCCAAAGGCTGGGACATACAACATTTCTCTCTTAATCATAGATGCGGACGGGGCCAAGGCCAATACATATCTGGATGTGAGGGTAAATCAGCTTCCTACCATATCTGTCTCGAGTTCAGCGGGTAGCACTGACATAGGCAAATCCATCATCTTCAATTCCAGCATCTCTGGCGGTTCACCATTTTTCAACTATACCTGGAGAATTTCTTCACTTGGTTTCGTTGGATATGAATCAAGTCTTGTCTACGATTTCACGTCCCCAGGCACATACAATGTCACCGTAACAGTGGCTGATGGTGCAGGAAACTCGGCATCTGCATCCATCACCGTAACGATCCACAGGCTTCCGGTACCATTGATCAAGGCCGAGTACCCCAATATCGATGTCAATGTGACAGATTCCTTCAATTCCAACGTTTCTGGTGGAACAGCCCCATACACCTATACATGGTCAATAAACGGCGTCTATGAAGGCAATGGGACCTCATTATCATATGCATTCAGCACTTCTGGCATATTTACTGTGGAACTTTTGATTTCTGACTCAGCCGGGTCCACAGCATCATATTCGGAGGATATCTCTGTCCAGGCATACCCTGTGGCTTCTATTATCGCCTCAAGGAGTTCCATAGATGCCAATGTGACCGATACATTCAGGGCTTCAGGAACCGGAGGAGTTGGCCCATATACGTATGAATGGATCATCGGCGGACACACCTTTTCCAATTCCACCGTATCATATTCCTTTGGATCTTCTGGCAATTACACAGTTCAGCTGGTCATTGTAGATTCATTCGGCAAGGATGCTTCAACCGCAACTGTCATCACAGTGTTCCCTGATCCTCAGGTATCTGTGAACCGGGCAGGAAACCCCATAGTCTCGGTTCCTTTCCACATGTCAGCCAACATAATAGGAGGGATTGCGCCTTACTCCATGTCCTGGATATTTCCCTCAGGGCAGCATGAGACAGGCCTTTCCATATCCCATGTATTCTCATCATCAGGTCCGGAAACATTCGAGGTGGCAGTATCGGACAGCGGAGGATATTCCGGAACAAAGAATTTCACCATTGACGTTGGCCTTTTTGTTTCCATTGCAGCCAACACAACATCTGGTCTTGGCCCCCTGAGTGTGCAGTTCTCCTCATCAGTCCTCGGAGGATCCGCATACTCATACAACTGGACATTCTCGCCCGGGCACCACTCATTGGAGCAGAATCCAGAATATGTATTCCCGGTGGGCAATTATACGGTCAGTTTCAAAGTCACAAGTGCCAACGGTGCAACAGGAGAGAAGAACATCACCATCACATCTCTGCCCCCTCCAGTATCATTAAATTCTTCCTCAGGCCTGAACATCACACAGGCCTTCAGCTTCCGTGCCATACCGAACTGGGATGCCAGTGGTCCATACAATATGTCATGGTCATTCCCCAACGGGCAGACCCTCAGCGGGCTGAACATCTCGTACAAATTCCCTGTGTACAATGAACTGAACATCGTAATAGCAACATTCTCCTATGGAAATGGCAAGACGTGGACACAGGAACTCACGGTAAGGATGAACCCTGCCAACCCGGTTATTTCATTCTCGTCTCCAAAAATCATTCCCACAGGTACAATGCTCGCCCTGAATGCATCAGCATCTGCACCTGATTCATCGACATTCTCCTATTCATGGGTGATAAATGGTTCAACATATACAGGCCAGGACCAGCTCTATTATTTCAGCTCTCCTGGGAATTATACAATATCTGTGACCGTCACTGATAGTCTCGGTGCATCTTCATCCGTAACAAGGACAATAGAAGTTCTACCTCAGGGGACGAACAGCAGCATAGGCTTGTCCTATACAAAGAACGTGAAGGGACCAATGGACTACTTTACCGTTAAGGCCCTTTCGACAAACGGAATCATTGCAGTGGAGGCTTTCCTTGGCACATCTGAACTGAATGTGTCAGAAATAAATTCCACATACACGCCCCAGGGAGAACTTGCATATTTCAACATCACCTTTGACCAGAGGGAGTACACCGCAGGCACTTATTCCGTGGATGTGGTGGCTTTTAACAATAATTCACAGAGCAACCGCATTTACATTCCATTTTTGGTGAGCAGCCAGTATTCGTCATCGTTATTCTCCCTGGGTGACATAATATCCTTCTTCGGAGGGATTTCAAACTTCATCATCACGATCCTGACACTTGGCGGCCTGGTCATTGCATGGGTTTCCCTGAAGGATTCCAGGAACCCTGATTTGATCGTAGAGGAGAATACAGGCAGGAAGCCCAAGAAGATCGTGCTCAAGGGCAGGAGCGAAAAATGAGGGGAGGTGATAGAACGGCAAAAAAGAGAATAAAAAGGAGAAAGGCCACAAATGCAGCAAAGAGAAGGAAGCCAACCCGAAAGCCAAAGGGGAAGAAAACCAGAAAGAGAACCGGGAGGAGATAACTCCCGGGCAAAATATTTCCAAATTAAAAGGAGTGAAAAAAAGTGACACAGTTTAGGACAGTTAGGAAAAACGGGAAAAAGAGGGTTATACCCATAAGAAGCGGAATGCACAGAAGCAGGAGCCTTAGTCCGAGGGAGATCGAAGATCTCACACGTGTTGGCATAAGGCATCCTGGTTCGCTGACTTCACTTGGATACCACATAATGGATCCTGCAGTGAAGAAGCATGCAGCTTTGAACAGGGCAGTTGGTAAATACGGCAGGAAAGAGACGCTGAGGAAACTCGGTGAGTTGTACAGGCTTGATTACAACAGGCCTGCACTGAGATCGAAGGTTGTGGAAGACATTAGGTACGTATCAGGAGGTGCAAGAAATGACTGAATTCAGGACAAGAAAGGATGGAAGAGTATATCCAAAGGGAAATGGAAAGTTCAAAGGAATCACGAAGAAACTTACTCAGACGGATCTGAAGAAGATTCATATCCATGGCCTATCGCTTGCAGGCTATGCGGTTGACCTGGCGGACGATTTACGCAGGAGGGCACTTGAAAAAGCCGTGAACAAATACGGAAAAGGTGACACAATGGCAGAGCTGTCACTCCTCAGAACAAAATACCAGGGAAACGAGAGGATGGAGAGAGTCATTGACTCCGATATATCTTACATTGCGAAGGGAAAATTTGAGGAGGATTAAAATGACAGAATTTCGGACAAAGGGGAAGGGGAAGGACAGACAGGTATACCCTGTACGGAGGAAACCATTCGGAATACCAAGGAAACTGGCATATGAGGAGGTCCAGGCCATGAGGAGGGAGGGAGAAAAGGCCAGGCTGATAAAGACAAACAGGAGACTGGACCTCTATGCTCCGTATGTTGCAGATATAAAGGTTCCAGACATGGAGCCGGAAGCTCCACAGGCTGCACAGACGCCGGATATTCAGTCCAATGTGAATGCAGGACAGGAACCTGCACCCAATCCCTCAGGGAACACATCTGTGCCGGTTAAAAATGAAGCCGTAATGGATCGGATGAAAGAGGCTGAGAAGAGATTCAGGTTGAACCCACCCACAATCATGGAGGCAGACGGGGAAGACATAGTCACCATCATTGATCCGAGTGCCATATACATGGGATGGGCCGATCTTCCGGAAAAAATCCCGGAGTCCTCTGTTAAGGTATTCAATGACGGCAACAAAACAATCCGCCTTCCTTCAATGAATTATGATGGTGGCGATGTAAGCTCAATCAAGCTTGGCGTCCAGGAAAGAAACAACATCAGGATGATTGCCAGGTCGCTGGTCAGGGAGATGAATGACGATGTTAGTGTGATGTCCAATGGAAAGAAAAGACATAGATATGGATTGGATGATTTACGGATAAATTTCGAAAAGCCTGATGAAGGAAAATACGGTTATGTTGTCATCAGCCCTGAGGACACACGCTGGGCAGATGATGACAAGACATACGGCCATGCAATGCGTGTGGAAATGAGTGGAAGAACCGGATTAAGCGCAGTATATGGGCTGTCTCTATTCCTGGCGTCCGTAAATCTTCTGAATACCCTGACGGGAGCACCGAAAGGAAAGAAATCACGTGGAGACCCTTACTATGCCACACTGAAGGATGACTATCCCGTAACAATAGCAAAGGAGAGCGCCGTTAACAGGAAGCTGACAGACATCCCGGCCGGTGCTATGCTTGCCCCTCTTATGGCAGATTCCTCGGACAGGCGCAATGCAAGGGAAATCATAAAGAAGCTGACAGGTGAGGCCTGATGGGAAAAATCACAGACACGGCCATAGCTGTCATAGTCATCATCGTAGGACTGTGGATCCTGACCCGCCTTGGTTTATCGCTTCCATCCATAGAGCACATGTTCCGCCAGTTCTTCTTCCCTTCATCGGGATCACCGGCAAACAACACCACAGCATCAGCCGTTTTCGGGATTGCCTCTGCATCCAGGATCCGGACAAAGATCCGAAACAGGATAGAGGAGAGGGTCAGGAACAGGTACATTAACGCCATACTTTCAAGGTTCAGGAGGAGGGAGCGATTTTGAGGATCCTGTTCCCGATCCTGGTTGCCGGGATTCTCTTCCTTGCTCTTTCCCCTGCAGTCCATGCATCTTCACCGCCGTCAGGGCACGTTGTTGTCTATTCCTCAGATCCGGGGAGCAATGACCTCCTTTACGTCCCTGTGAACAGTTCCGGAAGCCAGGCATATCCTGACTGGCATATCTTCCTCTATGGATCGGGTTCTTTCAGTTTCCTGGTCAATGGCACCACAATGGTATCAGGAGTATCACTTGGAGTGTTCAATTTCACCTATGACTGGACGACCTCTCAGGGTTCCTATGCCAATGCCACACTGGTCTTTGGCGGTGTAACGTACACGTTTAGCACAATACTCACAGGGCAGTTGAGCAACCAGGAAATTTCAAGCGTGGAAGTTTCTTCATCATATGTGGGACAGGACCAGTTCCTCACTGTCTCATCAGGAACGTCAGGCGCACTCATGTATCCGCACTGGATTGTGAAGATGGAATCCACTCAGAACGTATCATATACCATCAATGTAAACGGGCAGAACATACTCTCTGGCCACATACTGGGATCCAAGGTCCTGGACTTCAATGTCTCAGGGTCCTCTGCCACTGTTACAATAGGCCTTGGCAGCAAGATCTTCAGCTATCCCAATGAGATCGTAGCCACGGTGCCCATCCAGAAATATTACGGGCCAAAGCCTCCGCCATTGCAGTACACACTTGTGGAATATGAATATGGGATTGCTAGGGCCTTTGTTGCAAGTGCCTTCGCCATCCTTATAGCACTCTTCACTGCAAGGAAATACCTCCTTGAAAAGGAGAGGCGGGAAGTGATCAGGATATGAAGGATTCCATGGGGAGAGGCTACTGGGATCGTCGCAGGGAAAAGTCATTCGAGAAGCTGCACAAGACTGAGGAAGAAAGAAGAGAAGAACTCAGGAAGGCATTCCAGGACAAATCCGGTGAGAATATTGCCAGGCTTTCCAAATTTGTCTCTTTCAGATCACTTATGAGGGCAATGATTCCCCAGCTCATCATTGGTGTCATTTTGGGCTATGTGGAATACGATCTTGTGGGGCCCATTTACACCATAATATCTGTCATTGTCTATGTTCCAATGATCTACCTGTATTCCCGTACTCTAAGGACAAGAAACGGTGTATTTCTCATGGTTCCTTCATCCGATTTTCTGGACTGGGAGAGGCTGTTCATCTCTGAGGAGATATGGTCCTTGGTGGAAAAGAAGACCGGGTTGACCCTGGAATCAGGCAGGATCAATGGCCGCATAACTTACTGGTGTGTGGATGTGAAATACCTGGAGGGTTCCGGCATACCCTACTGGGTTGAAATTGCATGGGCACACTACAACCGGGTCAAATTTGCAATGTTCGAGCCAGTTATTGATGATCTGACACGAATGCTTACTGATGCGTTGTTGGCAATAGGGCAACTGCGTAAGATGGGGAGGGTAATGAGCTTAAACGAGGGCACAAGGCAGACGGATGAAAACATCGATGCCATAACCTCGGGTTACCGTGACAAAATTATGACTGTTCTAAAGAAACAGAAAATTTCCGACGAGGAAGCTCAGGCCTACGAGAGCGAGGTAAACGATCTTCTTCAAAATCCAGAATATCTCAGGGCCCTAATCAAGAAGAGAAACGAGGGTGATGCAGCATGACAAGAGGCATTGTGAAAGACTGGGAGACAGAGAACGTATTCCGAGATCTTCTGTTCCGCATACCGGATTTGAAAAACAATGAATGGTTCAGCTTCCTTTACAGGAACTTCACGGAGGCAGAGGATGAAGGAGAAAGGGCTCCCCCTCTTGCTGAGATCTTCAATGATGCTCCTGCAGTCAAGTTGCGAAAGAACGGTCCCTGCACATGCATAAGCATGGTAGATATCCAGGACAGACCCAGATTCATAATACGGAGGTATGAGAATGGACAGTGAGACACCAGAGGGCCTCCGGTTAATCTACGATCTGCTGGTGAAGGCATCGGAGTATCCCGGGGAATCCCTGCACAATCCTAGGAATCTTTTCAACTGGGGTGAGAAACTGAAGGCCTTGCACCAGATTCTTTCATCGTATCATGACCAGGAATATCTCCAGGAATACAAACTGGCCCAGAAAAGGATCCTTGAGGTTTCCAGGAACTATCCGTCAGAAAGGTATGTGGCTGAAGGATACGAGGTGCTGCATGAATGGCTTGGGAGCATATCCAGATTATACCAGAGACTTGGGCTGCTCATACCTGAAAACATGATATATACCGAGGGGGGCGAGGATGGATTATGAATGAAGTGAGTGAAAAAAAAGACGGTTGCAAGAACAGTGTATGGCTTCTTCAGTGGATAGAGAACCGCATAAAGAAGAATAAAAACCTCATAAGCCTGTTCATCGGCGACACCGGATCGGGAAAATCATATGGTGCCATCAGGCTTGCGGAATGCGTGGACCCTGGATTCTCTGTGGACAGGATCGTATTCACTGTGAGGGATTTCATCGACCTTGTGAATTCAGGGCTTCCCAAAGGATCCGTTATAGTCTTCGACGATGCAGGCCTCGGTATCAATGCAAGGTTATGGCAGGAAGTGTCTGCCCGGGTATTCGGCATGCTGACACAGGGCTTCAGGTACAAACAGATCCTCACATTCATAACGGTACCGGATGAGTCATTCATAGAACGGCAGTCAAGAAAGCTTGTGCATATTAGGTTCGAGAGCACGGACGTACAGGGCCTCATGAAGATGAAGCTTGTATCCAGAAATACCTTTGACCCGGAGAGGCCTCTTGCAAAATTCCCAAGGATCCACAGGGGCATATCGGAGATACAAGTAAAGATGGTGAAGTTCCAGCTGCCATCAAAGGAACTGGCAGAGAAGTACGAGGCAAAGAAAAATGCATACATGGAATCGAAGTTCAAGGAGTTCCAGGAAGAGCTAAATCTCATAGAAGCAGGGAAGATTTCCGTTAAAAACGGGAAACCTGCCATTCATGTGCAGTGCGACGAATGCGGTTATGAATGGGATTACACGGGCCACCTTTCAAACACTAAGTGCGTGAGCTGTGGTCACAAAATCTATGTTGCAGGTATAGAGGAGAAAGAAAAGACCGGTGTCAGGGTTAAGTGCCGGCACTGTGGATATGCATGGACATACACAGGGGATGCAAAACGAACTAACTGCCCACACTGCGGGGGATACGTGAACACAAGCAAGGATGCAGAGGAGTCCACACAGATTGATCCCTTCGATCCCATGAATACACCGGTCAGGCCAGGTATGACCAAGGAGGAAATCTTCGATATCATGGCTGAGAAGCTCATCCGCCAGGGTCAGAAGATAACCCCTGACATGAAAGACCTGATGGAGATGCTGGCGGAGGAGGCTGAGAAAGAGCTTCAAAAGAGGGGCAAGAATGGATCTGATCGGAACCATGAGGAGGACAGTAAACAATGATGTCAGACAAGATGTCATGCTACATTGGCATGACACTCAGAGCGGATACCGGAAAAACGGCATCCATAGAGGTAAATGTCACATGGCGGCGGCTGTTCTCCTATTATTATATACACATGATTCAAAGGGGAGATCTGGGCCGGTTTTTCGGCCGCTTTAAATACCGGAGCTTGAAAAAAATGAAAGAAGAAGATGAAAAATATAGGATAAAACCAAGGAAGAAGTTTGCGAAGCAGATATGGATAAGGGACGGGAAAGCAGTCCTGGTTGAACCCATCGAAGAAAAAAAGGAAGGAGTGTGAAAAGAAATGGCACAGAAATGGATAACAAAGAAGAAGGGAGAGGAGAACAAGCACGTGAAGATCGAAACGGAGAGGAAGCCCAGGGAGATTGAACTGAAGAGCGTTGGTCCAACGGCAGCAACCCTGGAAAAGCAGGCGTGGGATATGCTGGGTGAAATGACCAAAGTAACCAATGTGGATCAACTGCTATTGCAGATGAAGAAATACAGTGGTACGCTTGGAGATTACTCCTCGTTCAACTCAATGCTGATAAACTGGCAGGATCCTGATGCAACCATTGTCCGCTCCAAGAATGAATGGAAGTATTTCGGTAGGGATCTCAAGGATGATGCAAATAGCATATCCGTTCTTTATCCTATCGGCATTCCCAGAAAAGATGGTCCAGGAAAAGTCAAGGACTTTATTGAGAAGAAGAGGAAAGAAGGACTCGATGATGAGACCATAGATCAGCTTGTGAAGGAGAAATTCAACCTTGGAAGGACAGGCAGTACATATGTGTTCGGTACCGGAACTGTATATGATATATCACAGACCCAGGTAATTCCTGGAAAGGCGAAACCTGTTGAAGATGATGTGAAGGCAAGTCAGATCTACAGTACCCTCAAGAAGATTGCAAAGGAACATTATACCGTTGAGGAAGAGCCAATCATGAACGGTGCACGGGGATACACAGCACATTCAGGGGAGGGTCAGAAGATCGTTGTGATGAAGATCCCCGGGGAGGATGAGAATGTTCTCCATACGCTGATCCATGAGATGTCCCATGCCCGCCTGGAACACCTTTACAGGAATGACCTTCCAAGAGGTCTTGCAGAGAGTGAAGCTGAACTGTCCACATATTTAGTGGGTGCGCATTTCGGCTTCGACTTCAAGGAAGATTCTGCAACATACATCAAGGGGTGGCTTGACAATGCCAGGGTCCATGGCAGTCATCTTGGAAAGGAGAACCTTGATCGGGTGATGAACAATGCAAGATGGTTGATCAACGAGATCTCGTCAAGAGTGGCAGGATAACTATGTATGCCAGCAGGGAAAATAGGGCTTAAATCAAATCTAAATGAGGACAGGATAAAAATGATTGTTGACCAGTATGCAAGTGTAAGAACAAAAGGATATGGATCAGCTACGTGGAAGGTTAAAGAAGTTATTTAAGCTCAAGAAATCCTGCAAAACCAAAGGGTAACATCGATACATTAATCAGATGTCTGTAACATGTTTAAATGAATACGAAGGAGGACAACATTGAGGCGACCCTTTTGACATATTCTCAAAGAAACTTATCGAAATGATAAAGAGTTTCAAGAGAAACCAAGCTGGAGAAATTAACCAAAGAAATCCATGGCAGTCGTCTAGACATTTTGGAAGATTATGGCCAGAACAATTGTGTGGTATTGCCTCAAAGATCATAGTTTTGCTCTAGATAAGGAAAAGATAATGTTACACCAGGAAATCTATTATAATTTATACAAGAATTTATAAACTTAGTTTTGTTGTTCGCTTTATGCCCGCATCATTATACGAATCTTTGGTTAAGGAATACTTAGAAACTGAAGGCTATCTTGTCTACAACAATCTCAAACTGCCAACTCAACAAGAAATAGATATTTTTGCTTTTTCACCTAAAAAAGATGCGATCATTGGAGAGGTTAAAGGTTCAAACCCTTCTAAAAAACTAATGGAAGAAACTGCAAAAAAAAATTAACAACAAGAATGTAGAAAAATACCTTTTTGACAATTACGGTGTGAGCAAGTTCAAACTTGTATTCTTCTGCTGGAACATGTATGATAAAGACGAAGAAATGAGGAAATACGGCAAAGAGGTGGGTCTTGATGATGTGGTGACCTACCCACAGGTTGTAAGGTCTCTATTTGCCAAAGTAAAGGAAGTCAGAGATGCTGATAGATGGTTTTATGACATTAATCGTCCAAATACCGTCCTTCTGGAAATCATCCATGATGCCATTTTGAATGATTCGCCATACCTTAGCAAGAAAGATTTTGAGGAATAAGCATTATCCAGCGAGTTACTTGGTTTCGTTTTTATTTCTGATTTAGAAATAGCCCATAAAGTGGGAGGAAGTCCTCCCCGAGTTTATTTACTTAGACCAAAAGGATGACTGGTATTTCCTAGAATAGTTCTAGAAACAGGTAATTTTTATATCCGAAGCAATAAGGAAACTTGGAAGAGCTTCTATGGTTACAAGAGTGTCCGTCTAAGAAATTCGCTCATGAGTCTGATATGGGCTTCCAGAATTACACAAAATTAGAGATACCGTTGATTTTCTGAAAACAAATTGTAATATGTTCCATAGACATCAATGACTATGCATCCAGCACATGACAAGAGCGTTGAAAGATTATTAGAGGAAGTCCATAAGGGAGAATTTGCCCTCCCACAGTTTCAGCGAACAATTGAGTGGCAGCCGAATCAGGTTAGTGATTTATTGACTTCAATTGTCTCAAAGTATTTTTCCGGCTTGCTTCTGTTCTGGGAAATTGACAGTGAAACTGAAAAAATGCTAAGCTTTTATCCAGTTCCAGGTGCGGAGAAAGCAGATCAAGTGAATTTTGCCATACTTGATGGGCAACAAAGACTTTTTTCATTGCATTATGCAATATACAATCCTAATATCGCCTTTCCAAATAGAGCCTCTTATTACTTGTTTTATTTGGATATAGATAAATGCTTCAACGGTGATACTGATAGTTCAGTCTATTATGAGTACTCACCTACCCATACCCCTAATTCTAATCTTAAATCAAGGAAAGATAAGTTTCTCAATGAACTGAAATTCCCACTCGCTTTGCTTTCAGACGAAGAGTTCAAAAGAACAGAATTGAGACAGTGGATAAATGAATATTCTATGAAATTGATGAAGAAGTACCATCCTGATTATGCCGATGGCGCTGGAGAAAGTACAATGAAGATTTTGGATATAGCAAACGATGTTCAGGGGTTTATTCAAGGCGTAATTGATTATGAATTCACCACGCATGTACTTGACAGGAAAAACAATGTGAAAGATGTCAGTTTAATGTTTGCTCGACTGAATCAGAAAGGGTTGAAATTGTCAATGTTTGATCTTATGAACGCTTTTCTGTTTGGATATAAAGTAGAATTAAGAAAAAGCTATGAAGATGGCGCCGGGGATCAGTTGAAAGATATACCTGGGATGGACGAGTACTTACTTAAGTTCATGGCGCTGGTAAAGAGGGAGTACTCTAGCCCGAAGTATGTTTATTCATTGGTTCCAGAACAAGAGGATGTGCAAATAATTCACGGAAAGAGGGAGAAAGTCACCCCCATCGCATCAGGAGCGGAGTTTCTTAAATTGTGGAAAGACGCAATGAAATTCAGTGAGGAAGCAAGAGTTAGAATACAGAATGTTTCCTACAAGTCCTTCGGGGCAATAAAAAGTGACTTTATTCCAAATACAACCATAATTCCTGTGCTTGCTGCATTGATGAAAATATACAAGGAAGAATACAAAGATAAAATTCTAGAAAATGACTTTGACCGTATTATTTCAAGATGGTATTGGTCTGCCGTTTTTTCCGGGGAATACAGCGGTTCTTCTGACACTGTTATGTCAAAGGATTTCAGAGATTTGAAGGATTGGCTTAAGTCCAATGATTCCAGTAAAATAGCAAGATTAGAACACAATAATCTTCAAAGAATAATCGATAATCTAGATCTATCACGGGCCAAGAAGGGGTCTTCAGTTTACAACGCAATAATCTCTCTGATTGCACTGAAAGGGGGACGTGATTTTTATGAGGGAATTGCTCCAGGTTCTGTTGATTACAATAGCAGTAGCATAAATGATCACCATATTTTCCCTTCAAAGGTTGGAGGTCTGGATAAAGATAAATCAGATAAATTCAATGCTACCAAAGATACCATTTTGAACAGAACTCTATTGCTAGACAGAACAAATAAGGATATAAATAATCAAAAACCTTCAGTTTACATCAAGAAAATACTCAATGACAAGATGGGGGGAGACCGCAACGGACTGGAGGAATTAATGGCCAAACACTTCATTTCAAAGGATGGCCTCAATTTTCTGCTGGAAGACTATTATGACAAATTCATTCTGGAGAGGGAAAATACTATTAAAAAAGAAATAGAAAGGCGCATTCTTTAATTTAATTCTATGACTTATTTTATCATAAGAATAGGCATTTTGTCCTTAGTTATAGCGCTTCCGTATCCTATGCATCCATAATGGATGCATCACTAGGGACATTTTCTAATAAACCGACTACCTCGTCCATAGGGCCCCGAAAGTTGTTTATTTATAACGGACACCTGTTCTAGAACATTTCCATGATCTAGTCCTGAGATATACAAACCAGAGATTTATCCTGGCGTTAACTTTTATGGTAAAACTTAACGGGGTTTATATACCCGCGAAAAGACATGAAAGCAGAATGTGGTTGAAAACCCCGCGAAAACGTTAAGTTATGTTAGTAACTTAACAACACAATTGAGATCCATTGTAAGATCTTCGGAAAAGTTTGAAGTCAGGATCCTAAGGCCGTCTGAATGGGAGACCATAAGGGATGCCATGGATACTGATACAAAGAGGATATGCACATCACTCCTGGTTACAGGAATGAGGTATGCAGAACTGCAGAGATTCCGTGAAAATCCGGACTGGCTTGATGGCAAGTTCATCTACCTGCCCCGTGGATCCATGCTCAAGGTCAAGGCTAAACAGAAGGAAAGGGCAATCAGGCTGAGTGACATGGGGAAGACACTCATCAAAGACCTATTCCAGGCTCCATATCCCATGCCTGAGCTTTCGGCATTTGACATGAGGCTTAGACGGCTGTCTAAAAGGATCCTTGAAGGTCCTCCGATCAACAACAAGACCTTCAGGAAGACCTGGGAATCATGGCTGGTGTTCTATTACCCGGAAAAGGCACTGCAAATTGCATTGAGCCAGGGCCATACAACAACGACACAGTATGAGCACTACCTGAATATTCCGTTTGATGAAGATGACAGGAAGGAAATGAGGAAATGGGTGGAAGGGTGGATATGAAACCCCCCCGGTTCGGTTTGCTTACGGCACTTATGTTTCTTATTGAAATTTTAATACTCGTGGGATTTTCCAGCTCCGGGATATTTGATAACGTGCTATTGCATGTTTTCAAAGGTCAAGTGTCAAATTCAAAAACAGTATTAGGCCAATTTCCTTCAATCTTCCTAAATAATCTAAAAGTAGCAACAATTGAATTTATCCCGATACTAGGGCAGGCTATTTTTATTTATTCAAACATCAATGACGGTGTAATCACCTCTTCAATAGGACTTCAACGGCACGTACCAGGTCTATTTATATTTGCGTCAGTAGCTATTGAGCCACATACTTGGATAGAACTGTATTCGTATGCAATTGCCACCTCTTTTTCCCTTTACGTGATCTATTTGGCAATTCGTAACAGGAATTTTTTAAGGAATTTGGGATCAACAACTGTATACATGTACTGTTTTGTTGTGCTTGAGTTAGCCTTGGCAGCACTATTTGAATCGGTTGAAATTTTCTGGCAATTGAATTTTTCCCCTCCGCCATTATTATTCTTATCCGTAATATGGGTTCCAGGTGCAATTGTAATGATTTTCCTTGGTTTGTTATTTAGGAAGATCTTGCGGAATATGAACAAATTATTCTCTGGTATATCTGCTTGAACCTTACTGCTATAAGGGAATCAACCTATATTTTTTCACAATACCGGAAAAACAAGTTGAATAGAGCATTCAAAATTGACTGCACATTTGTAGAAGCTAGAACTTGTTAGCGCCCCGGAAGTTGTGTATTTATAAAGAGTGCATAGCCTGGGGCATTTCTCTCGTGGTCTTGGTATCAAATGCTAGGATTAAACGCGGGATACTATCTGGCGAGGTCATAAAATGGAAATATTAACAGAACTTGATTGGAACAGGCTCATCTCATTACACCCTTCAGTTTTCGAATCTCCCCTGCAATGAAATCGTACAGTTCCACAAACTGTGAGTCTTGGAATTCAATGCCTAGTGCCATAAATATACAGTTATCAATTTTCTTCTGCACCGGGCTCTTATTCTCATATCTGCTAAGAACTGAAGGCAGATCTTCACGGGAGACCTCTTTAAAACACTCAATAAGTTTTGCACTTGTCTCCGGAGAAAGCAAAGCTGGATCCAAGATAAGGAAATCCTTAAATGAGTATGCTAGAATCTGAATAAAAGCCCCTCTTGTTTCCTTTTTGTGAGATAAAATTTGAACCAAATTAATCGAACTGTTCCAGAAAAGGGCAAATATTTCAGCTTCCTCGGATGAAAGCCCCTTAATTAGCCAGAACATTTGTGAAGGTGTAAATCCGCCATCCGAATAATATGCTAATGACTTTGTCCCGGAAGCTGAAATGTCAAATCTTCCAACCAGTGCCAAATTTGTCTGCTTACTTGTTACATCCTTCTCCCACTTGGCCAGATCTGCTTTACCAACACTGGTTATGAAATAGTTCAACCTGTTAAACTCATTTTTTATAAGGTAATCTAGTTCTTCTGTAACGTTGATCCTGCCAATTCCTGAAAATCTCCTCAATGCCCTTAGTAAATTTGTCCTAGGAACTTCAACCTGTAATCCATTAATCCTGTTTTTTGCCACAATGTAGTCTTCGGATTCGGATTCAAGATACCATTCATCCTGTTGCTTTAATGCACGCTTTTCAGAGTTGAGAACAAACATCTTGGCTGCATATACCTTGTCTCCTTTCCACATATGTATTCCGCTGTAGGTTTTTGCCTCATGGTCCTTCAAAAAATCGTTTAAGGGTCTTAGCATATCTGTGGACTGTACAATTTCAGCGATCAATGATTCTACTTTTGATTGAGCGTCACCGAGGTATCTGTTAATGTTCTCGAGTACGTTTACCTGACTATCCTTCAAAGTGTTTACAAATTCATTGTTTTCAGCACTCTTGATGTAGCGTGCAAATCGCACAGCATCCTCCCGGTTAGCCGGCATAGAATTAATAGTTGCAACTATAGTATCTCCTCTTACCTTGCCTTTTTCCATCACTAAGAGAATTTCCCTGAACTGGGTGCTTTCAGAAAAAGCTGATCTACTACCATTCACGACGAGATACTTCAACCAATACTTTTCAGATATTAGCCTTTTTATGCCCTCAAAAGATCGTAACCGTAATGTTGTTGCTGGTAGCACAAAAGCCATCCTGCCTCCTCTCTTAAGAAACCTGTCAGCTAGCAGCATGAAATATCCATGAAGTCCAAGTTGTGCCGAAAAATAACCTGAATAATCTTTGAATCTTGCCGTAAGTTTTTCCTTGTACGGTTCCGGTAATCTCTCCTGTCTGGTAAATGGCGGATTCATTATAGTTACGTCGACGTATGAAAGAGGAAATTCGGCCTTGCCTTCCTTTCCTAATGAAATACCTCCCTTCCTGAGATATTTTTGTGGTTTTGTCTCCAGGCCATAAAACATCTCTAGCCTAGGATTCTTATACGCCTCGGTTAATTCAGCTGACAACGCTGGAATAGATTTATTTGGTTTCAAATCAGTGGAATCCCATACCGCAATGCGGACTCTTTCAGTTTCATACAGAGGAGCCTGAAGGGAAAGGTTGACCGCTGCAAGGTGTGCTGCAAACGGCATGATATCTATACCTGTAATTTCAGATTGCAGGAACCTTGAATGATCTTCTTCTGTGAAATGGTTATTTGTCACAAGCAATTGTTGTTTCATGTGATACGCTGCAACTAACAACGTACCGCTACCACAGGCAAAATCTGCAACAGTATCATTTTGGCTGTTTATTGCAAGTGCAGCCAACATCTCGGCAGCTTCATTGTTAGTATAAAAAGCTGCTACCGATTTTCTGAGTTCAAATGGTATAAGGTCATGGAAAATTCTCCCCACGATATCGTGAGGTAATTTTGTTGGTGTAAGTGCCTTAATTGTAATAATTGCAGACCTCAGATGCTCCATAGCTTCAGCAGGTATCTTAGATGCCACATCAAAGCCAAATACAACAGCATAGTCCTTCTCAAGAACCTTCGCAAAATATACCAGGAGATCTGCTGGACTGCGTATCAGATCTTCATTTATGTCAGGATAATCATTACTTTCCTTTGATAATAGCCTGTAGAAGAGCAGTTGATTTACCAGGAGAAAAGCCGCAGCTCTTCTCATCTGTTCCACAGGGATGTTTTCCTGTTTGTATTCCAGGATATTCTCAAATACACTCTCTCCTCCGAACACATTTTCCATATCCTTTACAGGTATCCTGCCCATCTGATTGGTTATATTTGATACAATTTCCCGGAGTGTATTTATGGTGAGCTCAGCATCAGGTTCTGCCTTCTCAGGCGGATTTATGATAAAATTATAGATCCAATCGGCGAGTTCCTCGACGTTTCTTGTTCTATGTCTTGTGAAGAAAGGATCGAAATTAAACATTGCTGTCACCTCACAAGGGCCATTTGGTTCGTTGGAGTACAAAACACCAAAAACTGCCTTTGGAGTAACGCCTTTTGAAATCAATGATTGTTGATACTTGTAAGCTTTGGCAGTAGCATCCTGTAAGGTCGCAGGTTGCTGCTTTGCTTCTATGAAATAATAGCCACTCTTCACGATCTGGATATCTGGTTTTTCTACTCCGGAAAGGTGTATGATCCTTTCGAAATATGCTTCAAGTCCAAGTTTGGCCAATAAGCCAGTCAGATAACTGTTTTTAGTATTCTCAGCGGACTTTCCCAAAGGCTGGTATTTCGCCATCCATCTTTCATGAGCATTCAGTTCATAAAATGTTGCACATTTTCTGGTGGGTGAGCTATACCTCCAACAGTATTCTCTGGTTTTGGCTTCTATGTTATACCGGGTTCAGAATATAGATTTCATCATGGCATGCGCTTCTGAACATACGTCTACTAACCCTTTACCAGCACCCTAGGGCTCCTATATATTTTATACAATCTTGTGGTACCATGTTTGATAGTACACGAAGCCATTTATTCAATTATATGACGCAATCCCTATTAATGCCTCAATTGATTGTAGTAACGCATGCATCAAAGAGAAGAACGTCTATGATGAATACAATTCTGAAATGCCCAAGTAAAGTTAGGTATCAAGGAAGGAGATATACTGGGATTCTATGAGGAAGATGGAAGAATTTTCGCGAAGAAGATGGAGTGAAAACGGAACAAATTCCCAAAACTAAGACAGGCTGAGAATGACGAAAGCTTAAATGATATAGCGAAAAAATTCATATCTTATCCGGTTTATTTATTCAACTCGAGCTGAGCTGCTTATAGCAAAGTTTAAAACATTACGCATATTTAATTTCTGATAGAAAATGACAAACGAGGCCAGTGTTATCGGATACTTCTCGGAAAAAGGTAGAACATGGTCTATGTACCAGCCCTTGGAACAGTATATTAAACAGAAAGGCAGAGATGGGCTCGCTAATGAATTCAGGAATGACCCGGGATTTCGTGTAGTTTGTGAATATGCAAAAGAAGCTGGTGAGCTTCAGCTTAGGTCAGAGATTACAAAATCGGTTGAGGAATTAGTAGGAATAATGTTTGGGCTTCCGTTCGTAGGGGCACTTGATATCATAATAGGAGCTGTGGAAGACGCCTGCGGAACCACTTTTCTTGCGGGCAAACTAATCAAGAGTGGGCTGATCATTCTTGCCTTAGCAGGTCTTGGAGCTATACTCAAGGGTAAGAAATAAGTATGATCTAATCCAGAACGGAATTGATTTTAAACTAATTGAATCAGTTTATGGTTGAAACCTATAGATGAGCGTTAAACCTCAATTTCATCCGGAAACTGGTTACAGTTTCTCTTATTTTGCTGTTCTAGAGGGATTTCCAAGGTAAATGGAGGTATGAGTCTGTTCGATATCAGTAGTTCTTTAACACCCTTTTTAAAATGCCCGGACTGGTAGTCTGTATAAACAGGAGACCTCTGATTATCCTCGTAGAGATTTTTAATAAATTCGGCATTATCATAGCTCAGCAGCCAAGGAAGGTCCAGTGACTTCAGAAAATTTGAAAGTTCAACATGATTTTTCTCCTCAAAATAGTGCCTGTAAAGAACCTTTCCAGCTCCATAATATGGCGGGTCAACATAAAACATCAGGCCATCGATCGGAGCTGCGGCCATTTCTTTCATAAACTTCAGGCCGTCTGATTCAACTATGTGAAGTTTTCCTTTCAACTGAGATATTGCACTTATTTTCCTGGCAATCTCTGCTTTATTGAATCTACAGTCTATTTTATATTTTGATCTTTGGCCTTTTCCACCGAGTGGCCCTGCTTTAATTATACCAGAATAGTTCGTTCGATTGAGAAAGAGGAAAGCGCCGGCAAGTTCAAGTTCATTGTGTTTCGCAATTTCATCTGTTTCCAGGTATTTCCTGAAAAGATACCAAGAGTCAAGGTTGACCTCAAATGAAGATATATACTCAATTAATTCGTCATTTCTTTCAAGAGCGGCTTTCCAGAATGCTACAATCAGTGGATCTGTCTCTGAGAGATAGGCCTGTTTCACTATGCCTCCCTGCAGCAGTCCAATCGATATCGCAGCACTTCCCGCATATGGCTCAATTAATGTATCAACTTCCAGTTTATTGAAGTGGATAAAACTCTCTACATAGTTTCTGAGCCACGCTTTCCCTCCAGGATACCTCAACGGAGTTGGTGTAGGTTTCATATCGAACCAAATCCATATACGTAAGTTGGCCTAAGTTTTTTGGTCATGCGGTATCACCCAGTATGGCACGCAGGAGTTCACGTATGTCCCCAGCAATATCATGTATGTGTCCTTCGGTGGGATCGAACCAAGCATCGTGAACTATGGAATTTAGGTATTTCAGATGAATTCTCGACACCTGTTCTAAAGCTAACCTGGCGTTCTTTACGTTAGCTCTGTCGAAGACCTCTTCCACATTTTTTAACACAAAGGAAACTAAATTCTTCAAGCCCTCAGGTGAGACAAAAATCTTACCGTCTTTCTCGAACTCCAGTGACTTCTTATAGTCGCCAAATTTACCTTTTTTCTTCACCTGATATAGCAAAGAAGCTTCCAAAAGTCCCCTTATTACCATTGAAGTTGCAGCGGCAAACTTGTCGGCTCGATTATTCCGTGACAGTTCTCTCAATTCTGTAGTCAGACGCTTGAGGCGCTGATCCTCAATAGAGCATTTCAGATCTTCGAAATATCTTGAGGGGGACTTGTGGGTGGCCGGATTTGGTTTCTTTTTTGATTTTGCCTTATTTGGATCCTCGCCTCCTTTGGCCCCATTTACTCCATTTGTGGTGGTAGGGTTTTTTTCTCTGTCCTCTTCCTTGCTTTTCTGGCCATTCTGTTTAGGTTGATTAAATTCTTTCTTCCATTCCTCTATCAACTCTACTACTTCTGCCGGCGTGGATCGGGTATAGATGAAGTCATCATCTGATTTATCAAGAATCAAAGCAGCTTCAGTATATTTGCATAAGAGCAGGTCGAAATTTTCCCTATCATCATCAGGAAGTTCAACTTCGAGGTATTCGTCAAATTTCAAGCTGAGGGCATTTTTAACTTCGGTAGTTCCCAGGGGCCTTGTAAATTTGGTAGCCTTTAAGGTGTTACTTTCAATTTGATCTCTCAAATCTTTTTCGTCCCAATAAGGTAATCTCCTAATGTAACTAAGGAGATTGTGATAACGAATGTAATTAGACACCTCGCTTTTCGATTTCCCTAATTCGTTAGCCGTAAGGTCGATGTCTTTGTTGTTTTGGTAGTATAGATCCTTAAAGAAATGCCATTGTGAAATTTGCCCCCATCTGTTATAGCTTATGGTGGAATGTTTATCCGCTACGATCTTGAGGTAACTTCTGTCGCTAACATCATAAACAACTGCACTAATATGTCTCAAAGACTCCTTTGTGTCCTCACTGAGTTTAGAAGCCAGTTCATTAACTTTCCTTTTGTATTTGGCAGGAGGTTCAATCATCATCAGGAGATTTTTAATTGCTAAGACACGTCTGTTCCCCTCTATTACTACATATCCATCCCCATCTTCTTTAGGAACGACAATCAGCTTTTCATGTGGATAAATGCCAGGAAAATTTACAATTCCCCTGATCATCCCCATGATGTCTTCGTCAGCGTACAATCTCTCTACAACCTTTTCAAGTGTGTTATATCTCTCAAAGTCTATTCTGTAGTTTTCTTTATTCAAGAATAACTTCTCAATTTCTATTACTTCCTCTTTATACATTTGTTAATATCACTCCCACTCCAGTGTTATCTTAACTTTCTTAGGCTTTTTGGAACCGAATACCGATTTCTGCACGCGCAACTCCCCTATTGAAACTCCCTCAAAAAACATCATTTCTCTTTTTCCCATTCTTTCACCTCTGGATTTAGTTTCATTAGATGCATGAGGGTATTTACCAAATCGTTGATCTTATAGGTAGGAAGATCTGCCACCTGAGCGATTTCAGTTATGGAATGTGCTGTTGAATTTGCCGTTTCTCTCAATTTATTTAAGGGTTCGATCAACCGAGAAATTTTTTTCTCATCTACTCCATATGAGGAGGCATGAGAATTAAGATTTGAAATCAGAAGAGAGAAATCTAGGAATTGTTTGCGGGAAGTATCATAATAAATTTCAGGGTTGGATGGAAATTTTGCTCTCAGGAGATCGATTACCAGGTTTTCTATCAGCTTTCTGGATAAAATGAACACCGAATCGGGCAAATTGGACCGATATGCCCTATTTATCTCATTTCTTAATTTCTCGTAAAGGGGGTCAGGTAGACTCGCTTCGATGAATTCTGCATTTATTGGGTCTATGGTAATTAATTTGGGAGTGCCATCACTATAAACAAACTCATTTCTTGTATTATCCCAAGATAACTCTGAGAACTTTAATAACTGAGAGAGTTTATCTGGCCATTCCTTAATATATTCCCCATAATAGTTCCAATCATCCTTAGGCAAAGACTGAAATCTATCGTCAAGGAAGATCATCTTCATCAATTTCATTTTTTGCGCATTGGTTAACGATTTCAGAAGGTCCGTAAGAGTGCCACCTTTCTTTTCAATTTTAAGCAGACCCCACAAGAAATCAACTACGTCTTTCCCCCTCTCCTCATCATACAAATTGAAGGGTCTCTTTTCATTGCTATAGAGATGTTTTAGTATCTTCCCGAGGAGCTCATCTAATCTCGGGTGAAAGGATAGTTCATCAATCTGAATTTCATTGGATTTGGAGTTCAAGAATTTATCATCCCTCAATATTTTTGCCCTGTTCCACGACGATAGGTTTATTATTCACTTTCTTTCACTTTCCTCCGTTCACTGGAAGCTAATACTGATTTCTGAACATACAGTGTCCCTATAGAAAGCTCACCGGAAGTCTTTTCCGGACCCGGTATGTGTTCTTTGTAGCCCGTTCGAACCTAAACCCCATCATTGCTTCCATATCTCGCTTTATTACTATCAGTAAGTTACACGTGCGAACTCTTAATAAACGTTTCTTCTTTAAAAATGGGCCACGTCCCACATGTGCTGTATGCCCTAAATATCCGCAAGCCCTGCTTCCTTCAGCTTCAGTATCCTCTCCCTGATGGCTTCCTTGATGAACTCTGATTTGGAAGTGTAACCAAGCTTTCCTTCTTCAATGATGTGGTCTATCAGGTCCAGCAGCTCCTTTGGCAGTCCCACCGTCTGCCAGTCCTCTTTTGCCATCAGTAACTCATATGTGACACATATTTAACAGGTTTTGGTCAGTTGATATAGGCGGCTATAGATATGTTATTGGTAGGCGATACATCGCATGAAATACAGAACAGTAGCACTACCTAAGGAGCTAATAGATGAAGTAGAGAGAGCCAGGAACATAGCGAGGCTTGGTTACAGATCCAATGCTGAATTTATTGCGGATGCAGTAAGATCGAAGATCAGGGAAGAATCAGCCAGGACATACGGGACATTACCTTCTGTTGAAGGGGCCACGCACTGAGGGCTTCTTATGAACAGTGTTGGAAATTATAATGAGAAGTTCTCAGAAGAGGTTTACAACAGTACTGTGGAACAGCTTCCTGCCGGATTGGGGACAAAACATGAAAGGAAGGACAGAAGATGATCAGCATAATGCTGCTGATATTCCTGTATTTTGCAGTCATGTCGACACCCCTGGCCGTATTGCAGCCAATTTTGATACTCAGGAACAGGCACTACCTTAAAGCAAAACCCAATCCGCCTGTTGATGGACGCAGGATAATGGTTGTAATCACCACAGTAGGCAGGGCCTGCGATGTTGTAAACCAAATCATACAGGATTTGCGTTCATACAATATCCCTATGCTCATCTACGTTCTTACAGAAGAATATGATAACTCACACTACGATGCAGACGTCATAAAGGTGCCCTTAACATACGTTACTCCCAATCATTCAGGAAACAAGCACCGGGCACAGCACTATTTCTCCACATGGCTCAGGGAACATGGTTTCGGGAAGGAAACATACGTGCTGCATCTTGACGATGATTCCTTTGCAAGCAGGCGCCTGGTTGAATTTATTCTTGGTATGGACGGTGCTGCCGGACAGCCCCCGTTAAGGTTGAGGGCATATACACATTTCAAGCTGGCAACAGTTGCAGAATGCCAGAGGGTAACTGATTATGCATCATACGTTACCTTCTTCAATTCACGCAACAGGCCTGTGGGTGTAAATGGAGAGGGGCTGACCATAAGGGCTGACGTTGAAGCGGAACTGGGATGGGACTTTGGGCCCATTGCAGCTGAGGATCTGCTCATGGGGCAGCGCATATTCAGGGCAGGCTACAAATTTGAGCACATCCCTGCTCCTGTGTACATAGCACCGGCAACATCAGCCAGCGATTTCTACAAGCAGCGCAGAAGATGGGTACACCATTTCTGGGTCAGCATCCATGACATCTGGAAGCTGAGGAAGCTGGCTGTATTATGGTTCGCTTACCTTTACGCGTTCGGATGGATGAGTTCTGTCGGGCTTCTTGTGTGGATGATATCGCACTTTATGGGATTCAACCCACCTCTCCCATTGCTGGCGGTGCTCACATACAACCTCGTAATGTCATTCGCCACAAGGCAATACGGCGCCAGTTTCCTGCATAACAGGCTGTACAGCCTCTATGCATTCCTGCTGCATGTGCCAACGGTGATATTCGAATCTGGAACATTCTTCTATTATTATCTGCACCCGCCTGACAGCAAGATTGATTTTACCATAAGAAAGGTGTAACTTATGAAAAATAGAGAAAGTTTGTTAGGAAGTCATCAGAAAATAGATGATTTGCAGCCTCAATCCTCAAGCTCTTTTTTCAGTCATTTTGTAGCATAAGCTGATGGATGTTGTGCTGAATGGGGACTGATTTTTCAAATCCTCCAGGGCAAACTTATTGAGACTGTGTAAAAATTGATATACGACTATGGCAATAATCTCAAGATTGGGGTGAATGGCGAATCTGGCCTATATTGCATTTACTGTGGCTCCCCCACTGTGGAAAAAATAAGTATGGAAAAGAAGGAAAGCGATACCCCCAGATCTTTGACAGCGCAAATTGTGGGCATTGGTGCCGGGTCCTCTGGAGGACATTCTAGGTCAAGCTCAATTTCTCTAAATACTTATTTTTGTACGAAATGCAAAATGACAGAAGCAAATGGCACGGTTGAGCCGGGAACCGCAGAGTTCACATATAACAATGGCTACCATCTCGAAGTAATAATGCCTGAAAGTTTGCTTAGACTTTTTGGTTCGATTGGTTTTCGAGATAATGATATAGAGTCGGCGGTAAGAAGCATAGCAAGAAGATTAATGCAAATAGTCAAGAAATTTGACAAAACAGGTGTCAATCCATGTAAGAATGGAAATATAGGTCAAAAAGCCAAGATGACTGTTGGGGGAACCAAGGTGGACATTTATGTATTGGTCGAGAATAACGGTAACGGAAAGTACGCAAGGATTATCTATGGGGGGAGCTGGTCATATTGCAAGTAGAAATAAAATTTGATTGGACCAGAATGAAAAACAAGAATTTTAACAGCGGAAGGTTGTCCGTGCCAGGTCTAGTCTTGTTAATTCTTGATGTAGGGCCGATAAGAGGAAGGACAAAACTGCAAAAGGAAGTTTTTCTTGCCTGGAACGAGATATTTAGTAAAGAACTCGTTATGGATCCTATGTTTCATCCAGATCAATTTGGGCCGTATTCCCAGTTGGTAGTGGACTCCCAGGCTATATTGAAGTCAAGGAATGAGATTAGGGTGATACCGCAAGGGGAAGGTCATCAAACGTTTGTGATATCCACGACGGGAAAAGTAGCACTGAAGGAAGAACTGGCACACTCAGACATACCAAGCAATCTCATAAAGAAGCTCGAAGAGAGAAAGACAGACTGGGATGAATGGACTGCCAAAGGTATCATGAGGTACATATACAGGAATTATCCATATTACGGTATTAAAGCACGCATAAAGGAGCTTAAATGGGAATAACAATAGTGCCGAAGGAGAGAGATGAATCCTCGGATATTTCGAGACTTGAAATAAAATTTCCAAGAGGGAGCATAGAGTCTCCCAGTAGATTTATAACCAAAGTCGACTTGAACGCAAAAGACGGAATCGGAGCGGACATTCCACTCTCCAGAACAAGGAAATTGTTTCTATATGAAGAATTTATCAATCCAAAAAAGCTACAAAGGATTCTGAATGAAAATGGATATCTAGCAGTTTTCCAGACAAACTTCAGAAATTTTCTCTCGCGAGTGGAACGGGCTGATGCTTTACGGTTAGTTTATCCAAAATTTACGAAAGATGGGTTGGCTGCCCTCGAGAGCATTGGTGAATCTAACCGAAACAAGGTTTGGACATTCTTCTTCCAATTGATCTCTGAACTTGCTACAGGAAAAGAGGTGATTGATGGTTTCTTTGTCCAGTATGACCATTTAACTCCGGCCGCACAACGTTATATCGCAAAGCAAGACCTACCATTTATCCCAACGATTGATATACACGGTGATTTCCAGGTCGTCAGGAGGCAATTAAACAATTATGCCTCGTTCCCGTCCAGTCTAGTTCCTTTTATTGGTTTAAATTACTCAACTCTTACCAGAAGTAACCTTGCATATCAGGAAGCTATCTCCATGCTTGATTCTCTTCACGAATCTGGAAAAGGATTCATAACTATTGATGCTCCTAGGGTTTCTGGAAAACGTGTATTTGATCCTGATATATCTGCCCTTCATTACTCCAACTTCGTTGTTGCAGACCTTGCTGCTGAAAAGACATATGGAGGGGGGAGTGGAGGGGAACCTAATGTTAGGTTATTTGAAAAGGGGGATCTTGCTGTACCAGTTCTTCATAGGGAACATAATGCCATTGAGCATTCAGGAGAAGATGGTTTCCTACAGGAAGATCCGAAACTGAGAACACTTCTTGATAACATGTTCCAAGGCACAATATCTCCGTCAGATTCTTCCAGAGCAGTCTATCTTTCAAGGGTCCACGAAAATATCATAACCGGAATGGAATACGCTAATATGCGTAAGAGTATTGTAAACAATGAGTTGCTACATTATAGAACAGAGAAATACAGAATTAACGCTATGCTACTTAACGAAGGGAGATAGCCTCTGGCAGAGGGATATATGTATCTACTTTCTGAGAAGTTCAAGATCATATTCAGGAGTAAATTCAGTTTCAAATTCAAAGTTTTCAGAAGTACTTATGTAACCGAAGTGATCAAATGATTCCTTCAGTGTCGGCCAGTCTAACCACTTTATCCTGAAACCAGGGTGCCAAGAGTCCATTTCCTCGTACCAAAGGTCCAGTGTGGGGGGATCGGCTAAACCAGTCAATAAAGGACGTTGTGAAAAACATAATATTTTGGAAAAGACTTGCCTTGGCAGAACCGTATTACCTGAAGCTGGCAGAAGAAAAGAAGCAGGGTTATTAAGCGCCGAAAGTCCTGTAACGTTCAGTTCAAAGTTTCCGTGGTATACATGCTCGTCGTTGAGTATCAATTTGAAACGTAAAACCCTCGGTCTAGCCCCAGTGGTTATAACGGAAAGAGGGACAAGCACTAGATCTTGAGCTGCCTTTGGGGACCCCCCGAGTGTAGTGTAAATTTTCCTGTTTTCAATAGCGGCATCTATTTCATTTTGCGTTAATTGCCTTGCCCCTATATACACGGGCTTGGAGAGAACAATCGTTCCCTGTCTGAAGTAAGCAATATAAGTTACAGAAATCGTTGCTAGAAGCGAGAAGGACGAGATAATTATACTTAACCAAGCGACTATGTTAGACATGGCTACAGGATTACCGTAATTCTAATCCGAGGCTCCTTTTCACAGAAATAGCTGGTATTATTCCACGCTCCGGACATCCTTGATTTTCCCTTCCTTGAGGTATTCCTCAATCAGTGCTCTCATTTGAGGCAACGACCAGGCAAAGTCCACATGCTTGCACTCTGTACTTTCATCCTTCTCGCACCACAATTCAAAGTGGCTGTTTATTCTCCTTATATAGACCATGACAACACTTGTAATTTTACCAGAACTGTCTATTTCCTCTATGGCGACATGATCGTCCAGGACATTAAGATGGGTCATGGCAGACAACCCCTTGAAGCGGTCTTTCCAGTCAAGTGGCATCTGGAATCTTGCCGGCTCATTGGTGTCATCCCCCTGGGCTACTTCCTCAGCCCTCTTGAGCTGTTCAGCGACGGCACGGCCTTTGGGGGTGAGGGAGATCAAGTAAGTTCTTCGACCAATGAACTCCTCCTTGATATTTACATACCCCTCTTTCTCTAGTTGAGAAAGAATGTTGTTTATTGTGTGCATGGAGGAAACTTTCAGCAGATCAGATTTATTCGTCGTCTCTTTCTCAAGTAATTGAATCATTATAGGAACTGCATTCTTGTTTGACAGAACGCTCGTAGAATCTTTAACCATTATCAAAAGTAAAAGTTGAACTTAAAATTAAATAAATTTATTCTGTGAACTTTCACTATTGACAATAGAAAGTTTAATATTCGATATTGAGTTGTCACTGTTGACAGTTGGTGCTAAACATGAAGACCGTTACTAAAGACCTTTTCTATAATCTTAT
>DAJC01000057.1 GCA_002498845.1 Thermoplasmatales archaeon UBA509 | reverse complement strand
CCGGCTCACGGCACTTAATTTTACCCAATGAATCCGGTATTCGCCTGTCAAAACATTTAGTCTTTCAGTAATACTGTGAATGAAAACTCATTGTTGCTAAAATAAAAACCCAGACAAATGCCGATTTTAATTTTTTCGGGTCATCCTGATTCATTCCCCGGCAGCGGGATTTTTGATCTGTAGATAATCAGGTTTATCAGTATACCAAGGAACGATAATCCGAGCATTATGAAAAAAATCCCGTTCCAGCCAAGATCTGAAAGCAACGATGACGTCACCAGGGGGCCAATGGCATCAGCGGAGTTGGAAATAAGTCCCATTCCGAAGGCTCCTGCACTCACAATGGCCAGGGGGAAAATGTTGCCTGGAAGAGCCCAGTAGTTAGGTGGAAACATCATGAGGAACCCGTTCACAATAGCGGCCAGAAGAAGAAAATAAAAGGACAAACTTCCGGTTGTCATCATAAGAACTATTCCAAGCGCCATCAGTATATCCGCTGTGGTCATTATTACCAGCCTGGATTTCAGTATCCCCCTGTTTGAAGACCTCTTTCCAGCTATCCTGTCACCAAGCACCGCTCCCACAAAGGCAGCAATAAATCCCGATATTCCCCATCCAATGATAAGCGTCCCTGTCTGGGAAACTGAATAGCCCAGATGATAAGAGTAGGTGGAGAGATAACCTCCAACGCTGAACAGAACCCAGCTCAGGGGAAGCTGTGCAAGCCCCATTAAAATAACCATTGGATCCTTCCAGACACTTCTGTGCTTTAGCTTCTCGGCCTGTATGATCTCCTTCCTCTGTGCGGTTGAATCCTTTGCAAATATGAAATATATCAGGGCTCCAGCCACCATGATTATTCCCGTTATGTAGTAAGATTCCTGCCAGCTCAAGGATATCAGGACCCCGGAAAGGATACCACCGGCAGCACTTCCAAGTGATATGGCTCCCAGGGTGAATGCCAGTGATCTCGCCCTTTCGTCAGGCGGGAACCAACCCTCCAGCTGTATGGAAAAAAGAGCAAGCATCATAATCATCAGGCCCTGGAAGAACCGGAGTGCCACCAGCACATACAGTACATGAAAGACCGGTATCAGGAACTGCGGCACAATGAGGAACAGCTGAGCCACAAGCACGCCTGTCTTCAGCCTGGCATCAAAGATGCCTCCCTGCCCCAGGAAGAACGCTGCAAACAGTCCAATGGAGAATGCATCTATGCCAAGTACCGACAGGAATGTTGGACTAACGCCGAATGTTGAAGCCATCCTGCCGGAGAGGATTCCAAAGGATGTGAGGGAAATGAAGCTTGTTGTCATCAGCAGGCCGGCTATGGCAGCCATTACCCATCTGTACCGAGACATTGCATACTGATCTTTCCTGATCGCTGATGACAATATTATTCGCATAGCCCTAAGTTATTTAACGTTTGCAGCAGAAACCTAGAGAGAGGCTTGCGGAGCTTTGGTGACCACAAAAATAGATGAAAACCACCTCTGTCCCAGCCTTTACATCGAATACATCCAAACAGGTCTCTTATGGGCCAGCAATTATCCTTTGCCACCAGGGTGAAAGAATTATATTGGTTGGTCTCTTAATTACCGGATGGAAGATTCATTTTCAAATTGCCTGTATTACACTGAAAGTTTTCAGACGGACCCCACAGAAGACATACTTGGCAGGCTGAACATGAACTATGAACGAATGGCCAGAGAACGCCCTGATGCTTACCTCCGCGGTTCCTGGGCAGGTTCACTGAATGCCATGAAAATGGTTGTTCCAGACGGCGTACCTGTTGCCATGGAATATATTTTCCCAGTGGGGAATGAAAGGGTAGATTACCTGGTCATTGGCAAGAAGGATGTTGTCATTGTTGAAACAAAGGGCTGGCGAACTTACAGGCAGGTGGACAGGTTTGTGGCGGAAACTGATCTGGGGCCGCAGCCTGTACCCTGTTATCAGTCCTCAAACTACCTTTACAAGTTCAGGAACTTCCATACCGCTTCACAGAGCTTCAACTTCCGGGATGTGGTATTCATGTACCATACAACGGACGGAAACGACTGCACAATATACTATGAACCCAGGGACTTCTCAGCTGTAATGGAGCCCATATTGAAGGAAAAAGGCTCCAGAAAGGAGGCGGATCTCATACTGAATGGCAGGTTCTCTGTGAGCAGCACCCTCATAGATTTCATAACAAAACACAGGCAGGAAATCATGTCAGATCCCCTGAAGGCATTCTCAGTGGTTGGTTATGGCCTTTCTGGTGATCAGGTTAAGGTTCTGAGTTCAGTCCTGGAAACCCTGAAATCCGGGAGAAAGGCCATTTTCCTCATCAGGGGCAAGATGGGTTCGGGCAAAACGCTTGTGGCCCTCAACATAATTCTTGAGGCAACAAGACTGGGATACTTCGGTCTGATATCGTACAGAAACAATCGTCTAATAAATACAATGAGGCGTGCTGTTCCAGCCCAGATAAGGCCTCTGATCAGGTTCTATTCCACCGGGCCTTTGCGCAACAACGGCATCGGTGAACCGGGGTTCCGTGTGGAGGATCTGTGGAAACCACTTGATTTCATAGTATTTGACGAAGCCCAGCGGATGTCTGAAAGTGTCATAGACCTTTCAATGACCAGGTCCCGGGTTGGGATATATTTCTATGATGAGAACCAGATCCTTGTGGGCGGAGAATCAGGAACAAGGGAGAATTTCCTTAAATACGCAGCCAAAAATGGAGCAGAGATACATGAACTAACACTGGATTCTGTCTTCAGAAACATCGGGGGTGAACGTTATTCGGCCTTTGTTGAAAACCTCATTGGAAATGCATCCCCTGAGGTTCCAGAGGGGTATGATTTCAGGATTTTCGGCCACATGGAGGAAATGATCCATGCTCTGGAAGTGATTCAGCAGAAAAGCAAGGTGGCCCTTGTGGCATCCTTCACAGAATCCGATGGAAGAAAGGAGAAGTTGCGTTTCAGGAATCCTGACATAAGCTGGCTCATGGACGAAACTACCGAGTATCCCCAGTACTGGATTGAGGGCAGGGACGCCCTGAAAAAATGTGCGTCAGTCTATGGTGCACAGGGGTTTGAAGCGGATTACGCCGGAGTCATTTGGGGAAAGGATCTCATATGGCGAAATGATTCATGGACCATGGATCCTGGCGCAGTAATGGATAATGTGGGAGGAAGGAATTCACTCAGGAGTGTTGCCCTGCGTGATCCTGCCAGGGGGCTTTCCCTTCTGAAAAACCGCTACAGAATCATGCTGACTCGTGGTATTGTCGGAACATTCGTTTTTGTTGAGGACCAGAGAACTCTTGAGCATCTCATGGAAATCGTGAATGCTGGGGTAAATTCAACATGACGTTGTCATGAGTTCAGCTGTGATTAGCTTCCCTGAGACCCCAGACATTGCCGAAGAGGTCAGTTACCTGGCACACCCTGGAACCATCCGATCCGTTTATTGGGTCCCTGTAGAGGCATCCCCCCAGGGACAGAAAATTCACTATGGCTGTTTCCAGATCATTCACATCCCAGTAGGCAACGCTGCCAGCGGTTCCCGGTCCTGTCTTCTTATCGGCAATATGCAGACCGAGTTCCGTGTTCCCTATCCTGAATTTTGAGAAGTTTTCCGAGGTGAAGACCGGGTCAAGCCCCGTCAGGTCCTGTATCCACCATGTGGCCTCCCTGACATCCCTCACAAAGAATGTGACCTCAGAGACACCAATCAGATTTGACTTCTGGAGTTTTATCAATTAATTCCTCCACACAGCATACTGATCCTGCCAGGAGCACTAAACCGGTGCGACTGCTATGGCATGTATGGCCAGCAGGTAAACAAGGGTTATCATCACTGCGTACATGATGCCTATGAGTACAACAATGGATATTTTCTGCATATCAGTTGGATCCGGTGCACTGCTGTACACTTTCTCCTCCCATTTCTTGATCTCGTCCTCTTGATCAGTCATTACTTCTCCATATCCCTTCTTACAATATCTTATTTATCGTTCACGGGATCATATGGGATCAGCCCGTTCCGTTGATCCTCTGGCCCTGGTTCACCCTCTCAAGCTCAGTCATTGTTATGACGAACTGCGCATGGCTCCATACAAGCGGTGATACGGATAATGGCGTGCCGTCATACGGGTTGATCTGTTCAGAAAGAATGCCGCTGTTTTCCCTGTGCGCCACAACCCAGTTTATGAGTTCAAGCGCCTTCTGTGTGTCCCCAATCCTGAGGTAGTACTGGGCAGCCCAGAGGGTGGTTATTATCCATGGGTTTCCCGGAATTGCAGGATCATCCCTGATCCGCTGGTAATAGTCATTCTCGTACCTGGCTATTCCTCCCGTTGTGCTCACCCAGAGTTTGGACATGACAGCCTTCATGCTTGATTCCACCCTGGAATCCCTGGCATCCTTCATGCCAAAGAGGAAGGTTGAAGTGATGGCGCTGTCCACTGTCCTGTCAGGCTGTCCGTCTACCATAGCCCTTGCATAATAGCCGGAATCCTCCAGAAAGAATTTTTTCTCGAACTGTTCCCTCATCTGGTCAGCTGCCTGGTTGTAGTCCCTGGAGAATATTGCATCCCCAAAAGTATCGGCTATCCTGGATGCGGACCTCAGGGCAGCATAGGCTGTCACAACGGTGAAGGCATGAACGCCATACCGTTCCTCCCAGAGATCAAATGAACTCAGGGGAAGGCCGTCCGAGTCCCTGAAATCCAGTATGAATTTTGCTGCCTTGAGGACCAGCGGCTCATAGAAATCAGCTATGTACTCTATATCCTTAATCTTGGTGAAATGCTTCCAGAGGGCCCACAGTACTATGTTAGTTTCATCCTGCTGTATTGGCAGTATGGATTTTCCTCCCATGATTCTGGGAAGCCAGCTGCTGGCCACCTTGCCGTCGGGTAGATACTTGTGATAGTAGTACCCTTCCTTTGATATGGTATTTCTGGAAAAATCAAAAAATTTCCTTGCGGGCCCCTGGTGATTGGCCCTTATGAGCGCGAAGGCCGCAATTGCCGCATCTCTTGGCCATACATAGTAATACCCGTCCCTGTTTGACTTGAGAATGTCGCTGTCGCTTGATGCCAGTATTCCCCCAAGATCATTCAGGTGGCTCCGGATTATGAAAAGCGATCTCCTGTAAAGAGAGAACAGATCGTCTGATATCTGCGGAACTGTTTTTGTGGACCAAAGCCGCCAGTAATTTTCCGTCCTGAGTTCCATTCTGGTCAGCAGTTCATAAGACATGTTCTTGTGGAGAGCGGATACCGTGTCAAGGTCCCTGCCGCATGCTATGTAATAGAAGAGGTCTGCTTCCTGCCCTGGATCAAGAATCAGTGTGTGCCTGATAACAGAATCCACTGAACCTATTGCAACGGGATTCATGGACAGTACACCATCCTCAGCGTCCTTCCAGGTTCCCTCCATCTCCAGGAAGTCCTTCACTCCCATTGCGTACTGGTCCATCTGGCAACCCAGGCTGTCAACTGTCGAGCTCAGGAAGTAACGGCGTCCCTTGTAATGAACCACCGAGTTGCCCTCGGGATAGAACATTGCAGTGTCGCCGATGTTGTTACCGTAAATATAGAAATTCTGGTGCAGGAATATCCTGATTTCCTTCTTCTCCTGCGTGCTGTTTTTGATCCTCATCCGGCGAACGTATACGTCATCATATATGTCAACAAAATCCTCTGATCTGAATGATATTCCGTCAAATTCGTAGAGGTTGAGGCCCACCATGGTGTGGTCCATATAATCAGATCTGGTTATCATGGAAGCATTGATCCAGCTGAATTTTCCGTTGACCCAGATGCCCTGCCTGAAAGGGTGGCCCATTGCATGGTTTTCTGCCTGCGACCCTGAAAAATAGAAATCCACCAGGCGATAGTCCCTGTCAAAGCTGACCAGGACTCTCCCGTTGCCCAGTGGGAGATACCTTACCATTACAGGGGAATAGCAATGATGTTGTCTTAAATCTTTTTGGTAGGTTGGAATGCTTCCTGGCCGGTATCTGAGATATATGACGTTCTCTTATGGCAAATGTGCCGAGGATTCCATTAATGCTCCATTTCAGTTCTTCATCACTCACAACCTGGCAGGGCCTGGCCTGTATTTCAATCCCTGGACATCAGTATGTTCGTGACAGGAATGCGGCCGCCTCTGGAGGTATGGATGTACCACCTGTATACATCCTGCCTGCATGTAATCAGATATGCCTTCACATATGATCTGCCTGGATGAAGGATAGCAACTTTCATTGAAAAACAACATATGTATATGCCCGTATCCGGTTATTGTTTCATGATTCCAGGACAGGAGTGGATCATAACCAACCGGAACGGCAGCTATGCATCTTCAACCGAGAGCCTTGCCAACACAAGATCATATCACGGCCTCCTTGTGAGGAATGTGGATGATCACTTCCTGCGAATGGTACTGGTCAACAAGGTCTTCGAGGTTGTGGCCACAGAATCTGGAGAGGTTTCACTTGATACCAATTACTATGGGGACGTTGTCTATCCTGATGGGTACCGCTTCCTCCGCAAATTCTCTGATTTCCCTGTTCCAACGTTCAGATACTCCGTCAACGGCATTGATGTCTGGAAAGAGATTGCCATTCATCCACTTGAAGACCAGATAAGCATCAGATACACGTTTCCAGGAACTCCCACATCAAAAATCAGAATAATACCGCTCATTTCCTTCAGGAGCTACCATGAGACAATAAGTGAGGGTTCAAGAATCTATAAAACAACAGTACAGGGGCGCACAGTGAGTGTCGCAACCGGAGATCTATCGGTTTCATTTGATTCCACAGGAAAGTTCCTAGAGACAGGCAGGTGGTACAGAAACTTCATCTATCCAGTTGAAAGGGAGAGGGGCACCATATTCCGGGAAGATCTCTATGAGCCTGGTGAATTTCATTTCACAGACCCGGGTAAATCGCTTGAATTCAGGATATATTCAGGAAACTCTTTGGATTTGCCATTTCACCAGGTAAGGAAGGCCATGGAGAACCATATCAGGAAAAACGGCGTCTACCTTGCAGGTCTCGGGCAGATCCCCCTGAGGTCGGCCATGCTGCTGACCAGGAACAATATAATTGCCGGTTACCACTGGTTCGGGCCCTGGGCAAGGGATGCTTTCATTTCCATGCCAGGCCTGCTTCTTGTAACCGGAAGGTATGGTGAAACCGTGGATCTACTGAAAGCATATCGCAATGTATCACGAAACGGTGCTGTTCCCAAGAGGCTTGAGACTCCGGATGATTTCAGGACCGCAGATTCGGGGCTGCTCTACATTTATGCAGCCTGGAAATACCTGCAGTATTCCGGTGATCTCAGGACAGCAGGAGATCTGTTTCCGTTTCTGACAGATGTTGCTATGAACTACATAAGGGGCAACGAACTTTATTCCATGGATGGACCTTTTATAAGGCTGAATGGGGCTCCGTTAACCTGGATGGATGCCGAACGGGATGGCGTTGTTTTCACCCCCAGGAAAGGCGAACCTGTTGAGGTGAATGCCCTGTGGTACAATGCACTGAAGTCTCTTGAAGATATCTCGTTGAGAATTAAAGCGGGCCTTCCGGCTGAACTCCGGGGACTGTCTGAGCAGGTCATGGAGAAATTCCCTGCCGCATTTGTGAAGAATGATGCTGTTCTGGATGTGGCAAGTCCGGATGACCCCAGCCTGCGCCCCAACTTTATACTGGCATTCAGCCTTCCATTTCCTGTGCTGCAGGGTTTTGGCAGATTCAAGAATGCTGTTGATGAGCGGCTGCTAACCAGGTATGGCATCAGGACCCTTGATCCTGGAGATCCGGGCTATAAGGCGCACTACGTGGGTGACTTTCCAAGCCGTGATGCGGCATACCACAACGGGACGGTGTGGCCCTGGCTCATTGGACCATACATCACCGCTTCACGCAGGTCAGGATATTCACCGGAAGCGCTTCTGAACCATTTCCGTCCCTTGCTTTCGCTGCCATATCTCCCCGAGATTTTCGATGGTGATCCGGATGGCACCCCAAGGGGTTGCATGATGCAGGCATGGAGCTACGGTGAGATCATGCGCACCTATCATGAGGATGTAATCAATCCTGGGGGGATGTTTGAATGAAGATTGCCGTCATAGGGTGGGAGCTGCCTCCGGCATTCTCCGGCGGCCTTGGAGTCCACACAATTAACCTTTTCGGCCGCCTTGCGGCCATTATGAATATTGACGTGTACGTTCCGGCCATGAAGAGGCTGGGAAGGAACTACCCCTTCAATGTTGTTCCGGTGAGGCTGCAGAGAGGAGTCATAGGCAATCCCTATGAGATAGAGGGTTTTCCTGATTTCAGAGAGGCTGTTGACGACTATAATGTGAGGGTCTTTGAACGGTTTGATCCCCACGGAGTTTCACTTGTACACTGCCATGACTGGATAACATTCCGTGCCGGGGAGATGATCAGGGAAAAATACGGCATTCCGCTTGTGGTCACTTTTCACAGCACAGAGCGCGACAGATCAGGCAATTTCAATCCACAGGCAGATATCATGAGCCTGGAAAAGGAGGGTGCTAAAGCAGCCGACAGGATCATAGCGGTTTCCAAATTCACCAGGGATGAGATAATAAGGGATTATGGGGCAGACCCTGATAAGATCACTGTGGTCCACAACGGCGTGGACAATGAACACTATACAATGCGCCCCAGAACCTATGAACCCACAAACAGGGTTCTTTACCTGGGCAGGGTTACCACACAGAAGGGCCCCAGATTCTTTATGGAAGCAGCGGAACTTGTATCGCAGCGTATGCCGGATGCAAGATTTGTCGTGGCAGGAACCGGAGACCAGTACAATGAAGTGAGAAGGCTTGCGTCGGAACTGGGCATAGCCGGAAAGACAGATTTCACGGGATTTGTCAGTTTCCGGAAGTCCGTGGATATTTACAGATCCAGTGATGTATTCGTTCTTCCTGCTGTTTCTGAGCCCTTCGGAATGACTGTGATTGAATCCATGATACTTGGAACACCTGCAATAATAAGCAAAACAACAGGCGTTGGAGAAGCTCTTCGCAATGTTTTGCGGGTTGACTACTGGGACACAGAACTCATTGCAGATTATGTGGAATCAATGCTTATGTTCAGGTCCATGAGAAGGATTATGGGCACAATGGGGCAGCAGGAAGCTTCAAGATTCACATGGGAAAAAGCCGCCCTTGATACCATGGGGGTGTATCTCTCCATATGAAAAACCTTGTGTTCTATTTCCAGGTGCATCAGCCCAGGAGGATAAGACCATACCGCAGGTCTGAAATAGGCGTAAAGCACGATTATTTCTGGGATGAGAGGAACATGGAAATCATGCAGAGGGTTGCACAGAAGTGCTATCTTCCTGCCACACGCATCCTGCTTCAGGAGGGAATCCCGGCTTCCTTTTCCCTGTCAGGAGTCTTCCTGGAACAGGCTGCTGAATATGCCCCAGAAGTGATTGATGTCTTTCGTGAGTACTTCAGGTCCGGACTGGGAGAAATAATGTCCGAGACGTATTATCACAGCCTTGCCTCCATATGGAATCCCCGGGAATTCAGGGAACAGGTTGAGGAACATCGCCGCCTTGTTCAGAGGCTGTTTGGGGTAAACCCCGTGTCGTTCAGGAACACAGAGCTGATCTATTCCGATGGCATATCCCATGAAGTTAGAAACATGGGTTTCAGGAACATGGTAACCGAGGGGACGGATGAGATAATAGCCGCACATACGCCAAACTTTGCCTACAGATCAGTGTCCGGGCTGAAACTGCTTCTCAGGAACTACAGGATGAGCGATGACATCGCCTTCAGATTCTCAAACCCCAACTGGAATGATTTCCCGCTGTTTGCAGACAAGTATGCCGGGTGGGTTGCAGCTTCCCCTGGGGATGTTACCAATGTTTTCATGGATTATGAGACATTTGGGGAGCACCAGTGGAAGGAAACAGGCATATTCCAGTTCTTGAAAAGCCTGCCCCATGAGCTTTCCAGCAGGGGCGTGGAAATAACCACAGTGGAAAAAGCCGCCTCGGAGAACAGTGATCACGGAACTGTAAGCGTGGAGAATCCAATATCGTGGGCTGATACAGATAGAAATCTCAATGCCTGGCTTGGAAATGCAATGCAGAATGATGCATTCAATGCCATGAAAAACATGTATGATACAGACGTGAAAACGTGGAGGCTTCTTCAGACCTCAGATCATATTTATTACATGTCAGTAAGGAACTTCGCCGATCAGGATGTACACTCATATTTCAACCCTTATCTGTCCCCGTACCTGGCCTTCATCTATTACATGGCAATACTTGATGACCTGAAGAATGGCCGGGTATAACGCCGCTCACTTCTGCACGCCACTTTCCATTTTCTTTGGTCTTCCTCTCCCACCATGGTGGCTTCCCATGTTTTCATGCATGTTATGCCTGCGCATTCCGGGCCCTTCCTGAATGCCCAGTTTTCGCAATGCCATTCTGGCGTTTGTAACTCCATCCAGAGACCGGGCAGCCTCAGTTTCCCCGATGTAATTGAGCCACATTGTTATGTGCCCCTGGCGGAGATGGTATTCCAGGCTTGCCGGATCTACGCTGGAGAGGCGCTTCATCTCGCTTTTTAGCTCTTCCAGATTGGCAGCACTTCCAATGGTGCGATCATAACTCTTAAAATAGAATTTTTCCATAATATACGTACTCCATTATGGGATAAATAATTTGGCAAATTCATGAAAGTCTGAATTTTCTTTTCTGCGTTGTGATTCCAATACTTTCAGATGCAGGATAAATGTACTTCACGTACTGCAAATGGCTCAGTGAGCGCTTTGGGGCAAAAACTGTCCTTGGTGAATGATTGATATGCAGATGTTGCCTGATGGATGTGCTTGAATCAAGGCTTCCAGGATTCATGGAATCCCATGCTGAAATTACATAAAAGTAAAATGAAAAATAAAGGGATTATAGTTAGAAACATGCTAAAAGATTCCTGAATAATCCTTTTCCAGGCTTTAATATCAGGTGTTTTCAGTGGGAACGGAGATTCTCCATCATCCTGTTAAATTCCTCCTGGCTTATCTCTCCTCTTGCATATCTCTCCTTCAGTATGTCCTCAGCCCTGCTCCTTTCATTCCATGAATAACCCATGTGGCCACCCATGGCGCCAAAAATGTAACGGAAGAACAGTATGACAACCAGGATTGAAATCACGGCCATTATGGGCATTATGATATACATTCCATAGAATGGAAATCCCCCCATCATGCCGTATGGTCCGTACCCGTACGTGTAGCCGTACCTGCCGTATATTGCAAATGACACAATGCTTGTCACTGCAATGGCCCCTATGAGAGCAACTATTATCCAGATTATTTTTTCTCCAAATGATCTCATAATACTGATTATGCTGAAAAGGCTCTTAAGGAACGTGTGAAATGCATTTCAGTGAAATGGATTTCAATGCTGCACAAAGTTGCAATATGTTGCCCTATTACTGCCTTCTGCTCCCGGTTAGTGATATGATGTTTGTCATTCCATGCCTCTTTTTTTCAACACAATGCCCTTGTTTTCCAGTGAAGATATTATCCTTGAAACTGTGGGTGATGACATTCCGGTTACTTCCACCAGCGAGTTCTGAAGTGCGCTGCCCCCATTTCTTCTGATGGCATCAACCAGAATCTGCTCCCGTTCCCCCAGTTGCAGGGCTTCATGTGATTCGCCCTGTTCCTGACCTGGCTCCTGAACCTGGACAGCTGGCCTGTTTGCAGCAAAACTGCTGAACATGTACAGAAGCCTTCTGGAAGAAAAGTACATTATCACAACGTCAGAGCCAATGACAACTGCATAGGCAACAATACCAAACAGCGATATCCTGTAGCCCAGTGCCACGGTTGTCAGGAAAACCGAAGTTGCAACTGTTGCTGACACCACTGAATATATGGCTGAAACGGCAACTACAAGGATAAATCGGCTTTCTCCGGACAACCCCACTCACCTTGCCGGCAGTCTTCCCGTTGTTTTCCTGCTTCCTGATGCAGATTTCATTGACCTTCCTGAAAGAAGATCTGCATAGGTTGACAGGAGTATATCGCAGTGCTTCTCCATGCTGAAATTATCAAGGACAAACTTTCTGGCAGCTTCACCTACAGCCCTGAGGTTCCGCCTGTCTGCCGAATACCTCTCAACGGCTCGCGCAATCTCATCGGGCCTTGAGAAGTCCATCTCAATAAGTCCTGAAACCTCCATGTCATCATAATGTGCAAGGGGAAAGCCCCGGGGGACTATGCTGGGAACTCCAGATGACATTGCCTCCACAACTGAGATCCCGAAGGTATCGGTCTCAGATGGGTACATGAACAGACTGGCGTTGTGAAGAAGTTCTATTTTCCTGGGCTCATCCACATAGCCTGTCATGGTGACCAGGCCCTGAAGCCCCCTTTCTGCTATGGCCTTCTCCAGGTTTTTTTCCTCAGGCCCCGTACCTGAAATGAGAAACCTGATGCCTGACTTCCTGTCAATGGCGGCCGCAACGTCAAGAATCCTGAAAACACCCTTGTCCCTGGTGATTCTGCCCATATACTGGACCCAGAATGTCTCAGAATCACGGGTTTCCGGCGCAAACTTGTTGGTGTCAACGAACAGGGGAAGCTCCCTGGTGTGGAGGACTCCGTCATTTCTCAGCTGCTCCATGCTCTTCCTGCTTGGCGCAAAGACCTCGTCGCACCGGCGGTAGAGGAAGAGGCTGTATTTCCAGGTAGTTTGGAAGAGCCTGTCCCTGAATGGCAGGTTCACTGATTCCTGCATCTTGACAAAGTCCGTGTGGTATGTTGCAACTACTGGTGCACCTGTGTATCTGGATACCCTGTATCCAAGACTCCCCATGAATGGATCATGTATGTGTACTATGTCGAGATTCAACCTGATTGCCTTCCTGTAAAGGCCCAATGGCAGAGGATTAACTGGCATGCTGTACTGTGAATATGCCGGGAATGGAACCGAGCGAAGAACATGCACATTCTTCTCCTTCCTGTCTCCGTTGAATGAGAACACATGGACTTCGTGTCCTCTCTTCTGAAGCTCCGCCTTTACATCCCTCAGATAATGGGATACACCGTCTGGAGTTGGATAATATGTTGCAGTAAAGAAACCTATCCTCATCAGGCTGAAACCCCTTATGAATTAACAGGTTGGTTAAATTGTTTTCCAGAAAAATTCCAGAGAGCGCAGTTGCCTTTCCGTGCCTGCATGTGTGCAGCAGTTCATATGACCTCATGACGTGAGCATATGCAGCATACGCTGTAATGCCCTTTGTAGTTTTCACGGTGGTACTTTTATCCCGCAGATCTTTCTCTGTTCAGTCAAATAACTCGTACTTCAGGGCTACCTCCCTCCATTCTTCCGGGGGTATGTTGAAAGTGCTGCATATCTCCGGAACATCCTTGCCATGCTTCATCAGTTTCCGAATCTGCTTGACTTCCTTTCTGGTCAGTTCCTTCATGAACCATCACCAATGTTCATAATCTATACTTATCTTGAATAAGAATTTTCCATGCCTGAACAGGGAATTAATGTTTAGCCGCAAAAATATTGACTGTATACCCAGAAGTCATAATTATTAAGTAAGGAATATCATGTGATATTCATGACAGGCAGCAAAATCAGGGAAGAACAACTTGGTATCAAGGCCAGGGATGGCAGCAGCATTGACACATTTCTCAGCGTGCCAGCCGAGGGTAATGCCAGAGGCGGTATCCTGGTTATCCAGGAAATATGGGGAGTAACTGACTTCATAAGGACAGTTTGCCGTAAGCTCAGTGAGATTGGATACATGGCCATGGCTCCCCACCTGTATTCAAGGGATGACGAGAAAGCACTGTTCACAGAGGAGAACATAATGGATGCCATGAGGCCCTTCTGGGCTCTTCCCCCTGAAAAGAGAGGCGATCAGAAGGCAGTCTCGGAGATACTTGAAAAGCTCCCTGAGCATACCAGAAAAATAGTCACAAAGGTGATGTTTGAGAGGGATAAAACAGAGAAGAGGATGATATCTGACCTTGAGGATGCACAGAACTATTTCCTGAAGAACTACGGGCCAGCAAAGACAGGTGTCGTGGGCTTCTGCCTTGGGGGAGGTCTTGCATTTCAGCTTTCCACGCAGATGAAATTTGACGCTTCCATTATATTCTATGGCGCAAATCCCAGAAACATTGACGATCTCTCCAGGATCAAAGGATCAGTTCTGGGAATATATGCGGGAGAGGACAGTTCAATCAACAACGGACTTCCAGCGCTGGTTGAGAATGTGGTGAAGCACAAGCTTGACTTCGAGATGAAGATTTATCCGGGCACATATCACGCATTCTTCAACCACACCGGAATGAGCTACAACAAACCTGCTGCCGACGACGCGTGGAAAAGGATGCTGGCATTCTTTGGCAGTCACCTGGGTGAGTGAAGTGGCAGAGAAAGATAATGAGATGCTTGTGGACGGCTGTTTTCTAACGTGGGTACAGGTGACAGAACATTACAGCAGGGAAGGCCGTATAACGGAAAAGACGAAAAATTTCAGATCGCAGCAGGATTCCCGTGAGAAGAAGTAAGATCATGCGAAATGCAGGAACAGCCGCAGACCCTTGAATTTGCGGCTTTACTCTCTCATCTCAATTGGATTCATGTTTTCCGTGATCATAACTATATATCAACCATAGGATAACACGCTGTAAATGTCTAATGAAAGATTGATGTATGGGAGCATAGCAACAGGAATCATATCCGGAGTCCTGCTTCTCATACTGGTTGGCTGGATCCCTCTGTACGGCTGGATTATAGCTGGTTTTGCCGCCGGCCTGGCATCCCGGGGGTCAGCCAGAGGATTCATGTCTGCCCTCATTTCTGGTGTGGTTGTGTCCATAGGCATAATTCTCATGGCACTCTTCATGCCATTCTCAGATTTGGCCGCCATCAGTTCGTTCCTTGGAAATGCCTACCTGAATGCACATGCATTCCCGTACCTATATTCCCTGCTTTCAAATGGAACAGTACCCCTGGTGAAGATAATTGCAGTTGATTACATTGCAATCCCGGTAGTTGGCGGGATAATTGGCGGAGCCATACTGAACAATGGGTACTACATAGTGGAATCACAGGATGTCCCCACCGCAGCGCCCGCTCAAATACAGGCTCCTGAGCCGCAGATCAGTACACAGGAAGCGGGGGAAGAGGCTTCAAAGATATCCTGATTTTTCCCCGAATACTTCCTTTGACAGCCTCATGCCGTCCGCAACCTGGTTCTCCAGGAGAATTGTGAGGCCCACTGCATCGCGGTAGAATTTCTCAACTCCGAAATCCTCGATGTAGCCATATCCCCCATGGTACTGCAGGGAATATTTCGTGGCCCTTTTTGCAAGATCTGTGGCGTGAACCTTGAGCATGAGCATCTCGGCCTCATTCATTTCTCCCGAGGCCTGCAGGGCTACCTCTGCCATCCTGAGCTCTGACATGAGCCGCGATATGTTGTTGGCAACTGTGCTGTAGTCCTTCAGCGGCTTCTCAAAGGTCTTCCTGACCTTGGTGTAATCCACGGTCTTTGCCAGTGCCCCCCTGGCAATGCCGAGAGCTATTGCAGAGATTTCCAGGTCCATTCCTGAGAGAATTTTTTCCATTCTTTCGACTCCATTGCTGGAAATAACTTCATAATCACCGGAATCGATCTTTGCCACTGAATACTTCAGCCCCCTGAATGACAGGTGATGATCCTCGTCCCATAAACTGAATCCGCTCTTCACAAGCACAAGTTTTCCATCATCGGTGACAGCCACAAGGCAGCCGCCTGATCTTCCAATGACGTATCTCCTTGTCCCACTTATCTTATTCCCGGATATTTTCAGTTCCCCTGCGTTTCCGCCTCCGTCTGTGGCTGGCCACAGGGAAACAGCGAACGCTTCCTCACCCGTGGCGATCTTTCCAAGCAGACTGCCTGCCTTTCCTTCCAGTAACCTGCCTGCAATGGACCCTGTTATGAGTACCAGTGCGGATACTGATGGGGAATAAGATGCCAGTTCCTTCAATATCACGGCATATCCCTGTCTGTCTATGCCTGCTCCTCCAACTTCAGCAGGAAGGGCTGCCCCAAGAAATCCCTGTGCCGCAAGAGAGATTGCAAGGTCGTCCGTTATTCCTGTCCTCTCAATGGCAACTGCTGAATTGGCAATATTCTTCTCTGCAAACTCAATCACTGCAGATCTCAGTATATCCTGTTCTTCCATTGACATCTTAATTACCTCCCTGTGTCTCCTTTATGAGATTCCTCCAGATAATGAGCTTCTCAATCTCGCTTGTCCCTTCCCATATTTCCATGATCTTGGCATCCCTGAAGAATCTTTCAAGGTCTCCGTTGATGCCTGAATATCCCGTGATTTCCAGCGCCTTTTCCGTAGCGAATACGGCAGTTTCTGCCGCGTATGCCTTTGACATGCTGGTAATGGTGGGGTTTGGCCTGAACTGGAACAGATATGAGGCAGCCTTGTATGTGAGAAGCCTGGAAGCCTCAATGCGGGTTGCCATATCAGAGGCAGTCATCTGGATTTCCTCGGTGATGCTGGACGAAGCACCCTTTGACTGCAGTTCAGAGAGGTATCCCAGCACCCTGTCAAGGGCCCCCTGGGCAATGCCGATAGCCTGAGCTGCCACATATGCCCGGCTTATGTTGAAAAATGTCATGATGTAGTAGAAACCTTTCCCTTCCTCGCCTATTAGGTTTTCTGCAGGAACCTCAACGTTGTTCAGCACAAGTTCCGCCGTGTTTGTAGCCCTGACTCCCAGTTTTCCGGTGATCTTTGTTCTGGAGAAGCCGGGAAGGTTGCCGGGAACTATGAGTGTGCTTAATCCATGGTGCCTCTTTCCGTCCTGGGGGTCTGAGGTACGCACCAGCATGACAAAGAAGTCCGCCATGGTCCCGTTTGTTATGAACATCTTTGATCCGTTGATTATGTATTTGTTGCCTTCCTTCCTGGCAGTGGTCTTGATGCCTGCTACGTCACTGCCTCCACCTGGCTCTGTCACGGCAAGGCCCATCATCTTCTCTCCATTCTGCACTGCACCCAGATATTTTGTTTTCTGGCTGTCATTGCCGAAGAGCATGATCACCTCAGCGCCGAAAAGGCTCACAGTTGCAGCTATTCCCATTCCCGGGTCAGCTCTGCACAGTTCTTCAATGGTCACCAGCATTGACCATGGATTTGTATAATCAACTATGCCGTATTGGAAAGCCTTCTTCTTCAGCTCTTCCGGGAATTTCTCTTCCCGGTCGTACATCAAAGCCTTCTTTGAGCTTATCTCCTTCCTTGCAAATTCAGCAGCCTTCTCTCTTGCCTTGACTATATCCTCAGGAAACTCAAAATCCATGTTCACACCCTCTCAAAGAGTACTGAATAACCCTGGCCTCCGCCCACACATAATGTTGCCACTGCTTTCTCCTTCTTCTCTGTGTTAAGCAGGCGTGAAACCGTGCCGCCCAGCCTTGCACCCGACGCACCCAGTGGATGGCCTATGGCAATGGCGCCTCCCTTCAGGTTCACGCGTTTCTCATCAAGGCCAAGTTCCCTTATGGCATTGAGGACCACAACGGCAAATGCCTCATTTATTTCCCAGATGTCTATATCTTCGGCACTGAGTCCTGCATTCTTCAGAAGCTTCTGGGATGCCGGGACAGGCCCCAGTCCCATTATTGTGGGATCAACAGCTGCCCATGCAAAGGAGCTGAGTTTTGCCAGTGGCTTCAGCCCGTATTCACGAACCTTTTTCCCGGACATCAGCATGGTCAGTGATGCACCTGCATTTAGAGGGGAGGAGTTTCCAGCGGTAATCTTTCCATCCTTTACGAAGGCGGGCTGAAGTGCCCTGAGTCCCTCCATGGTGGTGTCAGGCCTGATGCTCTGATCCCTGTCGATTGTGACAAAATCATCATCCTTTTCCACATCGATGGGGAGAATCTCGTCCTTGAAGAAACCTTCATCAAGTGCCCTGGCCGCTTTCCTGTGGCTTTCCATTGAGAAACGGTCCATGTCTTCCCTCTCAATGTTCTTCACCTTTGCCAGTTTCTCGGCTGTCAGACCCATATTGTATGATGTGGTCATGTCATATTTGGCATACTCCGGCCTGACAATGAGCTTTATGTTAGGTTTCACGTGGGGATTATTGGAAAGCGGAACATGCGTCATGTGCTCCATGCCGCCTGCCAGCACAATATCAGAATTTCCGGTCATTATCTCCATTGCCCCTATGCTCATTGCATTCAGGGATGATGAACACGCCCTGTCAAGTGACATTGACGGTACATTGAACGGAAGGCCGGCCATGAATACTGGATGGCGTCCCCCGTACAGCCAGTTCTCGTCTGCCTGTATGGCACATCCTGTTATGACGTCATTGATCTCCTCGGCCTTTACTCCAGTCTCGGAGACAGAATTCTTGATGAGCTGGCCCAGGGCCTCGTCCATCCTTATGCTGTTGAATACATCTTTCTCTGGAGCATTTGGTCTTGACCTTGAAAAGGCAGTCCTTTTATAATGCACCAGGTATACTTCTCTGTCCTTATCCATCATATCACTGTGTTTGTAAGTGCGATGTGATCTAAATAAGTTTTTGTGGTTATTTAGCAGACTCGGTAAATCATTTATTGCATAACTTTTCCTGTTTTTATGGTTTTCCGTGGGATGCCATTGCGTGCCAGTTCCCGACGAAATGTATAAAGATATGCAAAGGCTATTGGAATGAAGCGTGATAAAATGCCGTATAATGTCATTGTGCTTGTGAAACAGATACCGGACATAGACCAGATGAAAACAGATCCCAGCACAGGAGAACCGATTCTTCAGAATCTTCCTCTCAGGGTAGAGAACCTCAGCAAGAATGCCATTGAGGCTGCAGTGAAAATAAAGGAAAAGTATGGCGGGAAGGTTTCGGCAATAATATTCGGAACCGACAAATCCTCGGCGGCCATGAAGGAATCATATGCAATGGGAGTGGATGAGGGCTTTCTGCTAACAGGCTACGACGGCAACCACCCGGAAGTCACGGCAAAGGTTCTGGCGGAAAAGATAAAAACCATACCTCATGATCTTATCATACTGGGCAACCAGTCTGCAGATTCTTATACTGGGCTTCTTCCCGGGAAGATATCGGCCATAACAGGGGAGCCGCTTCTTGGCAACGCAATCAAGATAGAAATGGACGGGAAAACTGCAAAGGTCACATCGGCACTTGAGGAGTACAACCTTGAGATCAGAGGCGAGACACCGGCCATAATTTCTGTGGCTCAGGAAATAAATGAGCCCCGTCTTCCCCCGGTCCTGCAGATCATGGCCGCTGGCAGGAAACCCATAAACACCCAGCCTGCAGCCCCAAAGGAAAAATTCACATCGGTTGTTATTTCGAACAGGGCACCAAAGAGCGACAGGAAGCGCATTGTGTTTGAGGATGTTGACAAGGGCGTAGCTGAAGTTTCAAAGGCAATAAAGGAGGCCATAAGATGAAGGCACTTGTTTTTTCTGACAACCAGGAAATAATCACCCAGATCCTGACGGCACTTAAGGGCAGAGCTGACGCTGACGCAGCAGTACTTTCCCCGTTAATGGAAGGCATGGACCAGTACGGCGCCACAAAGCTGTACGAACTTACCGGCAATCCTGGATCTGACGCAATATTCCATGCCCTCTCAAAGATATTCACGGAGGGGAAATACGATCTGTTCCTTGCAGGATCAACCGTAAGGGGCAGAGAGGTTGCGGGAATGATGTCTGAGGCACTCAACCTGCCCGCAATGACAGAGATCAATGACATATCCTTCAAGGACGGCAAGGTTGTCACAAAGCGATTCTTCTACGGAGGAAAAACTCTACTTGAGGAGGAATCTGGTGCCAGGGTACTGACCGTGATGGCCGGTATTTCGGAAGCAGCCAGGGTTCAGGGCAAGTCTGAGCTTGTGAAAGTAGAACTCCCTGCCTCAAAGATTACCACAGTCAACAGGATAGACAAGAAAGCAGGTTCTGTTAACATAGAGAAAGCACAGGTTATCGTATCCGTGGGAAGGGGAATAGGAAGCAAGGAGAACATCGAGAAGGTAAAACCGCTTGCTGAAGCTGTGCATGGCGAGATTGCCGGTTCGAGACCCGTGTGCCTGGACTATCAGTGGCTCAGCGAAGACAGGCAGGTTGGGCTTTCTGGAAAGAAAGTTAAGCCAAAGCTCTACATTGCACTTGGCATCTCCGGGCAGATTCAGCACATAGCAGGAATGAGGACCTCCAGGGTTGTGGTGGCAGTGAACAAGGATAAGAGCGCCCCAATTTTCGAGGAAGCAGACTACGGAATTGTGGGAGACCTTTTCCAGATAGTGCCAAAGCTTGTTTCAGCCCTGAAGCAGTGATGCCGGGACATCACCTTTTATTTATGGATTTTTTTTTAAATAATCAACTTTTTGAAGCAGTTCATTGACGCTCTCTTTTCCCAGTTGTAAAATAATTTTGGCCCAGAAAAATTTTGATGTCCCATAAAATTTGGAATGAGAATAAAAGTGGAAAAAATTTTGTCAGGTGAAAATGATTTCAGTGCTGCTTCATGCCAGTCTTAACAGGAGTCCCTGCCAGAAGGGCATTCTCCCCTGAGATCTGATCCAGGTCCTGCATCTTGGGTTCCGGCAGAAGTACCAGTGTGAACACCAGACCTATCACTGCGAGAAATGCCAGTATCAGGAAGAGCCCAGATTCACCTATTGATGATGCCAGTATTATGGCATTCAGGAAGGTTCCAATGAAAGCCCCTGTCTTTCCTCCGGCAGCCGAAGCTCCTGCACCGAAGCCCCTCACCTTGGTTGGGAACACTTCTGGTGGATATATGAAGGTTGTCACATTTGGCCCGAATTCTATGAAGAAGTAACTCAGGCCGTACACTGTCAGGAACTCCACAATATATGAAGCTGAAAGCAGCTGGTGGAATATGCCAAGTATTCCGAAGGAAACTGCCATTGCGGCAAATCCTATGGACTGTATGGTCTTCCTTCCAATCCTGTCTATGGTGAACGTTGCAAGCCAGTATCCTGGCAGGGCTGCAAAGCCGAATACCATTGCTGAATATTCCGTTGTCCTTATGAGGTGATGAAGCCCTGTCACTGATGCAGGCACAAGTACGCCAAGCATTGAGCTGGACATGATGGAGTTACCATAGAGTGCCCAGTCCATGAGGAACCATGTTCCCGCTGTCCCCAGCAATGTGAGGATAAACTTCCTCTGCTTCAGTATCTGCGTCCATGATTCTTTTACTGTCTCAGTTTCCGCATCTGCCGAAGCCGCTATTCCCGTATATTTCTGCCAGTTCTTAGCGGCTCCCTGCGCATCTCCCCTGACCCTGAGAAGGTATCTGGGTGTTTCAGGCATTTTCCTCCTGTAATACACCACTATGAGCGCCGGGATTGCACCGAATGCCAGGAGAAGCTTCCACACAAGTGTAAGGCTCATGCCGGAATATATCAGGCCAAGTGATACAAGCGGCCCTGCAAGTAGACCAAGGGACTGCATTGAAAACACCATTCCCACAAGCTTTCCCCTGTGGGCAGTATTGGAGTATTCTGCCATTATGGTTGAGCTTGTTGCATAATCTCCGCCTATTCCAATACCCAGGATGAACCTCCATATTATGAGTATGTTAACCCCGTTTGTTGGCGTCAGGAATGCGCTTCCAAGAGCACCTATTACAAGTATTATGAGTTCAATACCATATACTGCTTTTCTGCCAAGCTTGTCAAGCAGCCTTCCGAATATCATAGCACCAATAACTGCCGATAGCAGAGCTGTGGAATCCAGCAGTGATGACTGCAGTGTCGTGAACTTGCTCCATCCAGATAGCACAAGTATGCTGGTTACCACCCCTATTATGAACAGGTCGTAAGCGTCTGTGAAGAAGCCAAGCCCGGACACAAGCCAGGTCTTGTAATGGAAACCACTGGTTTTTGTGTCATTTATGGACTCTATCAAGTCCGGTTTTGTTTCGGTAGTCATACCAGAAGATAAATTTCAAAGCCGGGAATAAGCGTGATGCAAATAATATATTGTCAGGTCTATAGCTATATAGCTATGACATATACTATATATTAGATTTATTTTGAGATGGGAATAATCCGCCCATGGATTATTCCACGAGATTCTCTTGAATAATTTCTGCAATATCCTTTATCTGTATTTTGTCACTGGCGTTCAGTGTCCTTGAGGCGTCTTCCATCATGGGCATGCAGAAAGGACATGCCACAGCCAGCTTGTTTGCACCTGTCTCCAGGGCCTGCTTCATCCTTATCTGGCTGATGGAATCCTGGCTCTCAACCTTGTACCAGTAATTGCCGCCACCTGCACCGCAACACATGCTGTTTTCCCTGGATTTTTCCATTTCCCTGAGATCGGATGCCGAATTCAGGATGAATCTGGTGTTGTCATACTCATTGTTTACCCGCCCAAGATAACAGGGATCATGAAGCGTTACCGTCTCCGTGGTCTTCTTAACATTGAGTTTTCCTTCCTCAACCAGATCCGCAAGAAACTTACTGTGGTGAACAACTTCCGCATTCAATCCAAACTTTGGATATTCATTCTTGAATGTGTTGTAGCAATGGGGGCATGCAGTTATGATTTTCTTCACGCCATGGCCATTAAGCGTTTCCACGTTCTGCATTACCAGTTCCTGGTATCTTCCCTCTTCACCCATTCTGCGTGCTGTTTCACCCACACACTTCTCCTCGGAGCCCAGTATTCCGAAATTCACACCGGCTTTCTTAAGTAATGAAATTATGGTTCTTGCTGTCTTGTTGTCCCGCGGATCAAAGGCGCCCATGCAGCCAACCCAGTACAGGTATTCCGTCCCTTCCTGGAATTTCGGGGCAACTTCCAGCATTGCATCCCTGTCAGAAGGGCTGTTTCCGAAGGGATTCTGGGTATTTGTAAGATTGTTGAAATAGGTCCCTGTCTGTTTGCTGAACCTGTTCTCCATTACGAGATTCTTCCTCACATCCATTATGAAGGAAAACGGTTCAATGAGAACGGGGCACTCCTCAACACAGGCCTGGCATGTGGTGCAGGCCCAGGCGGCGTTTTCCGTAAGGACCATCTGGGTAAGTTCCCCGTCTCCATAGACGTTCTTCTTGATATTCTGAACCACTGCCCTTGGGCTCAGATCGGTGCCGGCCATTACTGCCGGGCAGGCCCTCTCACATCTCCCGCAGTCTGTGCATGCAAGTGCATCTATCTTCTGGAACGAGGTGAGATCACTGATGTTCTTTGTTCCAACCTTGAAATCGAAATTGCCAGTCTCCAGTGCGTCTGCCAGAATGAATGGGGTTGGAAGTTCGCCCCTGTTCCTGATCTTCTTCTCGCCAATCATGACCATTGCAAGTGCCATATGGGACAGCTTGGAGAATGGAAGGTAAGCCGCCAGCAGGAATCCTGTTATGACATGAACCATCCACATTATCCGGTACAGTTCAATTCCCGTGGTGGCGCTCATGGTTCCAAAGAGGTAGCTCATGGGCCACTCCACAAACCTGTAAACGTCGAATGACTGCCTGAAGAGATATATCTTCAGCGCCCCAAGGAAGAACCCCTCCAGTGCCATTATGAGCAGCGCAGTGAGAAGGATATAGTCTTCATTCTTTGTGTCCAGCTTCACCTTCTTGTGCAGGCGCCTGGCATATGCCATTATGACTCCGGCAACCAGCATTACGCCGCCCAGATCGGCCCATACCTCGAAATTGAGGTAGAAGTCCCCAACGAGAATTCCCTGGTGAATGGTGGGCTTCAGCAGATCATGGGAGAGGAATATGAGTGACGTGGCAATGAAGAGTATCAGAATGCCCCACGAAATCAGGAAGTGCATGATTCCCGCATACCTGTTCTTGAGGTTTTTCCGGTGGAAGAAACCGTAGCCGAGAATCTGCTTTATCATTCGCGGGCCGTTGTGCCAGCCATAATCAACCATCTTCCTGAATGTTATGCCCATTCTGCTGTATGACCGGTACCACCAGTACAGGACGAATGGGACTATTGTGAATGAAAGAACGTAATCGATGATCAATTCGGTGTTTCCTATGAAAGCCAGCGTTGGGCTGGTAATGGGAACTGCCATCAGTTCTGGTTATCACGGGTTACATATATAAGTTGTTTGCAGACAGCATTCTTCCTTACGTTCCTGACGAATTCGGTCATCAGGGATGGTGAGATGATTCTGAGTGATCAGGCTTATTTATTGAATCTGCAATCACTCATCAGCATGCAGCCCATTGAATCCCAGTACTCTCCGGAACTGAAGACCAACAGAAAAAGGATGACCTATGTTGCCATTGCTGTTATTATCATTGTTTCGGGATACTTCGCATTTTCACACATGAGCACCGGGGATACCGTGAATGTGATGTGGCTTCAGGTTAATATGCAATACACAGCAGGTTCCGGAAATCTTGGGCCGTCTGTCCAGTATATTCAGGAGAATGTCCATACAATATCCGGCGGCACGGATCATACATTTACCATAACCCTCCGTGACAGGGGCACTTCACCCAGCTCTGTTCTCTCAATATCCTCTGATACGTCTGGATTCATGATAAAATCATCATCCAATCTCCCCATTCTTCTGAAACCAGGCTCTACCGCAACACTTTCATTCACTGTTTCAACACCCTCCGCCAACTTCGTTGGAAATCTTGTGGTGACGCTTGTTGTTGGCCCCTGATGTTGGCAGGATATGATGTTCACACTGTTTCCTGGAATTTTATCATGCCTGGAAAGGACTGGAAGAATGCGAAAAAAACTGTTTCCATGGCCTCTATAAAAACATTGTGATACATTTATGGTCAATTTCAGTATTTTCAGAACGATAGCTATGAATATAATATTTGCATATTGAACTGTGAGACCGGAATACGTCAAGGTTAACATACCCTCAGGTGAGAATTATGTCAGGCTGAGGGAAACTATCCATGCACGTACTCTTCATACTGTATGTGAAGAGGCCAGGTGTCCAAATGTGGCAGAATGCTGGGGATCTGGCACGGCCACGTTTATGATAATGGGCAGCAACTGCTCTCGAGGATGCAGATTCTGTTCTGTAACCCACGGAAGGATGCAGCCCCTTGATCCGGATGAGCCTGAAAAAGTTGCGCAGGCCGCAAAACTTATGGAACTCAGCTATGTTGTCATCACATCGGTCGACAGGGACGATCTCCCGGACCAGGGAGCGCACCACTTTTCCAGTGTGATCAGCAGGGTGAAGCAGGAAATCCCACATGTGGAAGTTCTCATTCCTGATTTCCGTGGGGAAAAAGATCTAATTCGTATGATAATAGATGCTGAGCCATCGGTTCTTGCACACAACGTGGAGACTGTAAGAAGGCTTACGCCAGGGGTCAGGGATCCAAGAGCCGGCTATGATCAGTCTCTTGAACTTCTGAGGTTTGTGAAGGCAGTTAATCCGGAAATGCTGACTAAATCGTCCATAATGCTGGGACTTGGCGAGCAGGATGATGAGGTTGCAGAGACCCTGGAGGATCTCAGGTCAGCAGGTGTGGACATCGTAACGATTGGGCAGTACCTGCGTCCATCCAGGATGCAGCTTGAGGTTGTGGAGTATTCCCCTGTGGAGAGGTTCAGCAAATTTGAGAAGATGGCCTATTCCATGGGATTCTCATTCGTGGCTTCCGGTCCCCTTGTGAGGACATCCTACAGGGCTGCGGAGGCATGGGCAAAAAGGAGGTTGAAAAATGACTGAAGTAATTAATGAACAGGTAGAGAAGGAAAAGCACATCAGGGGTTTTGGGGCAATGATTCTTTCCAGGACCCTTGACAAGAAGATTATAACAGCACAGAGGCAGGGAAGGGTGGGCTTCTATACTCCCACCATGGGCCAGGAGGCTGCGCAGATAGGGCTCTCCATGGCGCTATCCAAGGATGACCTGCTCTATGAGTATTACAGGGACGTGCCAATGATGCTGCATCGTGGCGTTCCCCTTGAAATAATACTGAATCAGGTATTCGGAAACAGGGATGATCTTGCAAAGGGCCGGCAGATGCCAAGCCACCTGGTTGCCAGGGATTACAACTTCATGTCTGTTCCCAGCCCTGTTGCAACCAACCTGCCCCTTGCTGTGGGTACGGCGTTTGCCAAGGTCTACCGCCATGAGCCGGGAATAGTGGTTGCGAGCTTCGGCGACGGCTCCTCCTCCACACCAGATTTTCACTCTGCCATGAACATGGCTGCAGTCTTCAACCTCCCCGTTCTGTTCTTCTGCGAAAACAACGGCCTTGCAATTTCACTTCCCGTTGAGAAACAGACAAAAACGGAGATATGGAAAAAGGCTGAAGCCTATGGAATGGCAGGCTTCAAGGCAGACGGCAACAACATGGTTGAAATGTACAAGGTTGCACAGCAGGCTGTGGATCATGTGAGGTCCGGGAAAGGCCCGGCGCTTCTTGAGGCCAGATGCTTCAGGATGGGACCGCACTCCACATCTGACGATCCAACGAAGTATGAGAGCGATATAGTTCAGGATGGATCCGATCGCGATCCCATAGTGGTTACTCAGAATGCCATGAAGGCCATGGGATTGATCAACGATCAGCTCGTGGAAAAGGTGAAAAGTGAATCTGTCAGGATTGTCAACGAGAAGTTTGATCAGCAGGAGAAGATACCGGCACCAGATCCTGAAACGATGTTCCAGGACGTATACAAGGATGAGACATGGATAATAAAAGAGGAAAAGGGTGAGATCCTTTGAGCACAATGAACATGGTACAGGCAATAAACAGCACACTTGACATGAAGATGGCTGCAGATGATTCCATAATCCTGCTGGGTGAGGACATCGGAAAAGACGGGGGTGTGTTCAGGGTCACGGACGGCCTTCAGAGCAAGTACGGGCAGCAGAGGGTGATAGATACCCCCCTTACAGAACTTGGGATAGTTGGAATGGCCATTGGAATGGCTGTCTACGGGCTCAAGCCCGTCCCTGAGATCCAGTTCCAGGACTTCATATACACAGCAATGGATCAGATCATCAACCAGATGGCAAAGATGAGGTACAGGACTGCAGGAAAAATCACTGTTCCTCTTGTCCTCAGGACTCCCTATGGAGGAGGAATACGCGGTGGACTGTATCATTCCCAGAGCGGGGAATCATACTTCGTGCACACTGCAGGTCTCACTGTTGTGACACCCTCAAATCCCTATGATGCAAAGGGGCTACTTTCAGCCTCTCTTGACCTTGGCGATCCGGTGATCTTCCTTGAACCCAAGAAACTCTACAGGTTCCAGAAGATGGATGTTCCTGACCAGGACTACAAGGTGCAGATAGGAAAAGCACGGAAGGTTAGGGAAGGGGATTCCATCACCATCATCACATATGGTTCAATGGTACCCACGGTGGCAGCAGCAGTTGAAAAGAACAAGGTGGATGCCGATGTTATTGACCTGATGACTCTCAGCCCGCTGGATATTGATGCCATCTCTGCATCCGTGAAGAAAACAGGCAGGGTGATGATTGTGCATGAGGCTCCAAGGACGCTGGGAATGGGTGCTGAGATTTCCGCAATGATATCTGAAAGGATGATTGAATACCTCTATGCTCCAATACTCAGGGTAACCGGACCGGACACACCGTTTCCATACAGGCTTGAGGATCATTATCTTCCGAATGAGAAGAGGATAATGGATGCCGTTGACAGGCTTCTGAAATTCAGGTGATGAAAATGTACAGTTTCAAGTTACCGGACATAGGAGAAGGCGTGTCAGAGGGCGAGATTGTAAAATGGCACGTTAAGGAAGGCGATCATGTTTCCAGGGAACAGGACATGGTGGAAGTTATGACGGACAAGGTCACGGTAAAGATACCCTCCCCGGTTGAGGGAACGGTGAAGAAAATCCTCTTCCAGGAGGGGCAGGTTGTTACCGTTGGATCTGAAATGATAGTAATAGATAGTGGAGAAACCGCCCCTGAGGAAAAGCCAGTGGCACGGGAAACAGCAACACCAGTTGAGGCCCCCCCGGCTGCCGCAGCCCAGCCAGCAGGAGGCAGGGTGCTTGCTTCTCCTGCGGTCAGGAGAATAGCCAGGGAGAAGGGCATAGATCTGTCAGGCCTGTCCGGCAGTGCTCAGAACGGCCGTATAACTCTTGATGATCTGGAAAAGCACATTGAAAGAGGTGCAGAAAAGGTTGTTGAGCCCGTGACCCAGGTGAAGAAGGAGCCAGCCCAGGTGCAACAGGTACGTGAACCGGTGCTGGAGAACCCTCAGGATGAAATTCTTGAACCCAGGGGTCTGAGGCGGATCATATTTGAAAACATGACCAAGTCCAAGCAGATCATACCGCATTTCACCGTTGTTGAGGAGGTGGATATGACACGCATCTCCACAATGATATCTGATCTTGCCTCCATGGATACAAAGGTCACATACACATCATTCTTTGTGAAAGCATGCACCGTCGCCCTGAAGGAATACCCCTACCTTAATGCCATATACAACGAGACTTCCAGGAACTATACCCTGAGAAAATCCTACAATATCGGCATGGCGGTGGATACCCCAAACGGCCTTACGGTTGCGGTTGTCAAGAATGCCGACACAAAGAGCCTGCTGAAAATAGCCAGTGAGATTGCGGATCTTGCTTCCAGGGCCAGAACAAGCGATCTCAAGCTCTCAGAGGTTCAGGATTCAACATTCACTGTCACTAATGTGGGCACGATCGGCGGGCTGATGTCGACACCCATCATCAATTTCCCTGAGGTGGCGATTCTGGGTGTACACAGGATCAGAAAAGTTAAGGAAGATGGGGAGGAGCGGATGAAGACCTATCTTTCACTGTCATGCGATCACAGGCTTATAGACGGCGCAATGGCAACAAGGTTCCTGGTTAGGGTGAAGCAAATCCTTGAGAAGCCAGAGTATTTCCTGGTAAGGTGAATGCATGGATTTTGACGTCATAATAATAGGATCCGGCCCGGGAGGATATGCCGCTGCAATACGCCTTGGGCAGAGGAACAAGAAGGTTCTGCTGGTGGAGAAGGACCGTATAGGCGGCGAATGCCTCAACTACGGGTGCATACCATCCAAGACCTTCATAGAACTGGCCCATTCTGTGGGTTACCTCCATGATATGCCCGGAGTGAAATCCGACATCAGCATTGATATGGAGGAGTGGCAGAAATGGAAATGGGGAATGATAGGACGCCTGACCGGGGGTGTTGAAACTCTCTGCAGGTCATACGGTGTGCAGATTGAGAAGGGAGAGGCTTTCATAAAGGATCGAAACACCATAACTGTCAACTCCAGGGATTTTACTGGAAGCAACCTCATAATTGCAACCGGTTCAGTGCCGGTCAAATTCCCGTCCATGAAGGATGTTTACTACAACAGGGAAATCCTTGACGTGAAAAAGGTTCCTGCAAACCTTGTGATTATTGGCGGAGGATACATAGGTGTTGAACTTGGCACAGCTTTTGCCAAGCTTGGCACGTCTGTGACAATAATAGAGATGATGAAGGGAATACTGCCAGGAGTGGACAGGGAGCTTGTGAAACCTGTGGAGCGCCGGCTGAGAGAGCTGAAGGTCACAGTACGCACGTCAACAAAGGTAGAATCTGTGGAGAAAGCCGACAACTACACTGTCAAAATTGAGGGAGGAGAAACAATTACCGCAGATAATGTGCTGCTCACAGTGGGAAGAAAGCCAAACACACAGGGCTTCGGACTTGAAAATATTGGAGTGGAGATGGATCATGGATACATCAGGACCAACGACAGGAAGCAGACAAGCGTTCCCGGTGTCTATGCAATTGGAGACGTCTCGGGCCAGCCAATGCTTGCACACAAGGCATATTATGATGCGGAGATTGCTGCAGACAACATATGTGGAATAGACAGCAGGGTTGAATACAGGGCAATGCCATACGTCATATACTCCGACCCTGAAGTTTCTTACACAGGTGAACTGTCTGGCAAGCTTTCCTTTTTCCCTGCAGCGGCCAATGGAAGATCGCTTTCCATGAACAACACAATTGGAACATTCCGGATATACACAGATGAGAGGAACAACGTCAGGGGAGCAGGAATTGTGGCTCCGCACTCCTCCGAGCTCATATCGGAACTTTCACTTGCCATTGAGTCAGGACTGAATGCAATGGACATAGGTCTCACCATACACCCGCACCCAACTGTATCAGAGGGTGTGAAGGAAATGGCGGAGGGCATTTATGGACTACCCCTGCACTTCAAACCTCGCAGTTGATCTTGGCAGGATTGATTACTCCGCCTGCCTGGACCTCCAGAGATTCCTTGTGGGCCAGGTGCGATCAGGCCAGATCCCCGGAGTTCTTCTTTTCCTTGAACATTATCCTGTTTACACCATTGGAAGGAAAGCAGACCCCAACAATTATCCCATGGTTGAGGTAATTAAGACGGACCGTGGAGGGGACGTCACATATCATGGCCCTGGCCAGCTTGTCATATACCCGATTCTCAGGATAGCTTCCGGAGACCGCATAGATGTCAGGGGCTTTGTGCATCAGATAGAGGATATAATGATGGATTCCCTGAAGGCATACGGATACCCTGCAGCCGTGGGTGATGAGCCGGGCATATGGATTCAGGTTGAGGGCGAGAGCAAGAAGGTGGCATCAATAGGAATGGCAATTGATCACGGAATTTCATATCACGGAATAGCCATCAACCTTGCTCCAGAAGCAATCAGCGGATTTGAGAGGATCCGCCCTTGCGGGCTGAATCCTGATGTCATGGGATACGCTGGCATACCCAGGAGCGACCTCATCAAAACTATCACGGAAAACTTTTCATTGAGATTCGGGCCATTCCACGCTATTGGACAGGATGAACTGCCCTCCATGCAAGGCCGCAATATTTCCCAGGAACCAACTGACTGACCTCATGATTCCCTGTGAATGCTCCATATGCGTTCCTCTATGCCCTGCCTCTTGTTTGAGACAATGGCAAGCATGAACAGCAGGGATGAGATCCTGTTGAGATAAGTCAGGATTGGCGTTTCAAGCTGAAGTTCCCTTGTGACAGATACGGCGTATCTTTCAAGGCGCCTTGAGACAGTCCTTGCCATGTGAAGCGATGTGGCCTGCTGCGAACCGTCTGGCACCACAAAAAGCCGGATTTTCCCGATTTCGGACCTGTAAACCTTGACCCTTTCCTCCAGCCACACTGTCCTTTCCGGAACTATCTTCCTTCCTTTCCCGGATGTTGTTATGTGTTCGCCAAGCGTGAAAAGATCATCCTGCATCTGCCTCAGGTCATTCCTGACATCATCCCAGAGTGTCAGTGCAAGGGCGTTCCCTATGAAAGCGATTGTTTCATCAAGTGTTCCCTCAACGTTCACAAGGGCTGATCCCTTGCTGACTCTTTCCCTGAGGCCGGTATCAGTTTCTCCCGTGTCTCCCCGCCTTGTGAACATGCTGGCTCATGGTCATTCCCCGCATAAAGTTTGCCCGCATATGCTCAAGGGCCCCGACTATCTATATTAGAATATATATTGTGGGTAGGTCCAAATTTTCTATATAGCTCTACATAAAATATCTATGAGAGGCTCATACGGAATGCCGTAATGAGGAAATGACAAGTGATGGCGAAGTCCAATGACGACGGCGATCTGCTGAGAGCACTTGACCAGGCAAAGACCGGGAAATTCCATGTCAAGACAATTTTCACTGCAGGTATGGGCTTCTTCTCCGATGCCTATGATCTGTTCGTCACATCCACTGCCATTCCAATCATAGTTGCTGTCTTTGGCATAACAAATTCCAACAACATATTCGGCACCAGCTACATAGGGCCGCTTGGTGCTGCATCGGTTGAAACGGGAATGATTGGGGCCATGGCCCTGTTCGGTGCTTTCGTTGGCGCCATTGTCTTCGGAAGGATCGCTGATCTCAAGGGAAGGCGATACATTTACGGCCTGGAAATGACCATACTGCTTGTTTTTGCCATAGTTTCCGCATTTTCAATAAACATACCCATGCTCATGATTTCCAGATTCATACTGGGAATAGGGGTGGGCGGGGATTATCCTGTGAGCTCCACCATTATGAGCGAATATTCCAGTGTCAGGAACAGGGGAAAGATGGTGTTATCCGTATTTTCCATGCAGGGATTTGGCCTGCTTTTTGGAAGCCTCATAGGGCTTGTTTCCATACATTTCCTGCCCCTTGACTATGCATGGAGGGTGATGCTTGGTTTTGGCGCGGTTCCTGCGGCTTCCGTGATATACCTCAGAAGGAGGATAAAGGAGAGTCCCAGATACTCCATAGAGATGGGCGACAGGGCAGGAGCTGCTGCGGCTGTGCAGGCTGCCACAGGAAAGAAGGTGTCTGTAAGTGCAGAAAGAGTGAAAGCAAGGAAAATGTCACCATCGCAGTTTCTGAGGAACTACTGGGTCATACTGCTTGGGACCGCTGGTTCCTGGTTCCTTTTCGACATGGCATTTTATGGCACATCAATCAACAGCGGCCAGATATTGAGCGAAATTGGATATGGTGCGGTTGCCGGCAACCTTAAGGCTACAATATTCAATATTGCGGTTGGAAACGCCCTTCTGGCAGGGCTTTTTGCAGTGCCGGGTTACTGGCTCGCAGTGGGGCTTGTTGACAAGGCGGGTAGAAAGAAGCTGCAGTGGATTGGGTTCACGGCAATGGCAGTGGTATACTTCATATTCGCACTCAAATTCACCACAATAAGCAGGGACCTGATACTGTTCGTTGCCCTTTACGGGCTATCCTATCTCTTTGGCAACATGGGCCCGAATTCCACAACCTTCCTGATTCCAACTGAGCTGTTCCCCACCGAATTCAGGACAACGGGCCACGGAATATCGGCATCCTCCGGCAAACTGGGGGCCGGGATATTCACCTTTATGATACCAGTCATAGAGGCATTATACGGCCTCCCCACAGTTCTGGGCGCCCTTACTCTTATTGCCATCACGGGCACTGTGCTCACGCTTCTGACCATAAAGGAGACCAAGAACAGGAGCCTGGAAGAGACATCCCTGGCAATTAAGCCTCCATCATCATCCCTTAACCCGGGCTCCAAGCTGTGAAGCTTTCAGGTGGCGGACTGCCTGTATATATCAAGAACTGCAGACAGGTCGCGGTGAGCCAGTTCCGGATCAAATGGAACATCTGTTCCACTTTCAACTGATTTCAGGAAACCATCAAATTCTTTCTGAAACACATCATATTTCGGGATATCCATTCTCTTCCCGTTCATCACCAGGTCACCGTATGCCGTTGTCCTGGATGGTACCTTGAAATCCTCATGCGACCTCGTTTCAGGATCCTCATAAATTGACCCCTCCGAACCAATTATTTCCAGTCCCGGTACCACAGGAGGATTCCTGTATGCCCACGAATAATACAGTATGCCTGTTGATCCGCTGCTGAAGGAGAACATGGCAACAGTGTTGTCCTCACCCTGCAGCGATGAACCGCCATGCACAGACCTGGCAGTAACTGAATGGTACTGACCGCCCAGGTTAAGCATTGTATCAACATAGTGTATACCGCCGTCTATGAGGGCACCCCCACCCATGGTGTTTTTCACAGCCCTCCAGCCTTCCTTCTGGTATACTCTCTGATCTCTCACAATTATTGTATGGACTTTCCCGATCTTTCCAGCCCTGATGACGCGCATTGCTTCCTGTACGGAGGGATCGAAATAATACTGCTCAAGCACCATGAACTTCACGCCGGCCTTCCTGGAGAAATCAATCATTTCCCGTGATTCATCCAGTGATGTTGAAATGGGCTTCTCCAGCGTCACATGCTTGCCTTTCTTCATGGCAGCAATTGCCATGTCCCTGTGCAGATTGTGCGGAACCGCCAGATCTATGATCTCCGCACCGGATTCCAGGGCCTGTTCATAGGTTTCATAGGAATGCGCCACAGGAAATTTTTCCTCTATCTCCCTTCTTATTTCTGGGTCACGTTCCACTATTCCGATGTCCGCTCCCCTGATTGATCTTAAATGAACCTTTCCGAATCCCCTGCATCCCACAACAACTATTTCCATGGGGGATCATGCCTTAGTCCTTACTTAAACATGCATTATTTATGGGTGGGGGGCAATTCCAAAATTCAAAAATTTAAGATTTGATCAGGAGCGGTCCGATTCACTCCAGGTGGAATTCCACTCTCTTGTTGCGCTTTCCCTTGCTTTCTATGCGATTTAGAACAAGTTTTCCTATTTCCGTGGTGTTGGATACGTGTGTTCCGCCGTCGGCCTGCATGTCCAGCCCTTCTATGACAATCAGCCTCACCGTATCAAGTGAGTTGATCAGTTCCCTTCCGGGAAGTGTTCTGGCAAGATTCTCCATCTTCCTGGCCTCCTCTCCGGGAACCTCCTCCTGATAAATCCGGTGGCCTTCCTTTATGAAGCTGTTGCATTCATCAAGTATCTTCTCAACGGCCTCCCTGCTGAAATCCTGCATGTCCAGATCAATCCGCGCCCTGTCCTGATATATCTGCCCTCCCGTGAGCAGCCCCTGATCCCCATGCCTGGTTGTCACTATGCCGTCCAGGACGTGTATGGCAGAGTGATACCTCATATGGGAATACCTCCTGTCCCAGTCTATGATGCCATGAACTGCCATTCCGGCTGATAGCCCGTCTGCAGATTCCACGACATGAATCACGTGGTCGCCAGCCTTCCTGACGTCCGTAACCCTGTACTGCCCTCCTTCATTCTTCAGAAATCCTGTATCGCACGGCTGTCCGCCTCCGGCAGCATAAAATGCAGTCCTGTCAAGGATGATTTCGTTTCCATCAACCGATTCCACACGGGCATCAAATTCCCTGAGGTTCATGTCTTTCCAGTACAACTTGTCTGTCATCGGGACATTAATGCTTCATCCTAAATAGTTTAGCTGTTATGTCAGGCATATACCATATAATTCCTGGCTTCTTCAAAGGTTCCAGAATGGATTTCCTGTTCATATTTATCCGTTTCAATCACTACAAGAACACATGGTTACCTTCATGCCTGACAACACTTAAATAATAATGGAAAATTACTAAGGATGCCATTAATAAGAGAGGAAGACAAGAAGTTTCTTATGCAGGAATTCGAGAAACATCTGAAGGATGATATAGATCTGGTCATTTTTACCTCTGAGAGTCCGGATTGCAAGTACTGCAAGGAAACTGTAGAACTTGCTGAAGAGGTTTCAGAAATCAATGGAAAGATCCATCTTGAGAAATACGATTTTGACAAGGACAGGAAGGATGCTGAAGCATTCGGCGTTGAGAAGTTCCCTGCCACAATTGTGACAAAGCATGGGGAGAAGAACGGGCGCGTGAAGTATTATGGTATCCCGTCTGGATATGAATTCGGTTCCCTCATAGAGGACATGAAGAACGTTTCAAATGGCGAAGTTGAGGTTTCTTCCAAGGCAATGGAGATAATCAACAAGATCGATAAGCCGGTGAGCATAAAGGTCTATGTAACACCAACCTGCCCGTACTGCCCCAAGGCAGTTGGCACCGCGCATAAATTTGCCATACTGAACAAGAACATAACCGGTGAAATGATCGAATCCATGGAATTCGAACAGGAAGCTGAGGAAGTTGGAGTTTCAAGCGTGCCTCACATAGTCATAAATGGAGAGGTGCAGTTTGTCGGCGCCTATCCTGACGATCAGTTCGCAGAATATGTGATGGAAGCCTACAACAATCACAGCAAGGCCTGATCAGGGCCAGTATTTCCATCTTCTTTTTTATTATCAACATTGTGCCTGGATCTTCCAAAGAGCCTGACTTTGCTTGTTTTTGGCGGTCTTGATGATGGCCCATGCCGCCTGACATTCAGCATATGATATACTGAAGCTGCCGCAAACACTGCCGCCGCGATCTCCATGCTCTCGTATCCCAGGAATGCGAAGAAGAGGCCTATTGTGATGATGCCTGCAACCGGAATCAGGAAAAACCAGTCGTGAGCCAGAAGCATTCTTCTGCCTGTCCCCCGGTATTTAATATGCGTGCGCAGGGCAGCCACATTTATGATGGCATAGGCAGCTATGACGCATGTGTTTGATGATTCAACAATGGTGCCAAATGATGCAGCCGGCATCATGGCTACTGCAAGAATCAGGGAAACCAGTATTGCAACAATCGGCGTGGAAAACCTGTCCAGCCTGGAGACCTGCCTGGGAAGCTCACCGTCTCTTCCCATGGCGAACATTACCCTTGAGGTTCCAAGGATGCCTGTAAGTATCACTCCTGAAGTTGCCACCAGTGCCCCCATGGAAACCAGGATCACAAGCCAGCCCATTCCGGTAACGGATGAGGCAAATGCAAGAGGGGATGCAGACTCCGCAAGTCTTGATGCTGGAGCAAGTCCAAGGGTTGCAAGGCTTATGAGGAAGTAGAGCACCGCTGATATCATGATGGATACGAGTATTGCAAGTGGTATGGTCTTCTCCGGATTCACAACCTCCTCAGAAACCGTTGTGACCCTTGAGAAACCTGAGAAGGCAAAGAAAATGATGGCCGCACCGGATATGATTCCGCCTGGCCCCTTTGCAAAGAAATCATTGAAATGAGACGGGTGGATGAAAAACAGTCCAACAGCAGTGAATGTAACCAGTATTATGACGTTTACTGCAACGATTGCCCTGAGAGTCCTTGCAGAATTCTTGATGCCCATGGCATTGAGCAGGGCAAATGATGCAACTATGGATATGGCAATGAATATGTCCGGAAACCTGGAATTGAGCAGGGCATCCAGATAACTTCCAAAACTTATGGAAACCGCAGACAGCGCAATTATGTTCCCGAATGTCCAGAGTGACCCGCCAACGAATCCGGCGTAAGGTGACAGGGATTCCTTTCCATACTCGTAAACTCCACCCTCCTTGTCAACATGCCTTGCTATCTGAGAGAAACTTATTCCGGTAAAAATTGCCACCATGCCTGCAAGTGGTATTGAAACGAGAACTGCCGGGCCAGCTGCTCCTGCAGATATTCCTATTATGACAAATATGCCAGCCCCGATTATTGCTCCAAGGTTTATTATAACGGCATCCTGGAATTTCAGGGTCCTGGTCAGAGTTTGGGGCATGTCAGAGTATGCGCCAATTGTAGATAACACTTGGTGCACTGGCCAGTGCACAAATGAAAATAACAGGATGGGACGGCCTGCGCATAAATTATTTTACTGGTTTCCGACTCTCCATATATGACATCGTATGAAGTCATGAATGGAATAGTTGCAAAGGCAGCCACTGAGGAGAGTTTCCGGAAAGAAATAACCGGGTTCAACAAATCATTCCAGTTCAAGCCGTCAGATGCAAAGCCGTACTATGTTGAGATATCAAACGGATCGGTATCACTGAAGGAAGGCGAACTGCAGGGTGCAAGTGCCACAATTTCCGCTTCAGACCAGGCACTCACGGATATTTTTACGGGAAAGCTTGACGCCATAAAGGCTTTCATGCAGGGCCAGCTCAAGGTCAGCGGTGATATTTTCAGCGCACAGAAACTCACAGGCATAGTGTCAAAGATAAGGAAGTGAGGTAATGCAGATAAACAGGGTCACCGTAATTGGAGCTGGCATAATGGGCCACGGAATTGCAGAAGTGGTTTCCATGGCCGGATTTCCAGTTATTCTGGAGGATGCATTCCCGGAGGCTCTCAAGAAGGCTGAGGCATCACTGAAAGCCAGCCTGGAGAGGATGAAGAAATCAGGCAAGATAAGCGATGCAGCCTACTCTGAGATCATTGGACGCATAAGCTTTTCAAGCAACATGGCTGAAGCTGTCAGGGATGCTGATCTCATCATTGAGGCAGTGCCGGAAATACCCGACCTGAAGGTTTCAGTCATAAAGGACATAACTGCAAACTGCAGGGCAGATGCCATAGTGGCATCCAATACGTCGAACATCAGGATATCCACACTTGCTGATCATGCAAAATCACCGGAACGCGTCCTGGGTCTCCATTTCTTCAATCCGCCCGTGATCATGAAGCTGGTTGAGGTCATAAAATCTGACAGGACGGCACAGGATGTATTTGATGCAACCTACGAGTTCTCAAAGAAGATCGGGAAAACTCCCATAAAAGTCCTGAAGGACAGCCCCGGCTTTGTTGTTAACAGGATCAACGCACCGGAAAGCCTGCTCTTCTGCCTCCTCCTGGACAGGAACATGGCCAGGCCCGAAGAGGTAGACGCATTTGCAAGGTCCCAGGGGCTCCCCATGGGGCCATATGAACTTATGGACTATGTTGGCATTGACACAGTTGTCCACTCGCTGGAATACTATGCGGACACCCTTGACAGGGAATACGGGAAATGCACCTATTTCAACAGGTTCATGAAATCAGGGAAACTTGGGCTGAAATCCGGAAGCGGCTTCTACGTATGGGAAAACGGGCATGCAAAGATTCCTGAGGCAAAACCGGCAACTGTCCTTGACCTTATGGATATACTCTCCGTTGAGATCAACGAGGCCGTGAAGATAATCGAGGAGGGTGTTGCACAGCCGGCTGACATAGAAACAGGCGTGAAGCTTGGAATGAACAGGCCATTCGGGCCCATTTCTGTTGCAGAAGGACTCACCAATGCAGAGATAAAGAAGAAGCTCACCACCTTGAGCCAGAAATTTGACACAAAGATTTTCTATCCCGCAAAGTCCATTGAATCTGGCAAGCTCAGGGAGGTCATATCCGGAAAAACCAGGGGGGCCGAAGCTCCCAGGGCTGCAGAAACCCATGCTGCTGAACACGCCGAACAGTCCGGAGAACCCGTCAGACTGGAACGCAATGAAAAGACCAGGGTGGCCCACCTTATCCTGAACAACACCAAGAACAACCTCATCAACTCCGAAGTTCTTGCATCCCTTGAAAAACACCTCAAGAACCTGTGGAATGACCATGAGATAAACGTAATAATTGTCAGGGGAGAAGGCAACAACCTATCTGCCGGTGCTCAACTGACACAGTTCTTCAGCGGGCCTATGGATTTCTCTGAAAATTCAAGGGTAGGAGAGAGGGTGTTCAGGCTTCTGTCGGAAATCCCCAAGATCACCATAGCAGAGATGAAGGGATTCACTCTTGGCGGGGGATTTGAACTTTCAATATGGTGCGACATAAGGGTTGCAACGCCTGAGACCACAATAGGTTTCCCTGAAACAACTCTGGGCCTTGTTCCTGGATGGGGCGGAAGCCAGAGGCTAAGCAAACTGCTGGGAATGTCCAGGGCAGCGTACCTGATCCTGACCGGTGAGCGCTTTGACGGGAAGTACGCCCATGAGATCGGGCTTGTCTCCCGGGTCTTCGACAAGGATAAGCTTGCAGAAGAAACCGACCGACTTGGAGAAGAACTGGCCTGGAAGATTGCGCCTGTTTCGGCAGCAATGGCCAAGAAACTCATCTACAAGGGAAGCGAGATGGGCGCAGATGACGGCCTTGAGATGGAATCCGTTGCCATGGGCCTTCTCTATGGCACAGATGATCTCAAGGAGGGCATTTCAGCTTTCCTGCAGAAGAGAAAGCCGGAATACAAGGGAAGGTAATTACCTGAAGCAGGCCTCTGAGAGGAGGTCTGCCATATCCCTTGTTTTTTTCCCCTTGGAAAGGTTTGCCAGGCATATGGGGCAGGCAGTTATGATTTCCGAAGCTCCTGTGGAAACCAGTTCCGAATACCTCTCATTTGATACTTTTTCCGACAGATCTGGGAATATGAGCTCATCCGGACCCCCACAGCAATTATTCCTCCTGCCGTTTCTGGGCGCCATGACTGTTTCGGCTGCCCTGCTTATGAGTGTTAGCGGAACCGTGTAGGAATCGGCCCTCAGGACAAAATGGCATGGTTCATGATACACAACCTTTCTGTCAATTTTTGATATGT
>DAJC01000027.1 GCA_002498845.1 Thermoplasmatales archaeon UBA509 | reverse complement strand
AATCGCACACGGCCCTCCGCATATCTTCTTATGGTGAATGCTACCTGGGAAAAGTTCTTGGTGAATTGAGTTAACTCTACAACATACTAATTCTAAAAAATAAAAAGCTCAAATTCCTAGGGCTGTAAAAAAGTAATAATATGGTTTATATAGAATGTAATTTTTAAAGCCTTTCGGAAAACCTCTTTAGTTTGAATTGTAATGTGCAATCATGACGAATGAAGATAATCTGAGATCGGTTATTGGAAATTGTAGAAGAGTATCGGACGATGGCTCACTGGTTATTTATGACCTGACCTCTGGTGTCGACTTCTCAAATCCAAAACTCATTGCCAAAGCACTGTCTGAAGTGTTCTTTGAGAAAGATGCAAAGAGCTGGTTCAAGGTGAATGATGATAACATTGACTTTGCGCCAACATACAAAGTCCGCGTAGTGCTGGCAGAGGAACACAACAAGAAACTTGAAGCTACTGTTGATGACCTTCTTAAGGATCTGCAGAAAGATGATCTATCAGGAACATACTCGAAACAGATAAAGGACGATTCCATAGAAGCTTCGCATCTCCAGTCTGCCATGGCAGCAGGCGCAATAAGATCTGCAATTTTCCGTCATTCTGAGGAAAAAGTGTATTCTGATTCAATCAGGGACGACCTGTTCATAGATCTTCTGGAAAAACTTGAGATCAGATCTCTGAATGACAAAGACCTCATGGACTGGAAGAAACTCCCACTGTGAGTGTAGTAAACCACAATTGGGATGGTATTTCCTTCGAACTTTAAGGACCATGTGGGGTAAATGATTCACTATTTGTTTGCTTCGGGCCCTTCCGCTCAAAGGATGGATGCAAACACATACCTTTGAGCTCCTATGTGGAATTTAAAGCGTACTCGTTCGGGTTTAAGTCACAAACTGCTTTTAAATGGTATCTTCATAGTATCATGCTAAGTTCCGAATACCCATTTCTAGCGCAGAAATCTTTTTATATTAAATTTTCCTGTTGCTGTTCCATGAAGCACGCAACTTCAGATGACCTGAAAAGCGTTGATCAGCTGCTGGAGAAAGTCAGGAAAATTCAGGGAATTGTTGAAAAACAACCAGGTCATTTTTACCATAAGGGAAAGAACGTCCTTCACTTTCATGAAGAGCATGGCTCTCTTTTCGCAGATATTGGTGATGAGAGAATGAAGGTGTCTGAATTTTTATACAGAGAAATTGTGAAAAAAGTCGAGATTTATATCTCTGAAATAAAGCTAGCCAGAGATTCTGAAAAGATACATCGATCTTAAGCCTACTGGGCACACAGGTTTTTCATACCTGTGGCTCCTTAGCATCGTCCCATGAAGATCTCGGATAAGAGCCAAGTATCCTGATACTGCTGCACTGACCTGAGAGCTCTCCTAAAGCAGCTTTCATTGAAACATCTTCAGAATGCCCGAGTACATCCAGAACGAATCTGTATGTGCCGGGATTATACTTTTCGGGCCTTGACATCACCATGCTGAGGTTAATGTTTCTTGTTGAGAATGGGAGCAGTGCATTCACCAGTGAACCTGCGATATTCTCTTTCAGTACGAATGTGATTGTTGTCTTGTCATTTCCTGTTGAAGCGTTATCTCCCCGCGAAAGCATTAAGAACCGCGTAAGATTGAGGGAATAATCACAGATATCCGATGCTTTTACCGTCAGGCCATAAAGCTCCGCTATCCGGGAAGAACCTATGATGGCTGAATCGGCTTCGTCCTTGACTTTCCGTGCCATTTCTGACGTGGAACTGGCTTCATATATCCTTGCATGCGGGTATAGTTTTGTTATTGTGTTACGGCACTGAGCTATGGCCTGTGGATGCGAGTATATTCTCTCAATTTTTTCTGAATTGGAAAGGAGCATATGCCTGACGGAAACCATGATCTCTCCTGTAATGCTGATCTTTGATCCAACTATGAGATCAATGACGGAAGATACCGGGCCTTCAACAGAATTCTCCACTGGAAGAACACAAGAATCAGTTCTACCGTTCTCAGCCATCTCCAGAACTTCCGCGAAACTTGAACCTGGTACCTTGATTGCTCCGGGTGCGAGACATTCTGATGCTATTTCGCTCCAGGTCCCTCTGGGCCCGAGATACGCAACCTTGGTGTGGGATGAAATTTTTTCCTGTATATTTCCACTCTCCAACTGCTGAACCTGCAGCACTGCATGTCATGGCGTTATGAAATTTAACCCATGGGTGCAGTAGCTATGGTACCATTCAGTAAAATTAATGCGCGAAACTGTGTTGTGCATATCATGATTAGAATTGAGGAAATGAATGAATTACGGCGTCGCAAGGATTTCAACTGGGTAACCGAAATTCTCATGAAACACGACGAGGATAAAACGGCTTTAATGCTCATGGACCAGGACGAGAACATTCAGAATATCACTTATGGAGAACTTACCCGGAAGTCCATGCAGTACGCAAACCTGCTGTGGGATGAGGGAATCCATACCGGTGATTCCATACTAATAATGACAAAAATGATTCCGGACCTTTGGTACATCGCCATAGCTTCCGCACTTGTGGGTGTGGTATACTCACCTGCGCCTCTTCTTCTCACTTCCGGGGATATAAAGTACAGGGTTGAACAGATCAACGCCAGGGCTGTTTTTACTGACTCTGATTCTAGAAAATCCATTGAGAATGCGACAAGAGGTTACTTCATCAAGATATTTGATGTGACCAGCGAAGAGTTCCAGAACAGGGTTGATGTGAAACCTTCAGAATATTCGCCAATTCATCGTGATCCTGAAACGCCTCATGCCATTTTCTTCACTTCCGGTACTGAGGGCAAGCCGAAAGCAATTGTACATAATGGATACTATCCGCTTGGGCACCTTTCAACAGCCATGTGGCTTGGAATAGGACCTAAGGATATTCACTGGAACATTAGCAGCCCAGGATGGGCAAAATGGGCATGGTCCAATCTTTATGCACCTCTGGTGGCTGGTTCCACCTCTTTCGCCTATGAACAGGGAAGGTTCAGTGCCGAGAGGTCACTGGCTGTGCTTGAAAACTATCCCATTACAAGCCTCTGCACGGCCCCTACAGTTTGGAGAATGTTTCTGGTACAGAAGCTTGATAACTTCAGGCCGCTTGCCCTTAAGAAATGTTCATCAGCAGGTGAACCGCTGAATCCGGAGATTATATCGAGATGGGAGAAGATCACAGGGGTAACGATCAGGGATGGCTATGGGCAGTCCGAGAGTACCGCAATGATCGGAAACATTGATCCAAACAAGATAAAGCCGGGATCTGCGGGCAAGCCTCTTCTCCAGTATGATCTGAGAATTGTGGATGAGGACGGGAATGAACTTGGACCTGGCGAAGAGGGGAATATCGCTGTTAGAATTGATAACAGGGTTCCGGGACTCTTTGACAGATACGGCAACGACTCTGCACTGAATGCCGACAGATTCAAGCATGGATTCTACTACACCGGCGACCTTGGCAAAATGGACACTGACGGATACATATGGTTTGTTTCAAGGGCGGATGATGTCATCAAGGCATCCGATTACCGCATCGGGCCGTTCGAGGTGGAATCAGCACTCCTGAGCCACCCGGCTGTTGCTGAATCCGCTGTTGTCCCGACACCTGATGAAATAAGAGGAAACCTCGTGAAGGCCTTTGTGATTCTCAGGCCTGGATTCAAGCCCAGTTCCGATCTTGCAAGGGAACTGAGCCTTCACGTGAAGTCAGTAACCGCACCGTACATGAGGCCAAAGAAGATCGAGTTTGTATCTGAACTGCCAAAGACCATAAGCGGGAAAATTATCAGAAAACAGCTCCGGAATCTTGAAATGGAAAAGTACGCGGCCAAGAAGAATATTGATCAGGGAACTCTGGGTGGAAGAGAGTACAGGATTCCATGATTATTTCAATGTCATGATCCATTGCCCAAACCATTCCCGAATCTTATGCCGGAATTTTGGTGCGTGGTTCATCAATAATTTCTGACAATCAATTCAGGGATCTTTCCACGCCCATCGGGCTTTGAATTTATGTTTCTCCTGGCCAAGATTTTTTCTACTCTGTATGAGGAGTAAAGTTCCTCAATTTCATCATTGGCCGCATTGCTCAGCATAAACTTAACACCCTTCCTGTCAAGTCCTTCAACAACCTTTGCAAGATCCTTCTGATCTTTCCAGGTGAAACCCAGACTGCTGTAGCTTGTGAATCTGGCCGTTGCAGACACCGGCATATATGGAGGATCAAGATATGCAAAATCGCCCACTCCAGCATCCGAGAGGGTGGTTCTGAAATCCCCCTGCCTGATGGAAGATCGAGAAAGGCATTGGGAAGCCCGGGATATTTCCAGATCGGAAGGTAGGGAGGGATTTGTGTACCTGCCGAAGGGCACGTTGTAACGCCCTGATGAATTCAGCCTGTAGAGGCCGTTGAATCCGTGGCGGTTAAGATATATGAGCAAGGCAGATTTCATCAATGGATTCTCAGTTGCTGAGTTGTAAATCTCCCTTGCTTTGTAATAGTCATTCCTGTTATTTCCAAGCCCCATTTCATGGAGATAGGTGACCAACTCATCCTTCTGATCCCTTATGATCTGGTACAGCATAATCAGGTCGGGATTGATGTCTGAAATAACTGCCCTCACGGCTCCCCTGAGTTCACACAGTTTGAAAAACAGTGCGCCGCCCCCCAGGAACGGCTCATGATATGTATGGAAATCAGGAGGTATCCTTTCAATGAGCTCCCCAATGATTTGCCGTTTCCCTCCCGCCCATTTCAGTATCGGTATGGCCATAAGTTCGAAAACTTGATCTCATTCCCCTATTATAATATCACAGAAGCATGATGATCCCCTTGCTGTGCTAGGTTAGTTGCAGAGATTGGGCACGACCATGACAACAACTGCTGCCTGCTCCTCATAATGGGAAAGCGGTACCGTCCGGATCAGTGAATGTGACGAGGGTGCCATCACTGCTGTCGCCGTACTTCATTATTCTTATTGGTATTCCGTGCTGCCTGGCAGTTATTATGGCCATTGGATGAATTATTCTTGCCCCGGAATTGCAGATTTCCAGTGCCTTATCATATGATATGTGAGAAAAATGCTGTCCTCCTGCTTTCAGCAGCTTTGGATCATGGCTGTATATACCCGGCACATCCTTGAGAAGGAGGACTTCTCCCGTTTTCAGGACAGCCCCCAGTGCAATTGCGCTGTAATCGCTTGAATTTCTCCCTAGAATCCTTATCCTGCCGTCATCATCTATGCCGAAGAAGCCTGTGGTTATTGGTACATATCCTGACTCAAGAAGTTTTTCAATAACTGGAAAAGCTTTAGTATGGCTCCTCCGGATATCAATGAGAGCGTTACCGGAATTATCGTGAACCGTAATGCCAAGCCGATCTGGGGTCACGCTGCGGCATTTGATTCCAACACTCACCAGGAACAATGATACAACTGCTGCGGCCAGTTTCTCGCCCATTGCCAGGTAAGAATCGTAGTCTGCGTTCCTGGCAAATTCTGTGAACCTGCCGTAGCCATAATATTCCGGACCCAGCTCTCGGAGGATCTCCAGTGCCCATGTTTTCTGAGAAGTACTGGGTATAGCGTTCTGAATCAGATTTGAATGGTAAGTGAGAACCTCCCTGAGAATAGCTTCTCTTCCCTCAGCATCAAACCCATAACCGGAAACAAGCCTGTCGGTTATGCCTCTGAAAGCGCTCAGAACAAACACTGCCCCTCTTTTCTCCCGAGCAAGCTTTGCGATGTCAAACATTGCCTGATGTGATGTGAGAAAAGATCCTCCTATCTTTATTACGGTGAGGCTTCCCCCATTCATGTTACCAACCCCGATTCATGAAGAACCTCTGCATTAAGCACAGCAGAACCTGCTGCTCCCCTTAACAGGTTGTTCACCAGTGCAACGAAGGATACCCGTGAACCCGAAACACGCAGTCTCCCCACGGTCACTGCCATGCCTCTTGCTCTTTCAGGCGATCCAGCCATGACGTCCAGCAGAGGCTGTGGGCGATCCTCACCATTCATGAGTATGACGCTTTTCTCCGGCAAAGTTGGAAGCCTTGCCTTCAGGTTTCCATTTCCAAAATTTCTGAACCTTTCACGCAGCATGTTGATATCGGGATCCTCAGACAGGACTGCAGTGATGGATTCAAGATGTCCTTCTCTCACTGGAACACGAATGCACGTGGGGTGTATTTTCATCTTTGATCCTGTTCTGTCCGAAGAGGTGAAATTCCCGAATATTTTCCTTGTCTCATTGACCATTTTTTCTTCTTCGGATTTTATGAAGGGAAGGATATTAGAAAGCATATCCATTGAGGGAACACCGGGATATCCGGCACCGCTTACAGCCTGCATTGTGGTGACGTAAACCTCTTCAATCCCCATATCTGCAATTGGCGCCAGTCCCAGTACCATTCCAATGGTGCTGCAGTTGCCATTTGCAACAATCAAGCCATGTGACGAATTCAACGATTCAAGATGGTGGGGATTCACCTCGGGAATCACCAGAGGGACGTCGCTTTCCAGCCTGTTTGCAGAAGCGTTTGTCAGAATTGTTGATCCTTTGCGAGCCAGATGCTTCTCAATTTTCCCGGCATTTGCGTCGCTCACCGCACTGAAAATAATGTCATTTCTGTCACCCAGTACTGTGTCTGGGTTTGATTCCTTCACTGTCAGTCCTTCGTAACGCTGCGCAAGATCCTCGTCAAAACTCAGAAAATCACTGTAAGAACGTCCGGATGATCTATCTGAGGCATATACCGACGCAACCTCCATGAATGGGTGGTCTGAAAGGAGCTGCGCAAACTTCTGCCCCACAAGTCCAGTTGCACCGATCACTCCTACTTTCAACTTATCCACAGATGAACACCGTCCCACTCCGGAGCAGAAACATATTACTATGAATCATTTTCACGTACTGTTGCGCATAAGAAACCACATTTAATTTTGTAGTTGTGAATCTGCCTATTTTTAGGGCTTCTACAGATGAAGTTCCGGACCATGATACTCTTGGCATTGCAGCAAATATATTGTATGGTTATTTTCATATTTCCTAATATAGAATTACTTCGAGTAATTTCAGTCGGAGATGCCGTACCTTCCATGTTCATTCTTCGGCCCGAGATAATGTCATACAAAGATCATATTTGTGCTGCTGCGCTACTCATGCAAAAATATTATTCCATGACCATGATGATCGTATTGGATGAAGCATTATAAACTCCAGGGAAGGACAGTGACACTGTCAAACGATCTCAAAGCCAGCTATGCAGAAGCAATAGCTGAGCTTGCAAACGATCCAGTCATATCGCGGAACATAGGGGGCCACGGTTTTCATTATCCCTACACCGTAGAAGATGCAATAAATTTCTTTACCATGAACAGGGAAGACGGCAAGAAATTCTTCGCAATTGACTTCATAATTTTTTTTGACGGGACCCCGGCAGGAATAATCGGCTTGAAGGACATAGACTATGTGGACAGAAAATGCCATGTTGGATACTGGATTGGAAGGAAATTCTGGTCAAGAGGTATTGCCAGCGAGTCCCTGGGGCTTGTTACCCGTTTTGCTGCGGATGAAATTTCAATGCATAGGCTTTATACCGGTGTCCTGGATTTTAACGCAGCTTCCATGAAGGTGCTGCTGAAGAACGGCTATTATATTGAAGGTGTAGAAAGGGATACCTATTTTATGGAAGGCAGGTACTTTTCCATGATACGATTTGCCCGGATCATTTAATGAAATTCCCCCGAAATGCAAAATTATCACGTGAAACTTTGCCCTTCATTCTTCATTGAGTCGGACTGAGGGTTTTCACTTTTGCCATATATTTTTTTCACTCCGATCGGCCAATAATTATTAGCATGTAACAGTTTTCCATAGAATGAGAATAAAATTCATTGTGGTCGCAATTGTGGCAATCATAGCTTTATCTTATTTGTCAACCGATTTCAACACTCTGAATCCTGTAAACGGGCTGTGGTCGGCAGCTGGAAATGCCAATTACACGTCCGGAAATTATCATATTCCCGATCTCCAGTATCATGTAAATGTCACCATAGATTCATCCGGAGTTGCCCATATACAGGCCAGAAATCTGCACGATCTCTTCATGGCACAGGGATACTACGAAGCCAGTAACAGGCTGTTCCAGATGGAACTTGAGGCGCTTCTAGCTTCAGGCAACCTGAGCTCATATGTGGGAACTTCCGCACTGAATTCCGACATTGCAATGCACATGATAGGTATACCCCAAAATGCAGCCCTGCTGAATTCATATGTCAGGACTGATTATCCACAGTATTATGGATACATCCAGGACTACTCCCAGGGTGTGAATGCATACATAAACGCGTCCGCTGGCAATCTTCCGCTCGGTTTCAAGCTTATTGGAAAGAAGCCTTTCCAGTGGACGCCCCTTGATTCCTTTGCCTGGCAGGAATACATGACGTGGGACCTTACAACAGGAGGCACAAGCCAGCTTCAGACTGATCTGCTCTATTCTGCCCTTGGCTATGCAAACCTGAGCCAGATATGGCCCTATTACCCATATTATACGACAAACATTACCATGGTTCCCGGCAATGGGACAGTCAACGGCTTTAATCTCTCTGACATGGGAATATCGTCAGAATACCTCTGGTCCCTCAACTGGTACAGCCAGTTTGCCACTGGATTGAATACTTCCCTATTCGGCTCCCTGAAAAGCCTCATGGAGAATGCACTTTCCAACATTTCTGATCCATATGGATTTTCAACGAGGAACACATTAAGGCCTGAGGTAGGCAGCAATTCCTGGATAGTAACTTCAAATTATTCTTCACTGCATTCGCCCATTCTTGCAAACGACCCGCATCTTACCCTGCTTGCTCCGTCCCTCTGGATTCCTGTGCAGCTGGAAGCACCGGGAATTAATGCAACTGGATGGGGTCTTGCCGGGCTACCAGGAATTCTCATAGGCCATACAGCCACAACATCGTGGGGATTGACAACTCCGGAAGGTGCAACAGCCAATGATTATCTGGAAATGCTCAATGGGAACAATTACACCTACAATGGAAAGGAGTTTGCCATGTCGGAATACAATTATTCATTGCTAGGATCAAAATACTCCATATTTTACACAAATAATGGCCCCATTATTGCCAGATCCGGAGACCTAGGCATTAGCATGAACTGGACGGCATCGATTCCATCCCCTGACCTTGTTGCCGAAATCAAGCTGGACATGAGCACTAACTACAGCCAGATGATCAATGCTTTACGCCTGTGGGAATCACCTCCACAGAATTTCGTACTTGCTGGAGCACATAATACGGGATACATCACCGCCGGATTGTACCCCACAATAAATGAAACACTGCCAAATGGGCAGAAAGTGCCTGTCATTGGTTCAAGATCTCTGTTGAACGGTAGCAACCCGGCTTACCGCATAACTGGGCAGGTACCCTTCAAATATCTGCCACAGATCGAGAATCCTGCAAGGGGATTTGCCTTCGCCCCCAATCAACCAACTGTTGGTGTGAATTATCCGTATCCCTTCATAGGAGGGTACTGGACATCAGGGGGGAGGGCACAGACCATCTATCATTATCTTAAGTCACATAGAAATACCACTGTTCATGACATGATGAATCTTCAGAGTAACGTTTCGGACTACTGGGCATCGCAGTTCGTGCCTGTAATACTGAAGTCGCTCTCTTCCATGAGCATGAATACATCTCAGGCTGCGGCCTACAGCATACTTTCGCAGTGGAATTATACCTCATATGTGAATTCCACGGGTGAAACAGTATACTGGTATTACCTCAGCGAACTCTACAACATCACATTTGACCAGGTGTATGCTGAGCACGGACTTTCCTCGCTTACAAAGCCATTCGACACATCGGCGCTTTATCTAGCCATCAACGATCCATCGTCGGCCACCTGGTTCAATGGTAGTTTCAATCACACATCGCGGACGGCCTTCACCAGAGAAGTGTCCTTCCTGCTGCGGAAACTTGGGCCAGTCAGCACATGGACATGGGGACGAGTCCATATCCTTGAGATTGCCAGCTTGACTGGACTCTCAGCACTTGGACTTGGACCCTACCCGATGTATGGTGATTCCCATACCGTCAGCGCAGCATATGTGTCAAGGCAGCTTCAGGTACCGGAGCCATACGTGACAGTGGGACCTTCCTTGAGAGAGGTGTCCGATCCTGCAAAGTCCATATTCTACGGAGTATTTCCCGGTGGACCAAGCGAAAATCCGGTCAGCTACTACTTCTCCAATCAGCTGACTGCATGGTTTGATCACCAGTATTACAATATGTCTACCCAGACAACGGAGGTGAGGTTTGTATATGACTAAGATGGGAGCTGGTATTTCAATAATTGCATCTGCAGCTGTTTCCTACGCGACTCTGTTCTTTCTCCCAATTGCGTATCTTGGCGTGGTTGCCGCAATTCCTCTGATGTACCTGAAGGGATGGAGAACATTTGCAGCTGGCCTGATCATAGGGATTGCCTCTGCATTTTCTTTGTACCTTATCTATCCGCTGCAGAAAGTTGCTGAGCTGTCGGCCATAATAGGAGGCATAGTATCCCTTTCCCCCGTTCTGGTTCTTGTCGTTTTCCCCCTGGTTTATGGCCTCATTCTGGCATTTAGCGCACTCCTGTGGTCTGAGATACGTGAAAATATTGTGCATAGAAAAGCGAAAAGCGGTATGGGGAGCCGAAATTAAGCCGGTTCTGCCATACTTTCAAGCCATCTTGCGGAAAGGGCTTTAGCAGCTTTTTTCTCAGTTTCAAGCATCCCTTCAAGATGTTCCGCGGATATTCCTTCTGATACGGAGTATTTTCCGTTGGTTTCTGCAATGATTCCTTTCCTCTTCATGCTTTCAATTATATGAGGAGGGGGCAGGGGTCTCCTGAGTTCACCGGAACTGTACCTCTGGATGTTGAACAGTATGGTCTTCATGTATCGTGAAAGCTCAAAATGCTCATAATCAGGATCTCGTGGAAGCGATCTGAAAGAATCACCTATTATTTTTTCTATTTCCTTATTGTCATTTACCATTCCCGTTTCTGGAGATGCGGCAAAAAGATATGCAAGACTGCCTGATCCCTTATGAGATGGTTCAAAATAGCAGTAAACATCGGTTCTGTCGGAAAATGGCTGCAAATTTTCCATGACATGATCTGAAGGAGGGATATCCTCTCCCTCCAGATTCCCCATCAAATAATCCGGCATGAAGTCGTCCGGAAGCATAACACTGTTCTTGAGATCAAATAATGCGTCCTCCAGTTTCACGGGACTGCTTACTGTGCCTGTGCGTCCCACCAGATAATTGTAGATATGCAGATTTATGAAGTCGCGTATCTTCCTGCCAGGTCGCGGCAACGATGATACTGCTTGATATGAAAATGGTTCAGATCCAAGCCACCTTACAACTGAGATTTTATTGGCACCGCGATCTTGAGTTGCAATTTCCACTTGAGGAACTGACTCAAGTATACGGGTAACCTCTTTAACCGGCAATCTGCAATTCATGGAAATGCTTTCAAGAGACCACGGAGCAAGAATCCAGGTAGTAAGTTCACTGGAGGGGGCCCTAACAGGAACCTCCTCCATTATATTTCTTATGTTGAATGTGTCTTGAAGATATTTTTTGATCCTGCTATTGGTGTCTGCAACCATACCATCCTTAATGCTTTTTTACACATAAATGCTGGTGCACAGAGTTGATTACAATACATTGAGTTGCTTGACCAACGAACGCAAATGAAGACGAAAAAGAAAGCGTGACCAGCTAACTATATATACAGAAGTTGTTTATGAACATCAAAGGAGACCATGAAAAACATGAGCGGAGATAGGTTTAATTATTATCTTAAGGTTATAATGAATTCCAGAATCGAGGATCTGCCTGAGATTTCAGAGCAATTTGAAAATGATATAACCATATCTTCCGCAGAGGCCCAGGAGCTGGAGAGAGTAATAGACAAGCATCTTAACCTGTTCAACAGATTTGGAGCAAAGGTTGTTAACGCTGCCACTGGCGCCGAGGAAACTCCGCCGAGATCTGATATTGACAACTTCGGGAACACGTCAGTACAGCTGGATTCCCAGGAGGCATATGGGCTTGAATGGAAAGTTTATGCCCCGAATCCCGGATTTGCGAATTCGCCAGTGAAGAAATGGTACTACAACAGGAAGGTTGCATCAATTCTGAATGAACTTCTAACCGATGTTGTACCTGGCAGACTAAAGGATTATTTCGACTATCCGCCGTGGCTGCTAGGTACGGTGCATGCGCCAAGTACCATATTCATGCCCATCAATGAAATAATCAATCTGGCAATCGGAAGAGGAGTGATACCTGACTGGGACTATCTGGTGGCCAGGGGCCTTCCCAAGGCACTTGTAGATGTTCTCAGAACCGAGAATATAGGATATAATCTGTAGTCTCACCGTTCTGTTGCTGAATCAATTCTTATTCTTTTTATTCCTTGATCACATTACTAACTTATGAAAATGAGTGGGATAATAACCCCAATGGTCACGCCATTCAGGCAGAACGGGGAAATAGATTATGAAGCCACAGCAAAGCTCCTTGACTACCTTAAGGAAATCGGGATATACGGTGTGTTCCCAAACGGGAGCACGGGGCTCTTTCCTTTCCTATCCGCCGATGAGAGGATGAAATTCCTGGAGTTTGTGGTTGAACACAGCCATGGAATGAAGGTACTTGCAGGGATCGGATCATCTTCCACTCAGGAATCGGTTAAACTTGGCAAGCATGCAAAGGATGCCGGAGCAGATGCGCTGGTACTGATGCCCACATATTATATCACTGCCGGACAGGAAGAGATTCTGAAGCATTTCAGGGAAGTTATCGGTACTGTCAGGAAGGAGACATTCATCTATAGTATACCCCAGCTAAGCGGCGCAAAGATTGAACCGGAAACGGTTAAAACGCTTAAGCAAGAGTTTTCAGAAATAATAGGGCTGAAGGAGAGCTCTGCAGATATGCGCTACTTCTCCGACATAATGCAATTCTCTGGACCCGATTTCGCTATTTTCCAGGGTCAGGATGATCTCCTCATTCCATCCTTATCCATAGGGGCCGATGGTGGGGTTTGTGGACTTACCAATTTCAGCAAGCCGGTTGTTACTGCATATAAGGAATTCACCTCCGGTAAGCTTGATGCAGCCAGAAAAACCCAGATGCAGAAAATTAACCCCTTTATCAGATCGCTGCTTACATCCAGATTTCCGTCGGCATACTATTACGCATTTTACAGGAAGTTTGGTCTTAATGGCGGTTACAGATCTCCAATGGTGGAACCGTCAGAATCAGCCAAGAACCTAGTGGACAGGGCAATGGAGACGCTGGATTAAGTTTCCTTCCTTAATGGACTGCGTTTCCATCATTCTATCTTTTATTTTATAATTTAAGAGAGTTTTCAATGCAATCCCACTGCTTCAGTTCCCACTCTGAACCGTCAGGCAGCTGAAAATGCACCCAGCATGATCCGTCGTTTCCATACTGGATTGGCGATGTGGTATTCAAGCCGGCATCCCTGATTCTGGAAACGCCTGCTGCGATATTGTCTACGACCAATCCCGGCACTGCGCCTAATGGCCCAGAACCAGAAACCTGCTCGTCTCCGGATATTTTCATTATTTCAAGTTCCTCTCCACCTGAAAATCTGAAGATCTGGTAATCCTTACCAGCTTCTACTGGATCCATTTTCAGAAGCTCCTGAAAAATTTTCACAACCAATTCATAATTCCTGGATCTGTAACCAACCCAACCTATTCCTTTGAATTCCATGACAACATATCTAAATGGGGTTAAACCAATTTGCCCTTTACATACTTTGTAAAGTTTGCAAAAACACCTGAATTCCTGTCCTTTGCGCAATATCGTTCATGCGGCGTCCAGTGTAACCGGGACTATGTTTCGCCAGTAACCCGTTCATGATCCGGCATCTGGTCACGCACACGGTATTTTTCCAAACAATTGCCCGTGCCGCTTACCATATCCTGGCGATAATCGCAGAAGAGCCATCTACCTGAGAAAGTTAATATAGGCTCTACGGCTTACGTTTTGCCTTAGTGAAGGAGGTTCCAAAATGGATAAAAACAGCTATGTGAAATTTGAAACTCCCGAGTCCGTGGAAAAAAAACTACTGGATCTTGTTGAGAATTCATTCAGAAGCGGGAAAATAAAGAAAGGTACGAACGAGGTTATTAAGTCTATTGAAAGAGGAGAAAGCAAGGTAGTCGTAATAGCAGAAGACGTATCTCCACCTGAAGTAGTATACTATCTTCCAATGCTCTGTGAAGAGAGGAAGGTACCCTACGGATTCGTGAAAAAGAAGAGCGATCTTGGTGCCAAAGTTGGCATAGCCTCAGCAGCATCCATATCTGTTGTTGATGTGGGCAGCAAAGGAGAAGAAAACCTCAAGCAGGTTATCTCCGAACTTGCTGAAATCAAGAAATAAGGTGATCTGCAATGGCAGATGAAGGAACACCGGCAGAAGTCGTAGAACTCATGGGGAGAACTGGTATGAGCGGAGAAGCCACAACAGTGAAAGTCAGGGTTCTTGCCGGAAGAGATCAGGGCAGGATAATTGCAAGGAATGTTATGGGCCCGGTACGCGTTGGTGACATTCTCATGCTGAGGGAAACTGCCAGGGAAGCGAGAAAACTTTCAATTAGGTGATTATGGTGGCATCAAAAACCTGCAGCTTTTGTGGAGCACAGATCGAACCAGGAACCGGTTTCCTGTATGTAAGGAAGGACGGAAACGTCCTCAACTTCTGCAGCAGGAAATGCCAGGTGAACATGATAGACCTTAAAAGAGTACCAAGGAAAACCAAATGGACCAAGGAATACCACACAATAAAGGAAATGAAGAAGCAAAGCTCTAAGAGCTGAGGGTGGTATAGTTGGAAAGAACACTAATTCTGATAAAGCCCGATGGCGTGAAAAGAAGACTGTCGGGCGAGATAATTTCACGTTTTGAGAAAAAGGGACTCAAGATAGTTGCCCTCAAGATGCTGGTACTGTCAAAGGAAAGGGCAGAGAAGCATTATGATGTTCACAAGGGAAAACCATTCTTCAAAGACCTGGTATCATACATAACATCCGGCCCAATTGTGGCTGCCGTGCTTGAAGGACCTGGAGCAATATCTATCGCGAGACTTATGTCAGGAACCACAGATGGTTCAAAAGCACAGCCGGGCACAATCAGGGGGGACTATTCAACGGGCATTGAGAAGAACATAATACATGCCTCGGATTCTCCAGAGTCTTTCCAGCACGAATTTCCCATATTCTTCCAGGATGTAGAAATCAGCCAGTATCAGTGTGGAGATGAAAGCAACCTCTACTGAGGTGGTTATGGATAACAGACAATACCGTCAGCCGATTGTTTGCGTTCTTGGCCATGTGGATCATGGCAAGACCTCAATTTTAGATGCCATAAGAGGAACCTCAGTCGCAAAAAAGGAAGCAGGGGGCATTACCCAGAGAATCGGCGCCACAAACATAGATGTTGCAGAGATAGAGGAAAAGGCCAGAGGTCTTCTGGGACGTGGCAAACTCAAAATCCCCGGGTTGTTGTTCATAGATACGCCGGGCCACGTAGCGTTTGCCAATATGCGTGCCCGTGGCGGTGCTCTGTCGGATATTGCCATACTTGTGGTTGACATAAATGAAGGATTCAAGCCTCAGACCATAGAATCAATCAATATACTTAAGAAGTTCAAGACCCCGTTCGTTGTGGCGGCCAACAAGATAGACCTTGTTCCGCTTTACACTCCAGTGAAGAATGTCACATTCCAGCAGGCCATGAAGGCGCAGAGACAGGAATATGTTGACGAACTTGAGAAGCGTCTCTATGATCTTGTGAACAGGTTCTACGAATTTGGCATAACCAGTGACAGGTATGATCGCATTTCAGATTTTTCAAGGACAGTTGCCATTGTGCCAATGAGCGCAAAGGCAGGCATAGGAATATCAGAAATACTCATGGTCATAGCGGGGCTTGCGCAGAGGTACCTTGAAGAAAACATAAAGTTCCAGCAGACAAAGGGAAGAGGCACAATAATAGAGCTCATGAGGGAGGAATCCATTGGAACCATACTTGACACCGTCCTCTACCAGGGCATTCTCCATAAGGGCGATACTGTGGCCCTGAACACAAGGACAGGACCCGCGGTGACAAAGATAAAGGCCATGCTGGTTAATTCCAAGGGCAAATCAAAAAAACTAGTGGAGAAGAATACTGTTGAATCAGCCTCTGGTGTCCGACTTTTAATGGCGGACAGGCTTGACGTTGTGTCAGGATCGCCAGTCATAGCCGTTGACGGTGATCCCGGTGATGCGTTCGGGGAAATTCTGGAGGAATCTCAGGTCAATATCACACTGTCAGAACACGGTGTTACAGTGAAGGCGGATGCTCTTGGGTCCCTGGAGGCAATCGCTTATGAGCTCAAGGAAAAGGGCATTTCCATAAGGTCAGCACAGGTGGGTGACATCAACAAGAGAGATATCACAGACGCTGCAACGCTCAATGACCCCATGGACCGTATAATTATAGGGTTCAATGTCCAGTTCCTTTCTGAGGCCCAGGACGCGGCAGCAAGCTCCGATGTGGGCGTGAAGGTAGGGGACGTCATCTATTCTTTGATACAGGATACTGAAGACTGGCTGTCCAGGAGAAGGATGCAGCTGGATGAAGGTAGAAAGCAGAGAATGCCCATGCCTGCCAAGATCTCGATTCTCCCCCAGTACATATTCAGAGCTGCCAAGCCTGTCATAGTGGGCGTGAAGGTACAGTCGGGAAGGATCAAGGTGGGAGATTCACTGATCAAGGCGGATGGCAGATTCGCTGGAACTGTCCGCAGCATCAGGGAAGGGGAGAACTCAAAGCAGTTCGCTGATGCCCCTGCTGAGGTTGCGGTATCCATAGATGGAGTAACGCTCAACCGGCAGATATTCCCGGAAGAGCCACTATATGTTGACATTCCGGAGGGCGTAGTTAAGGAACTGAGGAATGATCCGCTGGACAAGGATACCATGAATACCCTTGACGAGATAATACAGATAAAGAGGAAGGAGAATATCTTCTGGGGTACCAGGACCTAGATCATCAGGTTCACGAGATATGTGGCCGCTATGGCAAACAGCGGCAATACAGCATAAATTTTCCTGATTCTGACGAATGAAAGGAAAATGAATATGAGGGCAAGGGCTGACATCAATATTATTGACCACCGGCCAACAGACAGATCCACTGTCCCGAAGAGCATTGAAATGCCCAGAATGAGGCTCCCCTTGTATATTGTGGTTCCAGTGGTGATTCCAAGCGTCGCCTCTCTATCCTTCCTGACGATGATCAGCCCAAACATTATGATCTCCGGCAGGCTTCCAGCCACACCGGTGATAATGAAACCTGAGTAGAATGAGGCAATTCCTGCAATACGTGATACGGCAACTGTATAATCCACCAGGGCTTCGGCTGCGAGCCCCAGAAGTACCAGTGCAGCAACCATTGCCGTATAATCCACGCCAATTTCAGTTTTTTGCGGCAGGTCTCCAGGTGGTCTCCTGTTGACCAGAGCATATATTGCATAAATGGCAATCATTGGTATACCCAGATACCATGGGTCCCTGATCCACTGAACCGACATGGCCAGGGCAACAAGGCTAACTGCAAGGAGCACGTAGCCATCTTTCCTGAATCCGGAGAAATTCTTCCTGGCCACCAGGGCAAGAATAGGAAGGAATATGATCAGCGTTATGACATTGGAACCCTGTATTGTCCCGAAACTCAACGATCCGTAACCCCGTATGGAAGAGGAAAAGACCACAGCAAACTCATCTATAACCGCCCCGAATGATATTATGTATGTTCCCACGGATTTGCTGGAAATTCCGTATTTGATCCCGACATGAAGCGCCTCTTCCAGAAAAACATCACCGGAGATGTAGAGGGCAATTATGCCCAGGATTATGCCAGTGATGTAGAGCCACAGGGGAAAAGAATCATAGACCAGAGAAAAAAATGCGAAAAAAATTGAAAGAATTATGGAAACTGCAAAAAAACGCCGGTTCAAACTATCACAGAATCACAAGCTGCTGGGGTTTCTCCACCGTAAGTTCTTCAGTGACTGACACGCCTCTCCGTAACCTCTTGCAATCCATGGTATCCGGTTTAAGCTGATCCACGATATAATCAAAAGCAGTTTCGGCTCCCTTTGGATCGCCACATGTATATATATCCAGTGTTACAAGACCATGTTCAGGCCACGTGTGAAAGGAAAGGTGCGACTCAGCCAGGAGCACCACGCCACTTGCCCCCTGTGGCTGAAACTGGTAATAATCCGAGGATATCTTTGTAAGACTTCCTGCTCTTACTGCATTTTCGATAACTGGATATAAGCTATCGACCTTTGATATTACATCTGGATCCACACCGTACAAGTCCGCTAAAATCTGAAAGCCTACTGCCACTACCATCTTCCTCCATATTTTTCACCTACTGGTTGACGATCCCTCGTATTAAAGTGTTATATTTAAATATTTATCCGATCCTGAATTTTTAATAAAATTCCACATTGAAGATATAATAGGACAATTCAAATGCCCGTTATAAATATTGCTACTAAAATTTATCTACTATTATATTTGTAATATCACAAATATTTTATCCTGACGTTTACATCCCTGTACCTGTTCTGCAGGTCCTTTATGTCGGAAATTAAGTAATGGAAGCGCCTGTTTGACACAAGTACAGTGGAACTTACCCCTCTGATACCTGCCTCAAACGCTGAATGTATGGATGCGTATTCCAGGTCAGGTATTATGCCGGATTTCCTGCAGATCACGTATGCCTCCTCCCCTATGCTGCCCAACAGTGTTTTGCCGTTTTCATGCAATTCACCGGTGATGGAATTAAGATCAAGATTTTTACTTAAATTTTCAGCATCCGGAAGCACGATAACTGAAACTGTGCCAATTTTGACATTTATTATGCCGTTAATTGATGTGACTGCAACAATATCGCCGTCTTCTGCATCGTTTCTCGACCTGCCGGTAGCACCTTTGCCCGGTGACGCAGAAGCATAAAGGTATCCATCCCTCATTTCAAGTCTCACCTCGTCTCCGGATGCGATTCTGCCGGAGGCAATGGCTTCCCACGTCACCACATCGTCAAGACGCGCAATGCTCTGTGAGACAAAGTCCCTCATGCTGGAAAGGCCCGTATCAAGGAAATTGAAGCCTTCCTTGGTTATGTTGCCGCCGGAATCTATAAGGCCTTTCCCGGCCATAATCTTCATGTGGTACTGCACACCCTGCACGGTTATTCCAATGTTCTTGGCTATGGCGGAAGGCTTTTTTTCACCATCAAATATGTGAAGCAATATCATGATCTGCGTCAGGGTTCCCTGATCCGGAAGCATTTATGGATATGGAAACATCAACATATTAGATTGATCTTCCATCAGTAAGCGGTGCATGCATGATAGCCAATGATCTTATTATTGCCGATATAGGGTATGGAGAATACAAGGAAGTGCTGGAACTCCAGAGGTCGCTGAACAGAGCAAGGAACCAGGATGCCATACCGGATGTTCTGATTGCCGTTAGCCATCCGCACGTATACACCATGGGCATTCACAGAAACCCTGATGAGATACTTGACCCGAATCTGGAGGTATTCCAGGTGGAGAGGGGCGGATCAGCAACGTATCATGGACCAGGGCAGATTGTCATTTACTTCATAATTAATCTCAGGGATCGCCAGATGAACATAAGAGACCTGATAATCACCATCGAAGGGGCCATATCCCATACACTGAAACACTATGGCATCTCTTCGGAAGGCAGGCTCCATGGGGAGACTGGAGTCTGGGTAGGGAACAGGAAAATTTGTTCTGTTGGCCTCGCCATAAACGGGTTTTCAACCCTGCATGGAATTGCACTGAACGTTAACACTGACATGGCAAGATTTGATGTAATAATGCCATGCGGGATGACATCAGAAATTATGACCAGCCTCCAGCGTGAAACTGGCAGCATTCAGGATGAAAAGGAGGTGAAAATGATCCTCCTGAAGAGCCTCTCAGAATCCCTCAAAGTTCAGGAACCACTGACCTTGAATAAAATTGAAGAGTTAAGAGAAATATTAATGGGCAATGGTCTGTGACTGCTCCCTTAAGAACTGTGGAAGGTAATAATAGGAGCCGGTTCCCTTGCCACTGCTCCCACTGAGCTTCCAGCCAACGAAAGGCTGAGATCCAACCATTGCACCCGTGCTTGCGCCCCTGGCCCTGTTGGCATATATTACTCCCACATCCACGTTGTTGAAATAATACTGGATTTCCTCATAGTCTTCCGTGAATATGCCTCCTGTCAACCCATAGTCTGATTTGTTTATTTCATCAACTGCATCCTTGAGGTCCTTCACCTTGATGATGCCAAGTACGGGCAGGAAGAGCTCATTTTTTGCAAGATATGAGTCGCGCATCACATCCTTGAGTATTGTGGCTTCCACGTAGTAACCGGGCCTATCAAGGGCCTTGCCTCCCACAATTACGTCCCCATATTCCTTGAGCTTTGGCTCAATGGCCTTGAATTTTTCATAGGCTTCGCGGTTCACAACTGGAGTCACAAAGGCTTCCTTTTTCCTGGGGTCTTCCGGAAGCACATTTCTGGCTCTTTCCTTCAGTTTCTCTACAAACTTGTCGTACACAGCCTCATGGACATATGCAAGTGATGTAGCACTGCATTTCTGCCCTGAAAATCCAAAAGCCCCACGGAATATTCCTTCAACCGCCTTATCAAGATCAGCCCTGGATGTAACTATGACCGCATCTTTCCCACCCATTTCAGTGATTACAGGCTTGGGTCTCTTTTCCTGGGCGCGGTGGTATATATCCATGCCTACTTCCCGTGATCCTGTGAAAACTATGCCCGAAACGAGATCGCTTTCAACCACATATTTCCCCACAACTCTTCCGGATCCGGTGATGACAGCCAGTGCTTCCTTGGGAACACCGGATTCATGGAGTATTTTCACGGTAAGGTAAGTGGATATTGGAATATCGCTTGAAGACTTCAGCAGCACTGCGTTTCCAACTGTAAGAGGACCGGCCGTCATGCCAACCGTTATGGCATAGAAGTTGAAGGGCGGAATTACGGCAAACACGCCATATGGTTTCATGACGCTGAAACTTTCCTCGTTGTCGTATCCCTTTCCGCTCAGCTTGTGAAATCCCTGGTTCTCTATCATGTTAATGGCGTAATATCTCAGGAAATCAATACCTTCATCCACGTCAGCCATGGCCTCTGTTCTGTTCTTCCCGTTTTCGTACGCAAGAAGAGCTGATATGAGGTACTTCTGCCTGGAAATCTCATCCGCAGCCTTGAGCATAATCCTGGCTCTCTCAACATAGCCTAGCTCGTACCATTTTTTCCATGAGGAATGAAGCATTTCCAGAGCCCTGTTTATGTTTTCTGGCGATGCCATCTGAAAAGTCGCAATCTCTTTTCCATCTATTGGGCTTATGTCTTTTATCTTCTCTTTTTCAATTATTTCCTTGCCTATGATATTGGGGTACTCCTTGTGAAGATATTTTTCAGCTTCCTTGAGTGCCTCTTCATAGAGTCTGTGGAATTCAGCCTCTTTGCCTGCCTTCTGCATCCTTACATAGGTTATCTCATTCTGGAACATGATACAGAATACTTTCTACGTACTTTAAAAATTCTTAACACCTGCCACCCATAGGCATTACCAAAACGGAGAGAAGGTTAGTTGGAATTTTCACCGGTGAGCTAGAGGCTCTGCCCGAAAAGGGGACCCGAACTTCATGGATAGATAACCAGTGAGAAGAATTTTAAGAAACTGTATGGGATGCGGTGTCATGGTGGTGGAGGATGACCGGAAGCGCATTGTTGTTGAACAGTTTGGAAAAAAGGCCAGGGAGTATGTGGAAAGCCGTGGTCATGCGCAGGGGTTGGATCTCCAGAGAATAATTGAATGGATACATCCCGAGAAGGACTGGAAGGCACTTGACATTGCAACTGGAGGGGGCCATGTGGCCAGAACTCTTCATCCTCATGTTGGTCTTGTAATTGCCACCGATCTGACATGGAATATGCTCACGGCTGCTAGAGAGGCCAATGTGAAAGCTGGAGCAGACGATGTAATTTATCTGATGGCTGATGCCGAAAATTTACCCTTCCTTGATGAAACCTTTGACATTGTAACGTGCCGCATCGCTCCCCATCATTTCACTGATAAGGGTGCCTTTGTCAGGGAAGTCTCCCGGGTCCTGAAAAACAAGGGCATCTTCATCATGATAGATAACGTGGTTCCAGGCGATACAGAGCTTGGAATGCTAATGAACACCTTCGAGAAGATGAGGGATAGAAGCCACGTTGAATGTGCCTCAGTGGAAGAATGGAAATCCATGCTGGCAGGGAGCAATCTTGAGATCTTGAAAGAAGAAGTTGAAAAAAAGATGTACTCATTCAAGGAGTGGGTTGCAAGAACGGCAGAAAGCAAAGAGCAGATTGCGCAAACTGAGAATTTTATAAAAGGCATGACTGAACGTGCACTTGACTATTTCCAGGTGAGAACTGACCATAACGAAATTATCAGCCTGAAGGTGGATCAGTGGATGGTGATGGCCAGAAGAAAATGAATCCAGCCAGTAATAAAAATCAGAATGAGTTCAGTCCACGGTCAACGTTGATGCACTGGCCGTCTATTCCAAGGGACATTTCACTGGCCAAAAATGCTGAAACCATTGCAACCTCGATTGGCTCCAATTCCTTTCGTTCTGAGAGCTTTGTGAAATTGAAGGGAAAAACTTTGTAGTAGGTGTCCTCCTTCCCAACTGAACCTGGCATTACGGCATTGACCCTGATATTGTACTGGCGCAGAGTCTCGGCGGATTTCCTCACAAGCTCTTCAATAGCGGACTTGGAAACGTTGTAAGCCAGATCGTTACCTTGGAATATGTATCTTGAAGCCCCCACCAGGACAATCGAGCCACCGGCAGGCTTCATCGGCTGTGAAAACGTTCTGATCACTGACAGGTGCGATGACAGGTTAATGTGCAGTATCCTTTCGAAATCATTTACCTCCGGAAATTCTCCCTTCAGTTTTTCCCAGACACCAACATTGGAAACAACAAAATCTATTCCGCCATAGTCTGCAATTATCCTGTCCCGGACCGCCACCAGTTGCTTCTCGTCAGTTGCATCTGCTTTGTATGCCTTTATTGTGGAGGATGGCACCAGTCCGTAGGTATTTCCGCTTCTTGAAACCATTGCCACCTTGGCACCAAAGTTTATGAACATTCTTACGGTTGATATGCCCTGGCCCGGTCCCACGCCAATTATCACAGCAACCTTGCCTGCCATGGAATCCCTGATTAAATCTACCATGAATGGCTATTCATAAATCATATTTAATACACATTCTCGTGTACTTTATTTTAAATGGCGATTAAATTGAAAATAATGGAAGAAACAAGTTCCATTTGCAGCTTTACGGCAGTCAGACAGATACCTTTCCGGGTACCTTTGGAAACGGGTGAACATCCTCAATTCTCTCAAATCCGCAGATATACCTTACCAGCCTTTCTATGCCAATTCCAAAGCCTGTTGACAGCTCCAGCCCCTCCCTGGCAAATTCCAGGAACCACTTGAATTGCTCATAGGTCTGCCCTTTCCTGCGAATCCTTTCCATTATTCTGTCCAGATCAAATTCTCTCTCTCCTCCTGAAAGCGCCTCGCAGTATCCTTCCGGATAGATGAGGTCCATGTCATTCAGAATACCAGGGAAAACATCGCTTTCCCGATCATAGAATTCCCTTTCCTTAAGCGGTATGTCCACTATCCAGAACGGCTCTTTTGCATCCTTTGAAAGGATCGTTTCGAATTCAGATCCGTATTTTTCTGCGGCTTCCTCAAATTTATATCTTTTGAAGGGCGCACGGGGAACACTGAGGCTTCTCCCAAGATCATGCAGGTCCTGAGCATGTTTCTCACTAACTTTCTCCAGGGTGTGAATGAAAAGCTCTTCGCCAAGTTTAATGAGGTCTTCCCTTGTGGCTCCCTTCACCTCCAGATCCAGCTGGGTAAACTCAAGAAGATGCCTCCCGGTCCTGGCCTTTTCAGGCATTTCCAGCCGGATGTTGGGTGAGAATGTGAAAATCTTTGGAAACTTCTGCACAATTATCTGCTTGTGGAATATCATGCTCTTGGTGAGAGCATATCTCGTTCCTTCATATTCGAATGACGGATCATACACGGGATGGTTGAGCGGATCAGTTACGGTGGAGAAGATCACAGGAGGAATCTCTATAAATCCTCTATCTCTGAGAAATTCACCCATTGCTGCCCTGACGGTTGTGTTGACCTTCAGTGCTGCTTCCAGTTTTTTATCGCTGAGATGCTCCATAAGTTCTGAAACTATTTCCGTTTCCATATAATGTTAATTTAATCTCATATAAGAACACTTGTCCACATACTTGGACATTACGTTATCTCACGTCGTATTAAATTAAATTACATGGACATAATGTCTACTTTTAAATACTACCATGAAATTAACTGGCATGGACGCAAAGGATCAGAGGATCTTTCAGTACCTGGTGGATCACGGAAGAGACAAGATATCGGATATCTCAAAAGAACTTGACATACCTCGTGTCACCGTCTACGAGAGAATCCAGGGGATGGTGAAAGAGGGAGTAATAAAAAAATTCACTATAGTTCCGGACTACAAGGCCATCGGCCTGCCAGTTGTTTCATTCATATTTGTGTCATTCAGCCCTGCCGCCGGAGTAACGCAGAGACAGCTGGCTGAGAAAATTTCCAGGTTCAGGGAAGTTGAAGAGGTCTACATAATAGCCGGAGCCTGGGACATGATGGTGAAGATAAGATCATCCACAGTGGAAGATGTTGGAAACTTTGTGCTGGATAAGCTGAGGGCTACCGAAGGCGTAGAGAAGACGGAGACCGTTTCAGTTTTTTCAGTAGTAAAGTAATTCTGAGGCCTCCTCCGGTATATGTATGTCCTTCTTCGTAACCAGAGGGGGCAGGCACGTTGATATGATCAATGTTGCAAATACAGCCACGGAAAACAAACCTCTCGTGATTATTCCTGAACTCAGGGCCACTGTTGCAATGACAATGCCCACAGCCCCACGACCTCCCAGGATACCGACGCCTGTCTTTGCACTTATGTGCTCAAACACGGTTCTACCGTAAATGTAGTCAAGAGGTACGGAAATGGCAATTCCAACTGCCACAAGAGCGAACATCAGATAGACTGAATCCCGGGGAGGAAAAATACTGTTCAGGCCTGCAATGGCAAAGAAGATGGGAATGAAGAAGCTGTCGTTTATCCTTGATAGAGTCCTTGTAAGAATTCCCTGAAGTTCTCGACCCACGACAACTTCACTTATGATTATTCCTGCAAAAAATGCCCCAAGAACATAAGTTATGCCTATAATCTCGAAAATACTGGCTATTATGAGCCCGGAAAGGATTATAGATCCAAATATGATCTTCTCACCACGCTCAGTGGCATGGAGCCTGGTAAACAATTCAACAACCAGTTTTGAGTGTTTCCTCACTTCCATGTCCAGCGTGAAGAAAAGAATCATGAAGATCACTATTCCGGGGACTTCATAATAGACTGCCTTGGGATTTAAAAATATTGACGCCACTGCAAAGGCAATTATATCAGTGATTACAACACTTGCAAGTATGATGTGCCCTGCCCTTACCCGGAGCATGTCATAATCCCTCAATATAACAGACACTATGGAGATTGATGGGACTCCAACTGCAACTGATAGGACGATGGCACTGATATAGCCCAGGTGAAAAACCATCGTTGAAACTATTACCATTGCCACGACTGGAATGATGAAGCTGGTTGCTGTGAAAACCATTGCTGGTTTGTAGTTCTTTATAAGCGAATCTGTGGTTGCCTCTATACCGATAAGAAGAACAATGAAGAACAGCGCGACCTCAGATATGCCGCTAAATACCTGATTTGGACTCACTATTCCAAGGACTGCCGGACCCAGGATTAGACCTGTTAGGAGTTCACCCACTACCGAAGGAATTCCCACTCTATTCAGCAGCTCACCGGCCACAAGTGCCACGAATAGCAGGACAAAAATTGAGGATATAAGAGTCATCAGCCTTCTCTTGAACTCCTATCTGCTTATATAAATTTCCGGAAGGCTATTCACAATACTACCAGAAGAAATATGGCTATTGCAGTAACAATAACTGCTGCGCCGATGATGTAGTAAAGCCGGGTGCTGTACCTTCTCTTTGGAATACCGAACTCATCGTATTCATACCCACTGCTGTAGTTCCTATTATCTGAAGGTTTCTCTGATGTATACGTATCAGCATCTGGCTGGGGATTTCCATAATTCCTGTTTCCAGTTGACCTTGATCTTCTTCCGCCTATCCAGAAGAACGGGATGAAGAAGAAAAATGGTATAAAGTCAGTGTCGCCTGCGTACTTTGGAAGAAAGTATGGAATAAGGAAATCCAGCGTTATGAATATGGCTATGTACACTGCCAAAATTATCCACCTAAGGTTCCTTCTTGCCATACAATAACTGTCGGTTAATTCAAAAGTCACTAATAATCATGACGCCGGATCGCCATTATCTCTAAAAAAGTGCTCAAATCAAGGGTTCTAATAATAGCCCCATATTTTTGGCTGAGCTACTTACCTTCATCCTTATAGTATGATAGCTGCCAACATGGATCATAAAGCTACAGGAACGGGCGACACATATATCTCATAAATTATCTCCGGCAATTATGAAAGACGTTAGCCAATATGGGCAGTTTCTTCCTTATTTCTATTTCTTTATTGCCCCTGACTTTCTTGTATGGTGCAGCAAACCCGAATTTAAACTCTTCTTGGATTTATTCATTCAAGCCAAATTCTCTCTACCTTCCATATCTCTTCCACGTTTATTATGAGGCAGAGTCCATTTTCTGCTCTGACCCGCAAAGCAACGTCGTTATAGGCCTCCATGCGAGCCTCAAATGGCTCAGTCACTTCGTAGATTTCGCCTGAGCCTGTTTTGCAGGGGTAAGCCCTAGTTCTTACGCCCTGACTGTTATCTGGTTGCATAGGGTATATCCTGATCATATCGCCTCTTTGCACCCGCCTCATCAGATCAAGAAAAATACCCTCATTCATTGCGTTAGTCTTCAAGTGTCCTAAATCATTTAAATTTTCTAGTTCAAGAATGCGAAATATCATCCTAACTTAAACTAGTATAGCGTTTCCATAGTAATGTTATTATTAATACTCTATCTTAATATGTTACTATTGTGTTTAAGAAATCAAAAGGTGCACTGAAACTATCTAGCGATGAGGGGGGCGATGCTGAAGAGAATTTCAGCATCAATGATCGATGAAGCAAGGACTGTTGAGAGGTCAGAGGCCCTCTTCCTGTATGCATAATGCGAGAAGTGAGATAATATAGCCGAATCACTTTCCATCAACAAGCAGAAGGTATGCCAGATAATGAACAGAGCTCTTGCACTGGGCATCGATTCTCTCATGCATGATACCAGGAGACTAGGAAAATCCAGAAGCCTCAGTGATCTCACAACGTCATACCTTATAGGGATTGCATGCATAAAACCTTCCGATCTAAGCCAAAGATCTAAAATGTGGACGAACAGATCACTCACGGAATATATAAGGGAAAATGCACTTGAAGAGTATGATCTTGTATAACATTTTAGCCAGTTCTGATTCCATGAACTGGCCAGGGATACGTGTTTTTGATCTTGAGTATAACTCCTCGTGGCTCAGCATGCGTCTCCCTTCCTTCATTCCGTACCCGGATGGGATGTTGCGCCATCACTGAAAGTTATGGGATAAAACCGTATTTCCTCCTAAAGACGAAATCAATATTCCGTGCTAAGGGAATAAAATCATGGAAGAAGATGCTTTACAGTTTCACGGATGACACTTAGAAATGGCTGGATGAATATCACATGCGATCAATACTAGAATCTGTGAACCCGATGATGAAGAAGGTGCCCGTAAATGTAAGGAAGAAGCAGCCTTTTAGAAAGAATACAGAAGAAATACTGGAGATCGACACGCACAACCTGGGGCATACGGGCTCGAGGATGGTAAAAGATTACAGGGAACTGTACCTTAAATAATAGTATCCATCGGCATGAAATATTACGATGTCGCAAAATTCATATATCATTAGCTTATATTCTTCGCATGGAAAACCAGATAGCATTATTGAAGTCCTCGAGAACTAGTAGATATTTAAGAATTGCACCTATACTTTTTTTTCTATACGTTGTAAATTTTCTTGATCGAGTGAACCTTTCATACGGTATCGATGCCGGAATGTTTAAAGATATAGGAGCACCTGCAAGCAGTGCGTCTTTAATTGCAGGCATTGCATCTGCTCTCTTCTTTGTAGCATATGCAATCCCGCAAGTATTTACAACTTTGCAGATTAACAACGTTGGTATCCGAAAGATATTTGCTGGAGCTTTCACGGCCTGGGGCATAATTACTATATTAACTGGCTTTGTACAAAATGTCCCAGAGATGTATGCACTCAGGTTCATACTCGGACTTGCTGAGGCTCCTTTCTATTCGGGTGTTATGTTCTTTATGGGTATCTGGTTTGCAAAAAGCGAGAGGGGCCTTGCTAATGGATATTTCAATGCTGCTATCCCTGTTGCTGGCATATTTGGCGGTCTAATTGCCGGTGGAATATTCACAGCATACGGGAATGATCCCGGCTGGAGATATCTTTTCATTTTCGAGGGTATTCTCGCATTGGTATCAGTTGTAATCCTGTGGTTTACGATTAATGATTTTCCGGAAGATGCTAAATGGCTTAAGGATGACCAGAAAAAAGCTCTTGAATCTGAATTGGCTAAGGAAGAAGCAGATAAGCCCATTAAGTCATCATGGAAGGAGGCATTGATTGAAAGGGATGTTCTTCTCCTAGTGCTTGTTTACTTCCTTGGTGTAACTGGGCTTTATGGATACACGATCTGGTTACCATCAATAATAAGTTCTTTTGCGCACGTGAGCGCTGCCACATCCAGTTTTCTTTCAGATATACCTTATGTTGTCGCTGCTATTGCGTTAATATTTATATTAAGATATTCAGATAAAAAAGGTAATAGAAAACGTCTTACAGCTGCAGTATTCTTTGTTGCTGCCGGTGGGCTTGCACTAAGCGCATTTCTCATATCAAACGTAGTTGTTTCCTTTATCTTTTTCACAATCTCTGCGATTGGCATTTTCAGCTTCCTTCCAGTGTTCTGGAACATTCCACAGGAATCCTTGAAAAGAGAAAGTTCTGCCGCCTCCATAGGTCTTATCAACGGAATTGGAAATCTGGGAGGTGTGGTTGGGCCTATTCTCGTTGGCGGACTTGAAAGCTATACACATTCATTTGTCAGTGGTGTATATGCTATGGCATTTTTTGTGCTTGTAGCTGGTATAGCTGTACTGATAGTGAGAAATTCTCGCTAGGGAGCAATAAAAGTATTTACCATTTTATTTTCTAATATATTTATTTTACTCAAAATAATACAAATAGCGCTTTTAAATCACAAAGAATAGACGTTCATATACCTTGTATAGTCTGTCTTTCCAGTTCCAATTCCACGAAGTGGCTAGAGATTTTTCGCTTGGATCCTGATTGCAATTCTGCGTGAATAACCAAGCTAGCATTTTTAAAAACAAAAGTCTATATTAAGAGAGCAGTTGATAGATTCATAATGAGGTACATGCATCTCGGCAAAACAGATCTAAAAGTTTCCTAGGTCTGCCTTGGAGGAATGTCATTTGGGTCTTCAGGATGGATGGTTAATTCTGAGGACGCGAAGACCATACTTAAGAAAGCCTCTGACTTGGGGATAAATTATATCGATACTGCAAATATTTACTCCGCGGGTGAATCCGAGAAGATAATCGGTGAGTTCATAAAAGATGAGCGTGAGGAATTTATCATTTCAACGAAAGTAGGTGGGAAAATAAGTGAAAAACACCATGGGTTTGCAAGAAGAGAAGTAGAATTTGAGCTGAATTTATCCTTGAAGAGATTAAGGACAGATTACATTGATATATATTTGTCACACACCTGGTTTGACGGGTTGGATACTGTGGATATCCTGAAAACTTTCAGCAGATACGTGGAAATTAATAAGATTGGTTACTTCGGTCTGAGCAATATAAAAGGATATCAACTCGCTGAAATAGACCGTCTTGCGGAAGACAAGGATTTGGCAAGGCCGCAAATCGTGCAAAACCATTATAACGCAATCTATAGGGAAGATGAACGTGAAGTGATTCCTTACTGTATTAATAAAGGGATATCTTTCTCCGCTTTCAGTCCACTGGCAGCGGGTTTTCTCTCTGGAAAATATGAGCGCGGGATCGCGCCAAAATCGATTCGATCAAAGGAATACTCCGTAATGCTCGACAGATACTTTAAGGAAAACGATTTTGATGTCCTAGATGATATAAGAGCTATAGCAAAGGAACAGTCTGCCACAGAATATGCCATCTCGCTTGCGTATGTATTACAAAAAAAGTTTATTCCTGTTGTTGGGGTTTCCAAGAAAAAACATTTGGATGATGTTGCTACGGCCCTAGAGATATCACTAACAGATGACCAAGTAAAGAGAATTGAAAAGCATTACTTGCCTCACAGATTAGAAATGGGTACAGCGGGTTATTGAATCCATATTTTCAGACACTTTCTGGATTAGACTTTCTATTGGGTATTTAAGAAAATACTTATTTTGCCACATTTTAGGCAAAAGTTAACTAACCTTTATGTTAATATCTATTCATGGATTTCGTAGATTATTATAGTGGACCTGAAAAGGCCCCAAATAGGGCCTTCATGAAAGCTATGGGTCTTTCGGACACTGATCTGGAAAAACCCCTTGTCGGTGTAGGCGTTGCTTGGAGTGAGACAGGACCCTGCAACATACATGCAATGGGACTTGGATACCGCGCAAAAGAAGGCGTAAACTCATCAGGTTCCACACCACGGATGTTTGTAACTCCGCTTGTGATAGATGGGATTGCAATGGGAAACGAGGGCATGAAATTTTCGCTTCCAAGCCGTGAAGTAGTGGCAAATACAGTAGAACTGACCATACGGGGTCATGGGTACCATGGTTTCGTTGGGATATCTGGTTGCGATAAGACAACTCCCGGTATGATCATGGCTGCTGCAAGGATGAATATTCCATCAATAGTAATGTATGGCGGCTCAACTCTCCCTGGAATATACAACAATGAGAAGATAGCCATAGGAGAGGTGTTCGAAGCGGTGGGCAAATACGAAGCGGGCAATATGTCAAAGGAAGAACTGAGTTATATGGAAAGTGTTGCTATCCCAACTGCTGGCGCATGTGGTGGCTTGTATACTGCCAACACCATGGCGTTTCTGACAGAAGCACTGGGTATTGCTTTACCTGGAAGTGCAGCGCCTCCTGCTATAGAAGGTGGCAAGGCAAAGTTTGCGTTTGAAACAGGAAAGCAGATTTCATCCCTGCTTGAACTTGGCATTAAGGCAAGAGACATCCTTCAGTATGATGCTTTTGAAAACGCCATCACAGTGCTAATGGCCTCAGGTGGTTCGACTAACGGCGTGCTTCATCTTTTAGCAATAGCGCATGAAGCGAATATAAAGCTGTCAGTGGATGATTTTGAACGAATTGGTAACAGAACACCAGAAATTGTTAACATGAAGCCAGGTGGAAAATATACAATGGCAGAGCTTTATGATGTTGGTGGAGTTCCACTTGTGATCAAAAAACTGCTGAAGGCGGGGCTCCTTCATGAAGGTTCTCTGACAGTCACAGGGAAGACACTCGGAGAAAATATGCAAACTTTTCAGGTGCATACCATCGCGCAGGATGTGGTAATGGAAATAGATAAGCCATTGAGTTCTACGGGCGGACTCAAAATATTACGGGGCAATCTTGCACCAGATGGCTCAGTATTTAAGGTCTCTGCAACAAAAGTTCGTGTACATGAGGGTCCGGCTAAGGTCTATAACTCAGAAGAAGAAGCATTCTCTGCAGTTAAAAATGATGAAATTCGGAAAGGAGATGTTATAATCATTAGATATGAAGGCCCAAGGGGAGGTCCGGGGATGCGAGAAATGCTTGCGGTAACGTCAGCAGTTGTCGGAAGAGGAATGGATAAAGATGTTGCCCTAGTTACCGATGGCAGATTTTCTGGAGCAACAAGAGGCATAATGATCGGACACGTTTCTCCTGAAGCGCAGGCTGGTGGACCTATAGCTATAGTAAAAGATGGTGATCTAATTGCTATAGATGGAAACATTGGAAAACTTGAAATTAAGCTGTCCGATGAAGAAATTGCACGCAGACTTGCACAGTGGAAACCAAAGAAAGAAAAATACACATCTGGATACCTCCATCAGTACTCAAAGTTGGTTGGAAGCGCATCATACGGGGCTATAATGGAATAACCCGATTCTTAACCGATAGGTATTTTAAGAGTGTTTCTCAATCATTTCCGGACAATTGCAAATCAAAGATTTGTTCTCTGAAATACAGGTGACCAGGCAGGTGAAAAGACCCTAGAATAAAACTTAGCTAGAAGCAGTGGTGACAGATATAAATCCGGGAAAAACTCTGTTATGGAAATTCGAATATATTTTTGTGTTCTGCTTATGAAAGACAGGAAACTGACTGCCGTATTTATAGACTTTGAGAGTTTTTTCTTCTTCCTCGTCGTGCTTTATGAGATGACACCTCAGGATGCCAGTAAAGTTGTTGTGGCCATTCTTGCATCCCAGCTTGAGAAGGATAGTATACTGAATTTTGTGTAAGTCCCATATTAATGGAAACATGTCTTGAGATTTCATGAAAAAGAAGGGGACTGCACTGTATCTAGATCGGTGGACTTTTCCATAAGTATTGAACAACTCACCGTTTAACTAATGTTCACTGAATATTGTATCTCACAATCATGATTTTATATGAATAAATAAAGTAAGAAAAATGGTTATGGTGTGCAAACATACTGAATTTCTGTAAATGTGGACCGGAGGGGATTTGAACCCCTGGCCTCTTCCATGCCAAGGAAGCGATCTACCTCTGATCTACCGGCCCGGATGTCTGTTGAAAAGACAGACCAGCCCTGATTGAGAAAATGCCTATAAATATTATCCTAAAGGTTTCCATGAAATGCAGGAGATTGAGTGATCATTTACGAATGGTCCACAGGGTTGTACGGCCCCCGGACCCTCTCAATGGAATTTTCTAGCATCTCTATCTCTTCTGGAGTCATTTTCCAGCTCATGGCACCTGCGTTTTCCTTAACATGATCTGGATTAGATGCACGCGGAATCGGAAATACAAAATCATATTTGCTCATGAACCAGTTCAATACTATCTGGGTTGCTGTCTTATTCCCATGCTGATTTTCAATTGCCCTCATTATATCCTGATTTATTGCAGAAGTGCCAGTCAGTTTTCCATGCCCAAGAGGGAAATATGCCAGTATTGCAATACCGTTCTCCCTGCAGTATGGAAGAATATCCTTCTCTATGTTCCTGTGTGCCAGACTGAAATTCATCTGGGTGGAACTCAGAGGGTATTTTTTAAGCCATGATACGACTTCTTCAGTCTGTGCAAGAGTGAAGTTGCTAATCCCGATGTACCTTATCTTCCCCTGATCCACAAGGTGCTCCATTGCCCTGAGTCCTTCCTTTATCCTGTTCTTGTTTGAAGACGGAAAATGCATCTGATAAAGATCAATGTAATCCGTTCCAAGATTTCTCAGGCTTCTCTCGCATGATTTAATTAACGAGTCGTATGAAAAATGAAGCGGCATCACCTTTGTAGCAAGAAATATCTCTTCACGTGGCATCCCCTTTATGGCCTCCGCCACAAGTGGTTCACTCTGATATAGTTCTGCAGAATCAATGAGATTTATTCCCGATGCGATTGCAGACTTTATTGCCTCAACACGTCTCTGTCTGCCGGCTTTTATTCGCAGAATCTTGGCTGGTGCTATCCATCTGAAGTCATAGTATGTACCGACTCCCATTGGGCTGATCTGGGCATCTGTCTTTGCAAATCTTATTCTTTCCATCTGGTGATCATGCATTTGCGCATATTAACGTTATAATCCGCACGGTTGCCATGTTACCAGTGAAACAATGGCGAAACACACAACACTGATAATTTTTATACAGACGAAACACTTAGTTCTCTAGCTTGGTAATGGATTCTAAGAGAGATTCCCCAGAGGAAGCGGCAAAATGGGATGGGCCGGGCGAAGTGCTCGATTCGTACGATCTGCAGGGAGGCAGAGCAAGGATCAACATTTTCAGATCACCGGAGAACTCCGAGATTCTCTGCAACGTAGAAGAACCGAAGCTCACGGGAAAAGAGATGAGCGAGGTTTGGCGGCTTGAGGAGATGATCTGGACATTCATACCAGACATGGCCGGAGCTTCTCAGGATCTTTCGCTGAATATGAGCGCCCTCATTGAATCATTCATCCACGAGAGAATGCCGTGGATAAAGGGAGAATTAAGGGAGAGGTACATGTATTACCTGAACAGGGATTTCAACGGCTACGGGATCATAGATCCCCTTGTCAGGGATGGAAAAATAGAGGATATATCCTGTGACGGCCCCGGAATTCCTGTATTCATATTCCATAGTGTTTTTGGCTCCATATCAACAAATATCACCTTCAGGGATTCAGTGCAGCTTTCCTCCTTTATAGTCAGGCTTTCCCAGATGTGTGGAAAGTCAATCTCCATCAATTCGCCCCTTCTGGATGGAATAACCCGTGACGGTCACAGGGTTGAGGCCATATATTCCGGCGAAATTTCGGGAAGAGGGCCGGCCTTTACCATACGCCTGTTCAGGGAAAGCCCGTTCACTCCCGCTGAACTCATACACCTGGGAACTGCTAGCCCTGAAATGATGGCATATCTCTGGATGATGGTGGAGAACCTGAATTCTGCACTTATTGTGGGGGCGCCGGGATCAGGCAAGACTTCCGCACTGAATTCTATTCTCATGTTCGCACCTGTAAATACAAAGATTTTCAGCATCGAGGACACCAGGGAACTCAACCTGTCACACCAGAACTGGGTCGCCGCCGAAACCAGGGAGATTGAGCGAGAAAGCCTCACGGGGGTATCATCCTTCGGCCTGTTTGACCTTGTCAAGGTAGCTATGCGGCAGAGGCCAACTTACATAGTTGTTGGTGAGGTCCGAGGAAGGGAAATGTACGCACTTTTCCAGGCCATGGCTACCGGGCACACCACGTATTCCACTGTTCATGCAGATTCAATGGAATCACTGATGAACAGGCTGGAGAATGAACCCATGAACGTGCCGAAACTCATGATTTCATACCTCAACATAGTGATATTCATCAATTTTGTAAGGAAAGGTGAGAAGAAAGTAAGGAGGATAACCGAGATAGACGAAATTGCAGGAATTGATTCAAGGACTGGGGACATAACCTACAACCGTGTATTCACCCACGATCCGGCAGGTGATGCTTTCTGGTTCTCTGGAAACAGCATGCTTTTGAAAAAAATTGCTGAACAGAGATCTATTCCAGTAGAAGAAGTCTCCAGGATAATGCAGACCAGGGCACGTATCCTCAAGGAGTCAGCAGATTCTAAAATGAAACATTCCGATCTTGCTGAGACAATACAAAGATCATATATGGGAGGCAGCTGATGTTTCCAGGCGCACTGCGTGCAGGGAATAAGAATGACAGCGAATTCCGTGTTCCAGCCATGAGGCGCTATGCCGTCAGGTTTTTCGGGAAGTTCCTTTCCAGCCACGTGAACCAGGAATCCATGGAAAGAAACCTGAGAAGAGCCAAGATGGGAATGAGTGGAGTTGAATTTTATTCTGAGGCCACTCTTTATTCAATAATATTTGGAGTGATTCTGGTGGCAATGGACGCGATTTTTCTTCATCTCTTTCCGGATCTCAGTATAATTATTGCCTCGGTGAGCTTTCTGGCCATTGTTGCATTTGTTGCGCTCTTCCTTGAGCTGCCCGTAAATGTGTTAAGAGTGAGAAGAAGAAAGATAGATTCCATCCTGACAGTTACCATCGGCTATTTTGCCACGATGGCATCAGCAGATATACCTGTTGACATAATATTCAGAGATCTGGGCGAGAGCAGACAGTACGGCGAGGTCAGCAGGGAGGCAAGAAGCATCTGGCTCAGGACATCGGTCTTCGGGCAGGATATAATGAGTTCCATAAGGGAAGCTGCCAAGAATTCACCGAGCCAGAGGTTTGCAGATTTTCTTCAGGGAATAATCACAAGCGTCAATTCCGGTGGTGATCTCAAGTCCTACTTCACGTCAAAGGCGCAGCAGTTCCAGGAGGAGTTAAGGTCAAGGATAAGGCAGAATTCCGATTCCATGGGGATACTTGCGGAGAGTTTTGTAACTGTAGGGGTTGCATTTCCCCTCATACTCATGATTATAGTGGGTGTCGTGGCTTTTCTTTCTCCAGTTCCTCCTGCCGGTTACATAGTGATTCTCATATTCACCGTGGCAGTGATCATACCGGCACTGCTGGGCATATTCGCATACTTCTTTGGAAGCACGGAGGGTGAGATAGAACTATGAGAAGAGAAACTGCCATATCAGTGGTGTCAATATCAGTTGCGTTCCTGATAGCTGCATTGGTCACTGTGATCTCCCTACGCATGGGAAGAAATGACAGCATCCTGATCTTCTCCATACCATTTGCAGCATCGATTGTGCTCATCCCTGCAGGAGTTCTGAGGAAAATGAGGCTCTCGCAGATAGATAGCGCCAGGAAGAACCTGCCTGAATTCCTCAGGGACCTGTCTGACTACACCATGTACGGGGTTCCCCTTTCGGACGCAGTTGTCAGGGTTTCAGCAAACGATTATGGATCCCTCAGTCCCGAGATTAAGGATCTGGCAAGAAAGGTGAAAGGAGGAGAACCTGTGGAAGAAGCCATGGAGAACTTCGGCCAGTCAATAGGAATCATGGACCTGCAGAGGATTGGTGTGATACTGCGTAAGGCCGGCGAATCCGGAAGCAACACTGCGGACGTCATAAGCCTCATTTCAAATTTCACATCCCAGCTTCAGCTTCTGAGGGAGGAGCGCGTTGCTGAGATGAGGAACTATAACCTGATCCTCATGGTCTCCTTCGCTGTGTTCTTCATAGTCATTCTTATCATTGATCTTCAGTTTTTCCATGCCATAAAGCTCAGCAGCACCGGAGCATTTGCTTTTCATTCTACCGGGGCAACGGTTCTGGAAAGAATATTTGATATAGGCATTTATGTGGAAGCCGCCGGCATCGGAGCAATCATCGGAATGGTGAAGAACAGGAACCCGTCATCCGGATTTCTTGAAATGGGATCAATGCTGCTCATTTCATCACTTGTGCTTGCAGTAGCCGGAGTGATCTGAAATGGATCATGAAGTGCTGGAAAAATACGACATTGAAGGGGGAGTTGCTGAGGTCCGTATAGCCAGAGATAATGATGGAAAGGTGAGCTACAGGATCATTGAAAGAACTCCCAGTGATGATATAATGAAGGAGGTCGACAGGATCCGATCAGCGTACCTGGACAATCCCGGTACAGAGACTGTTGAACAGTATATTGAGGCACATAACCATGGAAACCGGCCCCTGCGCGCACTGCTTTACTATGTGAGCAGATATGCCATAGGTTTACAGATAGTTGAACCGCTGATGCATGACCCGAGAATTGAGGATATTTCATGCGATGGTCCTGGCATTCCGGTATATGTTTTCATCAGGGAGTACGGTTACATCCCCACCAGCATAGTGTTCAGCAACGAGGAGGAGCTGAACTCCTATGTGAGAAGACTCTCCCAGTTCGGGGGCAAGCAGATTTCCGCATCTTCGCCAATAATGGAGGCTACACTGCCCGACGGATCAAGACTTCAGGCTTCCATTGGAAGGTATATCACATCCAGGGGCCCAACATTTTCCATAAGGAGATTCAGGGAAACACCCATGAGCCCTGTTGATCTCATGGATACCGGCACTGCTGACAACGCCGTAATGGCATACCTGTGGACAATCATCGAAAGTGGTGCAAACATAATGATAGTGGGAGGCACAGCAAGCGGCAAAACCACTTTCCTCAACGCGGTTCTCTCCTTCATACCTCCGGACAGAAAGATAGTGACCATTGAGGATACCAGGGAGATCAACCTTGCGCATCAGAACTGGATAGCTGCCGTGACCCGTGTTACTCCCGGAACAGATGAAAACCAGAGCGGGAAATCCAGTGAGATAAGCATGTTCGACCTGCTTGAATCATCTCTCAGGCACAGGCCCAATTATATAATTCTGGGTGAGGTGAGGGGACATGAAACCTTCACGGTTTTCCAGGCAATGTCTGCAGGGCGCTTCGGAATGGGAACATTCCATGCTGATGATGTTTCCACATTCATCCACAGGCTGGAATCAAAACCAATAAGCATTCCACGAAACCTCACCGCGTCACTGGATACCATCATAGTTCTGAAGACCGGAATTGAAAATGGCAGGCTCAAGAGATACGTGGGGGAGGTCGCAGAGATTGTCGGGATAGATTCCGGAAGCGGCGATATAGTGACCAACTCAATATTCAGGTTCGAGAAGGGCAGATACACATACTCGGGTTACAGCTACGTGTTCAGGCGTATTTCCGCCAGGGAAGGCACTGAAGAGAAGTCTCTTATGCAGAATATGATGCTTAGAAAGGCTGTTCTGCAGAAGATGTCGGAGATGGGCATTTCAGGATTCCATCAGGTTTTCGAGTTCTTCTCCCTGTATTCCAGGGATCCGACAAGGGCACTGAAGATACTCGGGCTTTAGGAGCCATTCTGAGGTGGCTTGAGAAGCTTTTTTGCCACAATGGGAATATAAACTGTCTGTATTATTATGGAGAAGAGCACCACAAACGACACAACCACCGCTATTATTGTACCATAGTGAAGGAGGAGTGGGTTGCCTGTTGTAACACCTATTGTATAGGGGACTGTTGACATTACCACTGATACCACTCCTCTTGGGCCCACAAGGGAGTAGAAACCCATGGTCCTTCTGTCCACAGCGGATCGACTGCGCTTCTTTGGAAAGAATGAGAGGGACCCGAACACAGCAAGGGGCCGTGCCACAAATATAACCAGAAGTGACATGGCAATTCCGATCAGGGCATACTGCTCTATCTCCAGCCGTGTGAGCATGCTCCCGAGGCTCAGGAATATCACTGCCTGTGCCAGGAATGACAGGTTTTCCTGGAAACTCTCTTCCCTGCTCCAGAATATGCTCTTGTCAGAAAAGTTGCCCACTATTGCCCCGGTTGCGATAATTGCAGGGAACGGCGTTATTCCCACAGCCTCCATTATTGTGAATTCCAGGATCACTATGCCCAGCAGGAGTCCAACTATGAGGTTTTCAAAATTCAGGAACCGATTCAGGATGATGACTGTGAAACCTACGAATATGCCTATAAGCGACGGTATTGCGATCTGTATGATGAAATATACCACGGAACCAAAGGCAAAGCCAAGTCTTGTCACTATGCCGGAGAAGGAAGATATGTAGGTTGAGTTTGGAGCAATGAGAAGTATTGCGACAGAAACCAGGATTATACCGATGGGATCATTGAAAAGGCTCTCGCCGACAAGAGTCCCGGAGACATCGTCCTTGATGTTTATTCTCTTGAACAGTGGAATCAGCGTTGCAGGATCTGTAGGAGATATTATTGCTCCGAACAGGAAACCTATTGAAAACGGTGCCCTGAAGATAAGGGAGAAGATTGACCCGGCCACCAGAGCGGTGATGATGACCCCAATGGTATCCAGCGATGCTATCTTGAAAAAGTGCCTCCGTATGACCCTGAAATTCATGTGATGGCTTTCGTAATACAGGATGATCATTATGCCGAGAAGACCAATTCCTATCTCCCCGAACTGGGTGAGGAAGTTTGAGGCAAAGGTGTGGTTTATGATCTCAAGAACAGGCCCGAATATTATCCCAAGAATTATGAGTATTGGTATATCAGCAATTGCTGCTTTCCTTGATATTGGTATGGCGAAGGCTGCAAGTATAAGGATAAGACTTATCTGATAATACTGTGCCTCGAACGCCGATATCATTGGTGCCTCTCAGCTCAGCAACGATGCTGGCATCCTCCTCTTGTGCTGGCTCCTGCCGTACATATCCATTATCTTCCTGTCATTTTCTCCGGACGGAGGTTCCTTCCTGTCAAATAGGCGAATTATGGCTTCATCCATTTCGTCATAACTCATTCCCATCTCATCCTCGTCAGTCTGGTTCTCCCATAGTCCAGCACTTGGTTTTTTCATTATTATGCTTTCTGGTACACACAGGAATTTTGCCATCTCCCTGACCTGGAATTTCAGCAGGTGCATGATTGGTTCGACATCACAGGCACCGTCTCCGTATTTTGTGTAGTACCCCGTTATGTACTCGGTCCTGTTTGTTGTTCCTATGACCAGGCCGTCATTGATGTTTGCAAGGTAATAGAGTATGACCATGCGAATCCGGGACTTGATATTCCCTGCAGCCCTGGTGTCTGTGACACTCAGACTTTTAAAGAATGATTCTGCAATTCCGGATATTGGTTTCATCTCCACAGGGACACCTGTTGCCCTTGATAGCTCCATGACATCATTGTAATCAGCACTCTGCTTTCCTGTTTCCGGGAGATGAACTGCCACAATCCTCTCTGCAGGTATGGCTCTTGAAAGGAGTGCGAGCACAAGCGCACTGTCCACGCCCCCGCTCACGCCAATGATAGCCTTATGGCCTGAAAGCTGATCCCGGAGAAAACCAGTGATTAACGCTGACTGTTCCTGAGGCTTAAAACTGTACATTCTGATCTTTATCAGCGGTGCATAAATAAATATTTACAGTGTCTGGCGAAATCGAAGAGTTCGCCTTCATTTCCCGGGTTTCAATTTTCTGGCAGCCATGAGATTGGAGAATACCATGGTGGAAGTAACCGCACCCACACCTCCTGGAACGGGCGTTATGGCTCTTACAATTGGCGAAAGCTTTTCGAAATCCGCATCTCCGGTTATCTGCCCGTCCTTGGAGTTTATTCCAACGTCTATGACTGATGTGCTTTCCGTGACGTATTCTGGAGTCAGAAATCCGGGATGTCCTGCAGCCACAACTATAACGTTGCACGATCGTGTGATTTCATGGATTTTCAGGGATCGGCTGTGCAGGATGAATGGAGTGTAATTTGATGATAGCATGAGCATTGAAAGCGGTTTTCCCACGGTTATTGTCCTGTTTATTATGGCTACGGATGAACCCTGCGGAACCTGCATGGCCCTCATGAATTCCATCACAGCAAGTGGAGTTGCCGGTGCCAGGCACGGTGCTCCGGACATAAGCCTGCCAAGGCTTGCATATGTGGCTCCGTCAACATCCTTCCAGAAGGGTATCCTGTTGGCGAGTTCCACGTAACTGAGATGTTCCGGAACCTCATTTTCAAGTATGATTCCATCCACCTCAGGATCAGCCGCAAGGGAATCCATGAGATCTGCAGCTTCCTTTGCCGATGTCTCCGGAGGAAGAGAGTGCGCATCAACCTCTATTCCCAGATCATGCCCCTTCCTTATCTTTGCCCTGAAATATGAAGAAGATGCTGCATCTTTTCCAATTCGTATCACCGACAGTTTAGGAGGATTGCCCTGATTTCCTATCTCATTCCTGATCCTTTCGGCTATGCTGTCTGAGATGGTTCTGCCCTCGTATACAATTGCAGCCACATTATCACTCCCATGAAATTACAGTCTTGATCTCGTCAGCCGGTTTCTTCAAGAATATTCCCGTGTCATCGGGGCTGACTCTTGCAGTTATCATGGTTTCCATGGCTTTGCCATAGTGTGCCTTCCACTGGTATATGTCCTGAAGAGCCCTCTCATAGTGAATCCTCGCCCCGTCCACTGAACCTACGATATTGAGGTTCTTTTCAACGATGCTTCCAAGAATTTCTCCATCCACCGGTGCTGGTCCTGCTTTCCCATTGGTGCCAAACAGCACCACGATGCCATTGTTGTTCATCTTTCTCAGAAAACGAAAAACTGTTCCGGGATCACCACTTGTGTCAATTAGCAGATCAATGCCATTCTCCTCCCTGATACCTGTTCGGGCGTAATCGTAGAAACTCATTCCTGTGTCTTCAACAAGCTTTGCTTTTGTATTGTCAAGCGAATGCCTGTTTGTTATGCCTGTGCTGAAACCATAGTCCATTGACTTAAGCGCGAAGAGGAAACCCTCACTGCCTGTCCCTATTACAACTGCCCTCTTTCCATCGTAGGCCCCTGATGAATCTGTGAATATGGATCTGCGGGATATGATGTCAAGTACTTCGAAAACCTTCTCAACGTTCTTTACCGGCTCAGTCAGGACTGCAAGATCATCCTTCCTGTTGCCTGGAACCCTGACGAGATATTCCGGAAAATCCCCGAACTCATCGCGCATGAAACCGTGAAGCCCCGTGACGCCAGCCTCATGTTTCTGGCCATCAGAGCAGTTGTCGGATCTTCCCACAAGGCAGTTCAGACATTTCCCTGGCCTTCTTACCATTGGTACAACGATGTCGCCAGCCTTTATATTGTACTGATTTGGTTCTGCGGATATCACCATGCTCAGGCTTTCATGACCAAGTATGAGCCTGTTTTCGCCATGCGGGTTATATGCGAATGGCAGTGCTCCGTTCACAATGCCCCTGTCTGTGCCACATATCCCTGTCAATATGGGCTTGAGAATTACTGGAAAGTCGCTGTAATCCACATCCCGGGATTCTATCTGCACTCCGCCCTGCGGAGCGTCGGTAACGATGGATCTGATTATCATGATAAAGTTATCCCTGAAATGTATTTAAACAAGACCGGGAGCCATTCCAGTGATGATGTTCATGAAGCAGTTGATTCCACCTGCTGACATCCTCTCCTCTCTGAAGAACGGAGGAGCTTTCTTGCTTAAAAGATTGTGAATCAAAAGTTTTACCTGTAGAGGACAACCCCCCATAATAGAGACTGATCCTTACTGCATGAAGTGCCAGGATCTGGATTTCAGAGCTGGTGACCCATCCTGACCTTCTTGGTGGTAAGATAGAATTCATCATAGGGCGTCGGCTCGCTCTTTATGGGGATCCTCTCAGATATTGTTATGCCGTTGTGTGTCAGGAAATCCATCTTGGCAGGATTGTTGGTCATGAGTTTTATTGTGTTGATACGGAAATATTTCAGTACGTCCACTGCAAAAGAGTAATCTCTCTTGTCCACCGGGAGGCCAAGCATAAGATTAGCCTCCACAGTGTCATAACCCTCATCCTGAAGGCTATAGGCCTTGATTTTGTTCAGGAGACCGATGCCCCGCCCTTCCTGTCTGAGGTATATGAGCATGCCAGCCTCAACTCTTCCAAGGTAGACAAGGGAACGGATAAGCTGATCCCTGCAGTCACACCTTCTAGAACCCAGAACATCGCCAGTGAGGCATTCCGAATGTATTCTCACCGGTATGTCCTGGCGGTTCATCACGTCACCCCTCACCAGGACCGCGTGATCCTTCCTGTCATCTGAGCTGAATGTGTAGATGTCAAACATACCTGCCATGGTTGGCAGTTTAGCCTTTGCATTTAGTTCTATCATCGAATTCACTCTTAAGAGCCCCATAACTTATAAAAATATTGATAAAAATTTTGAGAATATTTTGTCTGCCTCAGCCTCAGGGTTCCCCAAGGTATTCCCGGTCTCAAGCACCATCTTTCACAGCTATTTTTACGGCTCCAACGGTTTTTTCTCCGATCCTGAAGAGGTATATGTCCCTGCCGCCACTAAGACCAGCCGATAATGAGTCTCTTGCCTCATAATAACTTCCATCCTGTACGCCGTATCTCAGAAAAACCCTGCCTGCATCCGCTGCGCGTAGATCTGACCCTATGTCCTGAGAGCTTGAAGTGAAGAGAACCTCGTATATCTCTCCCGGAAACCTGTCAATTATTCTTGAAGCGCATGCCAGATATCTCCTCTTATCGGATGCCACCGGGCTTATTCCGGTCTCTGCAATAACCTTTCGCACCAGTTTTGCTCTTATGACGGCAGGATCAAATGAGTACAGATAATCATCCTCGCATGACCCGGACACTGGGGGATTGTCCTCGGGAGTTCCGCTGATCCTTATACCCCGGGGAAGAACCACGGCAGAAACCTGGGAGTTTGAAATCTCCCCCGTATACAGGGTCAGGCGGTTCAGAGATCCTTCCACAGAAATGTATTCCTTTTCACCCGGTATTGTAATGTTGTTCCATTTCATCTGTGGAGGAAGATCAAAAATAAGATTTGCTGTCCTCCCTCTAACCGCTGAAATGACGGCATCTGGAGGTGGAGTGAGATCGCCCAGCCTGCGCTCTGACGCACCTGATGGTCTGGCCGGATCGCTGAAAACCACAGTATCATCAGTGATTTTACCAGCTTCAAGTGCCCTGATACCGTCTCCATGAATGAATCTTAAATTTCTGCCACTGTAGACATCACCATTCAGCAGGGACATCATATAGCGGTCAGCGTCAGACTCAATGCCCACTGTGGACAGGTTGGACCGCGACATTATGGCAGTCTGTATGCCGCTGCCCGACCCTATGTCCATGAGTTTCATGCCGGATATTCTGCCTGCCCTGTAATTGCAGACCACCTCCGGAGTTGAGAAACTTGACAGGTACTGGTCCAGCCACACCTTTTCATAGAGCGAAAATTTGTGAGAAACCTTGATCCTTGCCTTTGCAATCTCAAAGATGATTTCAAGATCGCCCTGCGGTATCTTCAGTATCCTTCCAATGGATGTCCTGTCTCTCCCTTCCCTGATGAGATCCATAACAATGGATATCCTCTCATTCATTTTTTCCCTGAATGCAGCGTCGTGCCTGACATGGTCAAGGAAAACTGTCATCCTGCTTCTCATTGTTTCTTACCATGATTTACAGCGCGTATATTTAGCAGACTGTTGGCAGAAGCATAATATTTCATCTCGGGAATGCTCCTGGAAGTTACAACGTGCCTGCCCGATAAATAATGAAAAAAGCATTAATATCATTGTGAGCTAACGACACTCATGCAGTTGATACGGACCGGTAAGGTCAAGGAAGTGTACGATGAGGGAGAAACCCTGCTCTTCAGATTCACGGATAAGATATCCGTTTTTGACAAGATGATTCCAAGCCTGATTCCCCATAAGGGAGAATCACTGTGCAGGACCTCTGCTTACTGGTTCAAGATGGCAAAGGAATCTGCAAGAGTTGAGACGCACTTCATTGATACTCCGGCACCGAACGAGATGAGAGTCAAGAAATTCTTTGTTCCCGAAGGTAAAGGAAGCCCGTACGAAATTGAGTATGTCATTCCTCTTGAATTCATAATGCGCTATTATGTGGCCGGTTCCCTGTTCGATCGCCTTAATGAGGGCACGCTGAAACCTGACGATGTGGGCCTTAACCACATGCCAAAATACGGCGAGGAGCTGGATGACCCATTCTTTGAGGTTACCACAAAATATGAGAAATTTGATCGCGTCCTGACAAGGGGTGAGGCCATAGAAATTGGAGGCATGACCGGAACAGAGATCAACAACATCAGGGAGACCATCCTGAAGATAGACAGGCGCCTCAACAAACAGGTTCTCAGCAGGGGTCTCATACACGCCGACGGAAAGAAGGAGTTTGCTTTCGGCCCTGGAAGGCAGCCGGTCATAATCGACACCTTTGGAACTGCAGATGAGGACAGATTCTGGGACCTCGAAAAGTACAATTCCGGAGAGGTCATTGAATTGAGCAAGGAATCCGTGAGACAGTACTACAGAAGCATAGGTTATCATAAACAGCTTTACGACGCCAGAAAGAAGGGTGAAAAGGAGCCGGAAATCCCTCCGTTGCCACCGGAAATGATCCAGAAAACCTCGCAGCTTTATGTGGACATGTTCCAGCGGATTACAGGTCAGACCTGGTAATCACTGGATCCCAAGATCAACCTGCGTCTCTATGTAATGCCACATCTGGTGTTCCAGTTCATAGGACCATAATGCTTCCGGAACCTCCAGATAGGCCATCATTGGATTTGTAAAGAATGGTTCTGTAACTTCATTTTTGAGGTCCTTCAGCCAGTCTGCAACCCCAATCCTGATCTTGAAGTTTGATGGAGTACCGTCAATCATTATTGTGTATGCCCTGTTGGCTGCCAAAATGGTCCTGAAAATTCCGCCCTTTTTCGCCTGGACTATGTAGCCCTGTGGATGCTTTGATGACTGTGTCCTGAAGCCTTCTTCTCTAAAGAAATTTTCAATCAGATCCTGTAACTGGTCAAGGTTGACCCTTTTTCCTAAATAGTCTCTCTGTGCAAATTTCATATGTTCCGTAAGTCTGGAATATTATTAAACGCTTATTGCAATATTCCATTTATGACGAGATCCCCCTATGAAACCATAATACCTGCAATAATCAAATCAGACGGAAAGAACTGCGTTTTATCAATTGATCTCGAAACACTCATACTGAAGAAAGAGCAGTTCCTCACCTATGAGAAAATCATAGCTGTCTCCCTGTCCTATATGGATGGTGACATGAAAACCCAGCTCTATGTGGCAGAAGATGATAGCGCTGATTCTGAATTTGAGATACTGTCAAAACTGGATACTTTCATAAGGGACTTCTCTCCATCAGTGATAATAGGATACAACCAGACAGGCTATGATATTCCGCTGCTCAGGATGAAGATGGCAAAGCTTCCATATGGAAAGCAACTCTGGAACCTCAAGCATTTCCTGTCCGTTTCATACACACTGGACATGATGCAGGTAATTGCGGAATTCCTTGGAAAATACGATGGTGATTACCGCTTCAGAAAACTGTCCGAGGTGGTAAGCCATGAGGCGTTTGCTGATCTTCCTCTTGACAGGAAAAAACACCTGGTGGTCAGGAAAGACATGAACATAGGGGAAGCCATACACGAAATGTGGAAATCAAAGTCTTCTGAATTTCTTGAATACTGCAGGGGCGACACCCGTGACGTCCTTTCGATTTTCAATTATATTTTCCGGGTTGACTGACTGGAATGAAAAACCTGCACTACAGCGCCCAGATAGGTGATATCGTCTCAACCCTGAAGGGTATGGGATTTCTCGCTCATAAATGTCAAAAAAAAGAAATTATTGTGATCAGAAGCTTCCGAATCTGGCAATGACGTCAGAGAGGTTATCCATGTAGTCCTTGAAAATCCTGAGCACATCACGGCTCGTTATGACGCCAATGAGCTTGCCGTTTTCAATAACGGGTAGCCTCCTGACACCTTTCTTGCTCATGAGCACTGTGACCTGATCCGTAGGCGTCTTTGGATCAACAGACATGAGTGGCGTATTCATGATATCCTTCAGCAGAACCTCCTTGGGATTCAGATCCTTTGAGACTATTTTGTTCACGAAGTCCCATTCCGTGACCATTCCAATGGGTTTGCCATCACGTTCGATAATTGCGAATCCCACATGATCATTGCTCATTATCTTTGCCGCCTGACTGGCTGTTGTTTCTTCTTTCATCATGGACGTGTATTCCTTCATTATGTCTCTGGCGTAAAGAACCATGCTTGAGTATAACATGAGTATATTTAAGCAAAGCCCACCTGCTTTCCGAAGGCTTAAATTTCAAAAAGACATTGGAAAAAACCTGTTATTGCAAATGTTGAACAATCGCTGATTCTCCGTATTTCATTAGGACATGTTACTGAAGATGTTTTCTATTGGTTTCAGCATGTCCTGAAGGCTGCCGGCTAGTTGCTGTCTCATGCAGGAAAATATTTAATATGACATTAAACTACAGCAATTACAGGTTTTTAGGACGTGAATTCATGGAACAGACGTTACATACCGGAACAACCACTGTTGCAATTACAGTGAAGGATGCGGTTGTCATGGCCACTGAAAGGAGAGTGACCATGGATCACTTCATCATGCACAAGAATGGAAAGAAGCTTCACCAGATTGATACTCATGCAGCAATGACAATTGCAGGGCTTGTGGGAGACGCCCAGGTACTTGTAAGATACATGTCTGCCGAGCTTGAGATATACAGGCTTCAGAGACGTGTGAACATGCCCATCGAGGCAGCAGCCACCCTCCTGTCTAACATACTTAACCAGAGTAAATTCTACCCTTATATGGTGCAGATACTCATTGGAGGTTATGACAGGGCGCCACACATATTCTCTGTTGACGCAGCTGGTGGATCAGTTGAAGACATCTATGCCAGCACAGGATCAGGATCCCCCATGGTCTATGGAGTCCTGGAAAACGGCTTCAGGAAGGATATGTCTGTGGATGAAGGCGTGGAGCTTGTCATACGTGCAATATCGGCGGCAAAGCAGAGAGATTCAGCTTCAGGCGGAATGATAGATGTGGCCGTTATTGACAAGAACGGTTTCCGTCAGATTCCTGAAGAAGAAGTGGCAGACAGAATAAAAAAATTCAAGTTACTGCTTTAAATTTCCATTAAACATTTATCAAGTTAAATTGGGGCGTACCCAGAAATGTCTTTTAGAGATTATCTATCGGAAGCAAGAAGTATATTTGACAAGCTCTATCCCGACAACCAGATCACGGAGGTGGACTATGAGGGACCAACCATTGTAGTCTACACCAAGAACCTTGATCTGTTCTCACACAGGGATGATCTGGCAAAGCAGATCGCACAGGAACTCAGAAGGAGGATTGCCATAAGGCCGGACCCAAGTATTTTACTGCCTGAGGAGGAGGCAACACTGATCATACATGAGATAATTCCTGATGAGGCCGGATTCAGGGACGTCTATTTTGAATCCGACACCGGAGAGGCAGTAATAGAAGTGGAAGAACCATCCATTATAACTGCCAGGGATGCCGAATATGTATCCACCATAAAGGAGAAAACCAAATGGTCTCCCAGGTTCGTCAGGGCCCCACCCATGCATTCCAGAACGGTCAAGGAAATGAGGGAGTTCATGAGGGAAGTCAAGCAGGAACGCAAGGTTTTCCTGCACAATCTCGGGGAAAAACTGAACATCCCGCCCATGCCCGGAGAAACCTGGATTCGCATAACGGCAGTGGGCGGGCACAGGGAAGTTGGGCGCAGTGCCACCCTTGTTTCGACCAACAACTCACGCATCCTTGTTGACTGCGGCATGATGAACGTCAGCGGAGATGAGGATTCCCCATGGGCCAGCGCACCATACCTGTATATTCCAGAAATGCAGCCATTCAGTGCAATAGATGCTGTTGTGCTGACCCATGCTCACCTTGACCATTCCGGACTCCTGCCTATTCTGTATAAATACGGCTATGAAGGACCGGTTTACATGACACCACCCACCAGGGACCTTGCAGCACTGCTCCAGAATGATTACATAAAGGTTGCTCATGCTGAGGGCCATAAGGGGCCATACGAATCAAAGCATATCAGAGAAGCCCTCAAAAGATCAATAGTCCTCAGGTACAATGAAACAACGGACATAACAAGGGATGTTAGGCTGACATTCTACAACGCCGGGCACATTCTTGGATCGGCATCCGTTCATCTCCACATTGGAGAGGGCCTCTACAACGTGGTGCTCAGCGGTGATGTGAAATTCGAGAAGACATGGCTCTTCAACCCTGCAAACAACAAATTCCCACGGGCAGAGACGTTCATGACTGAATCAACATACGCCGGAAGGAATGACTATCACCACCCGCGTGCGGAGGCCTCAAACAATCTTGTTGATATAATCAACAGAACTTTCGAAAGATCCGGATCAGTTCTCATACCTGTTTTTGCAGTGGGAAGAAGCCAGGAGGTCATGCTTGTTCTGGAAGAGGCCGTCAGAACAGGGAAACTGCGCGATGTGCCTGTTTACCTTGATGGCATGATAATGGAGGCAACAGCCATTCATGCAGCTTATCCTGAGTATCTGAACAAGAATCTCAGGGAAGCCATAATGGTCAAGAGAGAGAACCCGTTCCTCAGCCCCATATTCAGGAGAGTTGAATCAAAGAAGCAGCGTGAAGATATATGCGATTCAACTGAGAACCAGATCGTACTTGCAACGTCAGGAATGATGAACGGCGGCCCTGTGATGGAGTACTTCAAAAGCTGGGCCCCTTCGCCAAAGAATTCCCTTGTGTTTGTGGGTTACCAGGCGGATGGAACACTGGGACGCCGCATCCAGCGCGGATCTCCGGATGTAACCCTGTCGGAGAACGGCAGACAGGCGAAATATGAGATCAAGATGGCAGTCGAGAATGCTGAAGGATTTTCAGGACATTCTGACAAGAGACAGCTACTTGCGTATATAGCCACAATGCAGCCTAAGCCCCACAGGATACTTGTCAACCATGGGGATGGCGAAAACGCAGTTGAATTTGCGCGGCTCATACGCTCCAGGTTCGGGATCGAGGCTGTCTCTCTGAAGAATCTTGAGACATTGAGGCTGTATTGAACCCTCATCTTTTCCGGCAATTATAGAACTGGCTCAGATTACGTGCCATGGCAGATCACCATTATCCTGACCGGTATGCCTGGATGCCCGGCATTGCTTTTCTTTTATTTTCGTCCCTTTGTATTCTAATTTGCCTGAGAATTTATCTTTTTTAAATTTTATAAACTGATGGCTTTAATAATTTGCTGGGGTTTTGGACAACAATGATTTCAATGGCAGATGACAATGACGTGGCGGAATTTGGAATAGGGAGAAGCATTTCCGTCCTGGAGCAGTGCTTCACTGAGCGTTGTCACGGAACACTGGAAAGCCCGCCCAGACTGCACGCTGGATTGACCGATGGACAGCTTGTATTCACCGCTGGAGGCAGCATTATGCAGCATGTTGCAGGCTTCAGGGTCTACACAACATTTCCCCATGACCAGCAGATGACTGCTGTATACGATTCTGCTTCTGGACATCTTGATGGAGTTGTTGAAGGATCTCTTCTTGGCGCTTACAGAACAGCCTCTATTGGAGCGCTATCAATTAAATACATGTCCAACAGCAATGCAGAATCCCTTGGAATAATTGGATCAGGTGTGCAGGCTTTTCATCAGGTTATGGCTGCCCTCAATGTCAGAAACTTCTCAGCCATATATTCTCATTCAAGAAATCCAAATCACCTGCATTCCTTCGCAGATAAATTAAGAAGTTACGCCCATGTGCCAGTATATGAGATGGAAAGCGCAGAAGAAGTTGCAGCAATATCTGATGTAATAATCACAGCCACAAGGAGCGGTTCTCCCCTATTCTCTCCTGAGAAAATCAGAAAAGGCACCCACTTAGTTGCAGTTGGACGGAAGTCTGTAGGAAACAGTGAGATAGATCCTGCTGTGGCAGAACTCTGTACAGTACTTGCCACAGACTCTCCTGCACAGCTTGAGGATTACGATCCGCCGCACATAATGGCTGGGAAAAAGATTACGGATCTCAGTGAAATAATATGCGGGAAACGCCCTGGCCGCATTTCCCCAGAAGACGTAACAATGTTCCTTTCTGTTGGGCTATCTGGCACTGAAGTTATGCTGGCAAAGGCAATACTGGACAGAAAAGTGAAGTTATGATGGGGATCCTAGAGCGGGAAACTTCCATCAGGGGAGACTTTCTTCCAGTCGTCCAGAAATCTTGCCAGCCCCTCGTCTGTCTTAGGATGGGATGGCAGCTTCTTCAGGACGTCGAATGGGAGAGTTATTACATCAGCCCCAATGATTGCCGATCTGAGGAAATGTATGGGGTTTCTGACTGAGGCCACAAGGATCTTGGTGGAAATGCCGTAGTTCACAAATATGGTCTTGATTTCATCAATGATCTGCATTCCATCCTCACCTATGTCGTCAAGCCTTCCCACGAAAGGTGACACATATTCTGCACCGCTCTTTGCGGCCAGCAGAGCCTGGATTGGATTGAATATCAGCGTGCAGTTCACCGGTATCCTCTTTTCCTTGAGGCTCTTTATGGCCTTCAGGCCGTCAAGGGTCATGGGAATCTTTATGACGGCATTTGCACCCAGCTGGGAGATCTTCAGTGCCTGTTTCATCATGTTGTCATAATCTGTTGCAACAACCTCCACGCTCACCGGGCCAGGCGTTATATTGAGTATTTCCTTTATTATATCCTGAAAGCTCTTTCCCTTGCCCGCCTCTCTTGCAGCCAGACTGGGATTTGTTGTTACCCCGTCTACCAACCCAAGATCTACACCCTGTTTAATCTCTTCAACATTTGAAGTATCAAGAAAGATTTTCATATCTAGGTTCCTCCCTGAAGCAAGCTTCAGCAAACTTTACCATATCATTAACTCCCATATGAAAATAATCGAAGAGCTCCCATGATTTTCCGGACTTTCCGAATGTGTCCTTCATTCCCATCCTCCACACCGGTACAGGATACTCTTCCGAAGCTATCTCGGCAACCCTGCTTCCAAGGCCATTGTAAATGGAATGTTCTTCTACAGTGACAATCTTGCCGGTGTCCCGTGCTGCGTCAATCACTGCTTTCCTGTCCATCGGCTTGATAGAGGACATGTTGACAACCCTTGCATCTATGCCCTTGGATTTCAGCGCATCGGCTGCCTGAAGGGCAAATGAGACCATTACGCCTATTCCCATAATGGTGATGTCGTCCCCATCCTTCAGGACAGTTGACTTTCCAGGCCTGAACTCATAGGACGGATCATTCAGTACCGGAAACTTCTCCCTTGTCAACCTGACATAGTAAGGTCCCCTTCCCTGATTTGCAAGATAGTCAATGACGCTCCTTGTTTCCACGGAATCTACCGGAACAGCTACCTTCATGTTCGGAAGGCCGCTCATTATGCCCAGGTCCTCCACTATCTGATGTGTTGCCCCATCTTCACCCACCGTTATTCCAGCGTGGGTCACAACAAAATTAACGTCAAGATTGTTGTAGCAAACAGACTGTCTCAACTGTTCGTAGGTTCTTGTCAGGAAAACCGCAAATGTGGATGCAAAAACTTTTTTCCCTGAAAGTGCCAGACCAGCGGCAGTCTCCACCATGGACTGCTCGGCTATGCCCATGTTGAAGAACCTGTCAGGGAACTCCTTGCCGAATACAGCAGTTTTTGTTGAGCTGGAAAGATCAGCATCCAGAACAACAATGTTGCCGTGTGTGCGACCCAGATTCCGGAGCTCTTCGCCATAAGTTTCCCGAAGGCTTTCAGCTTTCATTTCACTCGCCTCCAATCTCTTCCAGCGCCTGCCTGTATTCCTCATCGTTTGCAGGAGGGGAGCCATGATATTTCGGGTTGTTTTCCATGTAGCTTACACCCTTGCCCTTTACTGTATGCGCAAGAATTAATACGGGCCTGTCTGTAGCTTTCTTAGCCTTTTCAACCGCAGATATGATCTGGTTGAAATCATGGCCGTCTATCTCCAGAACTTCCCATCCGAAGCTTTCCACCATGCTGCCGATATCGCCAAGTGGCATTATATCACTGGTATAACCGTCAAGCTGGACGCCATTCCGATCCAGGATGGCAATAAGATTGTTGAGACGGTATTTTGATCCAGCCATTAATGATTCCCACACGCTGCCCTCCTCTATCTCTCCATCCCCAAGAATGACGTACGTACGGTAGTCCCTGTGATCAAGTTTTGCAGCAAGTGCGATCCCCACGCCGATTCCCAGTCCCTGCCCAAGGGAGCCTGTAGAGGCCTCCACTCCGGGTACTCCCCTGTGGACATGTCCTTCGAGCTTTGAATTCAGCTTCCTGAAACCGCCCAGAAGAGATTCAGGAAAGTAACCCCTCAGGGCCAGAGTTGCATAGAGGCCGGGCGATGCGTGCCCCTTGCTCATGATGAGCCTGTCCCTGTCTGGATCATCAGGTTCAAGCGGATCAATGTTCATCTCCTTGAAATAGAGTACGGCAAGAATATCAGCAATACTTAGAGATCCCCCAGGATGCCCGCTCTTTGCCTCGTAAACCATCTCTATGATTTTTCGTCTAATGTTTCTGGCAATGACTTTCAGATCCATCACATTATATTGTTCCATGAATTTTCCACCGCAATCCCGGCTTCGGTAGTGTCATACTGCCATCTGCCGGCAAGTAACCATGCCGTATTTTCACCAATATTAAAAATGTTCTTTAACCCATGCTGCAACAAGGATGCTAATCCGGATTTCCACGGGCAGTACAAGCTTGCAGCGTTTCTGCTGACTCATGACACCATGTCGATGTCGCTTCCGGAGTCCTTCTTTTCAGTGCCCTGGATCTCAGCGGCGCTGACTCCAGTTGCCACTATTAAGACTTCCACTCTGTTGTCATAAGCCTGATCAACGGTGGCGCCCCAGATGATTCTGGTGCTCCGGCTCACCTTCTTCCTGATGAATTCTGCAGCATTGCTGGCCTCCTCAAGTTGCATGTCCCGGCCTCCGGTCACGTTTATGATCACGCCACTTGCGCTGGAAAGATCAAACTGGAGAAATGGCGAATTCATTGCCTTCTGAACTGCCTCATCAACCCTGGGCCCTGGTTCGCCTTCTGACATACCCATCCCAATCATGGCAAGGCCAGAATCCTTCATGACCGTCTTGAGATCGTTGAAATCCAGGTTTATGAGGCCGGGTTTCGTCACAAGATCTGATATTCCTGTTATGGCTCTCACTATTATTTCATCAGCAACCCTGAATGCCTTTTCAAGTGGAAGATCAGGAACAAGTTCCTTCAGCTTATCGTTGGGTATGATTATTACAGTATCCGAAGATTTGAGGAGCTTCCTGAGTCCCCACATTGCGTTCTCCATCCTGATTTTCCCCTCTGACGTGAATGGGAGAGTGACCACCGATATTGTGAGAGCGCCACTGTCCTTCGCCCTCCCTGCTATGTAATGGGCAGATCCTGTGCCTGTTCCTCCACCCAGGCCTGCAGTAATAAATGCGATGTCCGTTCCGGTGACATATTTCATTATGTCCTGGTCAGATTCCCTTGCCGCCTGTTCACCTATGCGGGGATCTGCACCGGAACCCAGGCCCCTGGTCAGGTTCTTCCCCATGAGTATCTTGTGATTTGCCCTGGTCTTCAGCAGATGTGGCGCATCTGTGTTGCATGCTATGAGAGTGGCACCTTTAATACCTTCCCTCATCAGCCTGTTAATGGTATTGGAACCGCCGCCTCCGGCTCCAAATATCTTGATTTTTACCCTCAGTTTTTCAAGGTACTCCTGAAGTTCAGCGTCTGATGTTGTAAAATCCTCATCGTTGTCTTCCAAACCATAACCACCTGAAGGCATCATTTATGCCAAATAAATACTATTAATCCTATTAAGATTTGCAAAGCCCCCCTGATTGGAAATAAAGAATATCGGGGATATACTTGCTCTTTTCAGCCGAACCATTCGGGTAGTAGGGTTATCTGGTGAGCCAGTGATTTCCGCTCTTCCAGAAAGTAAATATGCCGTAAATGTTTGTTACAAACAGCACCAGGAGCCCCAGTGCGCCGAATGCAATTGTTTTGAGCTTTTCCCCTTTCATGCGGGTTATTACTGCACCCAGAAATATCATTGAACCTGAAATGTTAGCAAAAGTTATTGTGAGCTTGGTGTAGATGAGATATCCGACATCTGACGGCCTTATGAGCAGTATGTCGTCAACTATATTCATGAAATGGAGTGCACCCGGATTGGCCTGGAAAAAGGCAAAGAACCTGAAAATCCCAAATCCCAGAACAATTACTGGAAGCAGATAAGTGTATATGAGTTCGAATGTGTAGAATTTCCCGGCCCTTGTGGCGGTTCCATCCATGAGTTCGCGACCAAAACGTATCCATCCTGATCTTGCCCATCTTACATTCTGCTTAAGGAACTTTCTGGCATCTTTCTGCGGATAGCTTTCCACTCTCGTGCTGTAATCCTTGACAGCCCGATATCCTTTATTGATTATATATCCGGTGATGAGCCAGTCTTCTCCAAGTACGCTTGGTCTGCCAAATAACTTGAATTCCAGGAACTCATCGGATTTAATGAAAGGCCTGACAAGTTCAGTTCTTAACATCACACACGCACCATCCAGATTCATCACATTACCGTGTGCAGACATGGCTCTGAACACCACCTCCCTTGATCTTTCTATGAATTCAGATGCATATGCCACTGCTGATCCGGTCTTCTTTATGCCTATGTTGGCGCCAACACCGCCAACTGTGCTGTCGAAATAGCTCTGCATGCTGGCCACCGCATTGAGTGGAAGAATAGTGTCGCTGTCCACAAGAAGGACAAATTCTGTATGAACAAAATCAAATGCCCTGGAAATTGCTTTTTTCTGGCCTACCCTAATTTCCTGAAGGATGAATTTCCCTCCAGCCTTTTCCACAATTGAACGGTAAGGTTCATCACTTGAGTCCCCAACCACAACAAACTTACATCCCTGCATTGCCACTGACTCTATTGATTCCCTGAAAACATCCACATCCTCGTTGTACACAGGCATTGCGATGGTAACCTTGCTCAGATCCACATTCTCCGGATGTGTTACGCCAGAATACTTCAATGAACTGTACGAGTTCAGAACGTAATATATGACAGAAATGCCCGTTAGGGCGGAAATTACAATGAGGATAAGACTATATAACACGACAATCGATTGATGGGCAATATTAAACCTTATAGGTACAGTCCTGCATCATTTAGGGAGAAAACACACAAAAAAATAACAGCAACATTGATATTTATGACCATGAAGATACTTGTTACAGGCCACAGAGGATTCATTGGAAGCCAGGTATTCAGTACATTACAGGCTCAGGGTTATGATGTCAGCGGTATTGATATTGGTGACCAGTTTGTTGACAGGAAATATGATTATATAGTGCACATGGGAGCCAGGACTCTTATCAGGATGTCCAAAGAGAAACCATTTGAGTATTTTGATGACAACATGGTATTCTCACTCAGGATGCTTGAATACTGCAGGAAAAATGGGGCAACATTCATATTCCCCACATCAGGATCAGTCATGGAGGCCACAAATCCGTATTCTCTTTCAAAGAAGCAGACAGTTGAGTGGATAGAGCTTTATCACACCATGTATGGAACGAAGAGGCATGTAATGAAATTCTTTAACATCTATGGCCCAACCAGCAGGAAAGGTGCTGTATTTCTGTTCGCAAAGGCTGCACTGAAGGGCGAAGAGGCGGTTATCTACGGTGATGGCAACAATGTAAGGGATTTCATCCATGTCAGAGATGTTGTCAGGGCAATCAAAATGATAATAGACGGTGAAGTGCAGGAGGGGTATCATGAGATTGGAAGTGGCATTGGAACTTCCGTGAACAGTCTCCTGAAGCTTGTGGAAGATGTGACCGGAAGAAAAATAAAGACCCACCATGAAGACTACGTGCTTCCGGAGGCGTCCGAGCTTGTTGCAGCCAATCCCCTCATAAAGGACCCGACGCCCCTCAGGAAGGGCATCGAAGAGGTAGTTGAGGCCCTCAGGAAGGAGTTTACGGCGAAAAACGCGCCCTGAGGGGCTTTTTATCAATTTTGCCGGTGCTTGTCTTCTGGAATGAATCAACCGGAATGAACTCATCTGGAATCCAGAATTTTGCTATCCTCCCTGATTCCACATATTTCATCATGTGGTCTACAATCTTCTGTGGTTCCACTTTTTTCAGCCCCGATACGAATGCCACCGGCCTTTCACCCCATTTCTTGTCTGGCTTGGCCACAACTGCAGCCTCAGCTATGCCCGGATAGGTGCTGATCACATCTTCAAGTATTATAGTGGGAATGAATTCCCCTCCTGACTTGACCGCATCCTTTTCCCTGTCAACAATGGAGAGATATCCAAGATCGTCCACAACCGCCAGATCACCTGTATGCATCCAGTCATCTTTCCACAGCTTTCTGGTATTATCCTCGTCCTTAACATACTCCCTCGTGAGCCAGGGAGAACGGACTATTATCTCGCCTATGGACTTCGAATCATGCTTTACTTCTTTCCCATCTGAGTCCACAACTCTGATTTCCACAAGCGGTATGGGTATGCCTGTCTTGGTGCGGTATTCTATCTTCTTTTTTTCGTCCATGGAATCGAGTTTCTGGTTGTAAGTTGCAAGGGTGAGAACAGGCGCTGTTTCAGACATGCCATATCCTGAAATCACCTTGATCCCGAATGAATCTGCCATCTGTGCAAGCCCGGACGAGAGGGCCCCTCCCCCAACAACCACTCTCAGATCAAGATTCTTCAGTTTCTGGCTGTTCTTGCTGGACATGAGCATGTATAGGATGGATGGCACCATGAGGCTCACCTTGACACCTTCCTTCTCCATTATCTCAGGCATCCTGTCAAAGTCGTACCTGCCTGCAAGCACATACTTCTGTCCCTTCATTATTGCCATGTATGGAACGCCCCATGAGTGAACGTGAAACATTGGAACAATTGGCATTATTGGGCTTGTACTCTTGAGGTTTATGGGTTCGTCAGAGAGCCCTGAGATCATTGCCATTGTATGAAGCACGATCTGCCTGTGCGTGAAAAGAACACCCTTTGGCAGACCGGTTGTGCCCGATGTGTAGAATGTTGTGGCCACATCGTCCTCGCTGACCTCAGGCAGTGCAACGCCTTCAACTCCGCTGAGGAGATCCTGGTATACAAGTGCTTCGGGAAGCATCATTGCAGGCTTTGGACCGTCAGATGAAACTATCCATTTATTTACAAAGTCAAAGAGCTGAACGCTCTTTTCTATGAGCGGTATGAACTCATCCCTTATTATGACAAACCGGTCCTCAGCATGCTGCATGGTATAGAAAATCAGTTCAGGAGGGTACCTTATGTTGACCGTATGAAGGACACCGCCTGCCATTGGAACTGCGTAATATGCTTCCAGATACCTGATGGTGTCCCAGTCCAGCACTGCAACCCTGTCACCCTTCTTCAGGCCAAGCTTTACCAGCCCGCGGGCAATCTTCTCAACCCGTTCCATGAATTCCCTGTAGGTTACCCTTTCCTCTCCCTTGTAGGAAATTATCTGTTCAGGGTTGTTCCTGACTGCGGCCGCAAATATCTTTCCTATTGTAAGTTCATACTTTTCCTGATACATTCAATCCAATTGGTAGCTTTCTGCTATTTTTAAGGTTTTTTATCAGGTAATATTTTAGACAGATGACAATTTATCAGGTATAACAATCATATTGTCTGTATAAGCCCAATTTCCCTGATATTCAATGACTGTAGATGCACAGGCTTGACCAGATAAATATGGACAGCCCCACTGGCAACGCCCGCAGCCATATTCACTCCGGTAAAATTCCATGAAGAGAGACTGCTGGTGAAGGCATAACTGGCAAGTGAATTGTTGAATTGCACATACAGAGCATGGTTCCACGTTTCATAGAAAGTACTGTTTATACTGTACGACATGGAATGCAGCGTTATGTTTGATACTGCGACAATCTGCCCGGAATAAACCGAGAGGCTATTGTTGGAAAGTGAAATCTGCGGCCCATTGGAGATCATGAAGGAGAGAGTTGCCGGACTGGTGCCGGAAAATGTTTCGTTGTGCCCGGATATGCCGAAAATATCCATTCCAAGGGTCGATGGTGTCACAGTAATTGGCAGCGGTCCAAGGAACGAGGCTGGTTGTGATGATCCATAGGATTCCAGGAGTGCTCCATCTTCTATTATATAATTTATCGCAGTTATGTACTGCATCTGGCTTCCGGATTGAACCTCCCCTGCTGTTGTGATATTTTGCTGCACATATACAGTCCTGGAAGCCGATGAATTCGTGACCGTATATGAGAAATTCACTGAAAGCTGAGAATAGTATGATGCCCCGGATGAATATATGGACAAGGAAGTGTCTGTTGCAGGCTCAAATGGAGGAGCTCCGCCTATTCCCATTGGAATTGTCTCTGTTATGGTTGATCCGTTTCCTGACTGCGGAGAGTGCATCTGGGAAACCAGGTCAGAAAACGCGGTTCTTTCACTGATCTGGAAACTGCTTTCATTGGATGCTGTTGTGGTTGGGATATACCATGCAAGAAATCCAGTAAATGCAACTATAACAACTGCTATGAGAAGGATCGTCCCTATGATCTCAGCAACTGCATTATCCTGACCATCAGGCTTTATTCTGGCAAATCTGGGAACTTTCAACACCATGTGATTGTACTTGTGCCTTAATTAATTATCTGCAGAGTCAATCTGTACGGAAAAGTTTCATGCCAATACGTTTGGATTTATCAGCCACCAGATCACTCCTCTGGAAAGTTTTTAGGACATCATGCCAATAAACCCATGTGTCGATATCACCCATAGAATACAGATATGGCAGAGATGCCGTAAAATCCATATTTTCTGAGGAGTCAAAGCTTCGCCATATGCTGAAAGTTGAAAAATTCCTGGCCCAGGCAGAATCAGAGCATAACCTGATTCCCAGAGAAGCTTACATTGACATAGTGAATGTTGTGGATTCCAACGCTGTTAAAGTGCAGAGAGTCAGGGAAATAGAGGCTGAAATAAAGCATGATATTATGGCAATGGTGAAGGCACTCACCGAGAAATGCCATGAAGGTGCAAGCTATGTCCATTTTGGAGTCACTTCCAACGATATAATAGATACAGCAACAGCCCTGCAGATACAGGAGTTCTATGCTTACCTCCAGGATGATCTTTCAAGGATTCAGAATGCTATGTCCTCACTTGTAAGGAAGCACAAGGATTCAGTAATGCTTGGAAGAACCCACGGGCAACACGCCAGTCCAATCACATTCGGACTGAAGATGGCTGTTTATCTCTCAGAGATGAACCGGCACGTTATAAGAGTGAAAGAAACAAGAAAGAGGATACTTGCCGGTAAGATAATGGGACCAGTTGGAACAGGCGCAGCCCTTGGAGACGCAGCACTTGAAATTCAGGACCGGGTTATGGAGTTGCTTGGGCTTGCTCCGGAAAGCGCATCATCTCAGGTTGTCAATAGAGACAGGTACATCGAGTTCTTGTCTGTCATCAATGGCATAGTGACTTCGCTTGAGAAGGTTGCCACAGAGATCAGGAACCTGCAGAGACCAGAGATTGGTGAGGTTTCTGAATTTTTTGATATGGAAAAGCAGGTTGGATCGAGCTCAATGCCCAGCAAGGTCAACCCAATCAATTCCGAGAACGTTTGCAGTATCTCGCGTCTTGTCCGGAGTTTCATAATACCTGAATACGAGGGGGCTGTCACCTGGCATGAACGTGACCTTACAAACAGTGCTGCAGAAAGGTTCATAATTCCATACGTATGCATCCTTTCGGACCATGCAATGGTTAAGATGGCCGAGATTCTTGAAACTCTGCTTGTCTTTCCTGAGAGGATGCTGCAGAATCTCATGGATGATGATTTTGTCCTTTCCGAAAGGCTGGTTTCGGAAATGACCAGGGCAGGGGTTCCACGCCAGGAGGCGCATGAACTGGTGAGGGAGGCTGCCATGAGGGCACACGCAACACATTCGTCGCTATTGAAGACACTCAAGGATGGGGGCTACCTTAAAAGGCTTCCCCGGGGTGTTGAGAAGGGACTTGCCGACCCCAGAACATTCACTGGAAGTGCCTCCAGGATATGCGAAAGGGTACTCGAGGAAACCCTCATTATCAGTGCTGGAAAGGATGGTGGAAACACATGAACTCTCTTCATACTGAAAGGCTGCTGAAGGACGATATTATCTCCGACCTCACCACCGAGGAAAAGTCAATATCAGGGCTCCAGAAATCTCTTGAGGAAAAGGGGAGATCTCTACATCGCCTGGTCCTTACGGGGTATCTCAAGGCAATGGTGGATTCCGGTTTCCTGCGTGAGAAGGAGATAAAACCTTCAAGGATTTATTCAATCAACCAGAACGGAAGCCGCGATATCTATGATCTTGTTGGCCTGGCAGTAACAAGAACAGGGAGTGAAGATTCGGGGGGTGACGCACTCCTCGTGCTTAACTACCTGTTCAACAGACCCATATTTGCCAGGGAGCTGGAGCGTTGCAACGTGGATCCAGCAAGGGATTACAGGAAGGTAATGTCTCCAAAAAAAATGGAAATGATCGAGAAACTGGGCGACCAGGGAATAAAGATACCGCAGTCCAACACAATGATGGAGCCAGAGACCAGGGACCTGTCCAGATTAATGAGAATACTCAGGGAGATCATCTATATCTCAATGGATCTGAAACGTTTCTCGCCTGCTGATCAGGACAATGTTCAGACAACCCTTGACTGAACAAGCTCAGTGTCGTCTATGATAAGGTATCCATGGGAACCTTCCCATATCTTGTGGGACCGGCTGATGCTTATGCTGCATCCATATGCAGAATGCACAAAGCTTTCATATTCCCCACCTTCCCCGGCTATGTTAATCCCATAGCGCTTGTTCCTGCTCTCCAGATCCCTGAGGAAATCATCATCTATGGATCTTCCTATATCTTTTTCAGTGAAGCCCTCTGCTGACACGGAAACAATAATTGCGCCTATTCCCCTCAGTATAAGCTCCCTGATTATGTCTGACTGATCTTTGTGCCAGAGCGGCGTGAATGATACCATTCCTATTTCAGTGCATAATTTTTCCAGACGTGTCTTCTGGTACTCCGAGGCAATGGCCCCAGAGATCAGTTCATCATAACCTTGCTTCCTGAGATCGGTTAGAGTGGAAGCTAACCTGTCTTCGGAAACACTCATCCATGGAGTTCCACGCATTCCGGCCACAAGTTCAGCTTTTGATGCGTTCGGGTAATGATACATCAATGAGAATTCCTCTGGTATTACAGTTAAGGCTAAGCCTATCTCATGTCCCTGATCCCGTGCAGTCTCGGCAGCAAGAAAAGAGTCCTTTCCTCCGGAAAGAAGCCATACTGATTTCAACACGGGTGAATCGTAAAATGGTATTTATGCTATTGCGACACGCCCCCTTTCAAGATGGTCAATTCATCCCTGGCTCAATTTACCATACAGGTGAACTGAGATTCCCGGGAATAAGACACAATTTTGCGTTGTGACATTATCCGGGGATCACAGGGATCGTTCCGTATCATGAATCAGCAAATGATTGGAAATGGCATTTCTTAAGGTGCATAATCAGGGGGTTGCACAAAGTCCTTTGTCCTGCTCAAAATTTAGAAGTCTTTATATGTCTTGGTGCAATGATTTGAACACCATGTGTGCCCTGAAAGGGCGTATGAATTGCATTATCAAAAGTGATGCAATGTGCATGGTATGTATTGAGAGGTAGAAGTTATATGTCAGTAAATGTCGGAGAAAAGGCACCGGAATTCAAACTGCTTGATGCGTCGCTGAAGGAAAAGAAGCTGTCAGATTACAAAGGGCAGAACGTGGTGCTTGCGTTCTTCCCTGGAGCATTCACTTCTGTCTGCACCCAGGAAATGTGCACCTTCCGTGATTCCATGGCAAGCTTCAACAACCTCAAGGCAAAGGTCATAGGAGTCAGCACAGACACCCCATTTGCCCAATCGGAATTTGCAAAGGCCAATAAACTGAACTTTGAGCTTCTCAGTGACATCACAACGGAAGTTAGCAAGAAGTACGGCGTACTTTACGACAGTTTCCTTAACATACCGGGATTTCACGCGTCAAAGAGGGCGGTATTTCTCATAGGCAAGGATGGAGTCGTGAAATATAAATGGGTAACTGAAAATGCCGGCAACCTTCCGGACTTCGAAGCAATAAAGAAGGAAGTTGAAAAGCTGAACTGATTACTGAAGATTCATTATATTTTTTGCCATTTTCAGCTTCTGGTTTATTACAATTTTAGTATCATTCCCTATGAGCATGTGGCCGTATGAGGAATCTGCAGACGCCATGGCCATCAACCTGTCTGTGAGTCGATTCCACGTCCATGTCCAGAACAGATGAAAACAAGCTGGTTTCCAGATTGCAGGCAATTCCAAAATATCTGGAGATCTGATATATGGGGCAGTTGAATTCCTGCAGATCAAATGAGTCGTGGCCCATATCCCTGAGGACAGGAAAATAACTCTCGTCTTCCCTCATCCTTACCAGTTCCTGGATTTTCTGGTCTTTACCAAGATGACTCAGCCTCTTCTCATAATCAATTCTTATCTGTTCATACCTGTCCCTGAGAAACTGCTCCATAAGGTCTGAATGCCCGGTTTCTTTCAGGTAGCTGACCAGATTCTGCAGCATCCAGGCGTTTGAATTTGCCAGATTCTCTTTGGAATCCTCCGTAACAGCGAATAGATAGTACGGCCTTCCCACGCGTCCTTTCTTCTGGATTCTTCTCACAAGCCCCCTGGATTCAAGGTGTTTTATGTGATTCAGCACTCCCATTTTTGAGATTCCAAGGTCGTGGGATAGATCCTGGAGGCTTCTCTGCCCTTTTTCCTTCAGAACAAGGATCAACCTCGTTTCGGTGGGATATTCCTGCATAATCTGCCAGTGCATTCAGGCAATTAAATTTTATCATATTTAATTTATAAACTTTACAAATTGTTTTCTTTATTATTGCCTCCAGACTGATCCGACGTTCACAATGAATGATGGCAGTCAATTTCGAAACCTATCCATGGCAAGGTTTGCAAGCATCATCGCACCTGTGCCTGCGGATATCGATGTAATTTTCAGGCTCGCCGACAACAGATCGTTCCTGGCGGCTTTCGGTTCTGCAATGATCCTGTCGCTTGTTGCCGAACTCTTAATACAGCCGTACCTGTCCAGGGCCATTGACCGGTTTAACCGAAAAAAAATACAGACGATCAATCAGGCGGTATTCTCCATCTCCACTCTGGCAGCCGGATTTGAGATTTTCCTGATGGGGCACTATGAAGTAATACTTCTAGTGATGCTCCTCATCATTGAAATTTATTATACAGTTTCATACCAGGTCTATGCTTCAATGGCGCAGTCCATGATAAGGAGCAGGGATGCCGGAAATTACAATGGGCTTTCAGAGGTACTGGGGCAGACGCCCGTCATCATGGGAGCGTTACTTTCCACAATACTCTGGAACGTTGTGCCATTTCCATACATTCTTCTGGCCAGCGGTGCAGCCGGGGTGCTGTTATTGCTTCCGCTTGCATATGTCCGTAATGTGTGCTTACAGTTTCCTGCCCGAAGTTCACCCAGTGCCGGTATTTCAACAAGCCGGAAAATGAGATGGAGCGCGGCCCTGTTCATATTCCTTTTTAACATGCCCTATGTTGCTGTAGTCTCAGGCAATTATCTTAAACCAATCTTCATAGCTCAACTACTCAATGGTACGCCAGGGACTCTTGCTGAATCCGAAATAATTTATGCTCTGTCCGCAGTTACAGCAGGCATTTTGGCTCCTTTGTCAATTAAGAAAATGGGAGAATTCAGGTCCGCCATGATGTTTTCGCTGATCTATGTAGCAGGAAGCCTCCTTATGCCCATGTTTCCAATTATTGCAATATTCTTCCTCTTTCAGGCCAGCCATGGCACAGGAAATGCTGGCAATAGGATATCAAGAAATACACTTGTAATGAGGAATGTTCCTGCGGAGGAGATCGGGCGCTTCAATGGAAATGTGTACATTCTGACGGTCGCAGCCAGAATATCTTTACTGGTTCTCTACATATTGACCATTGAACTGATTGGCGTCCGGATGCTCATGATAATTACGGGATCAATAGTTCTGATTGCAGTCCTTGCAGGAACGGCACTTCGGAGATCTGTCACCATTCAGATGGAAAACCTGCGGTTGCCAGAAAAGGAATCGTCAGTCCAGTAAACCGGCAAGGCGCATGTCAAGGTCACGCTGGGGCTTCCTGGAAAGAAGTAACTGAATGAACATTTCCGGATCTTCCCGGAACTGCAACACCTTCAGTATTCCTTCCGTCACTGTCCTGGACTGCCTGTTCAGATCACTGAATTCCCTAATGATAAGTTCGGATTCAGGCGTCCCGGAATTAACCGGTCCCCTGAGATTCACATAGGCTATGGCTCCCTGGATGCTGGCAGGATCTGTGCCCGTTGAAGCTGAAAAAAGCCTGCAGTATGACCATATCTGCTGCCAGTATTCGCTCTTTATATCCCTACTCGTCTTGTAATCCAGGATAAGGTGGGAACTCCCGTCCTGAGCAGAAAAAATCGCATCGATAGTTCCCTTCATGATCATGTCAGGCGGTATATGATCCATGACAAGAAACTCCCTGAGCGGAATTGAAAATCTTGTCTCTGTTTTCCACGGCTTTCTGGCATATTTACCCGGCATACTGGCGATGATCTGATCAATTGCTCCAATCATTCCGGATAATGCATCCGGAATTTCGCTGGCATTGACCCTGCCAGTTGTGTATTGTTCAGCAAGGCGATGAAATTCGATGCCGGTGGCAGCACTCTGCCTCTGCTCCCTTATTCCCAGAATGTTTTCATGCAGGAAGTCCCACGGCGATGCTGCCAGCTTTACCAGTGAGGGTGAAAGTTCAGTAAGATTTGAAAAATACTGTGAGATTCTCCTCCTGATCCAGTCCCTGTCTTCTCTTATTATTTTAGCTGCGTCCTCTGTCCTTCCATTGACGAACATGGAATATGCCGCATCATATTTTCTAACAAGACTAAAATCTGATTGCGTATGATTCTCCACAATCTGGCATATTTTATCATCCAGGTAAAATTCCTTCCATGTTCTGCGATCTGTAACAACAATGAGCCTCTCCCTTGCCCGCGTCATTGCGACGTAGTCAATCCTGTAGGGTTCGTCACGAAGGTCAGATTCCACATCTATCCCGGTAATGCTTGATACAATGGCATATGACAGCAGATCCAGGAACTTCAACCTCCCGTTTGTGTGTGAAGGAATGTAAATTACATTATGGAACTCCTGTCCTTTGGCCTTGTGCACAGTCAGTATATTGATTTGAGATTTCTTCAGGTCTTCCTCCTGATCGAGAACAGACATGTCCAGGAAATCCAGATAATCCTCCGGCTGGAATTCGGTGACGTTGTTCAGATAGTCAGCGGAAGCAGAATAAATGGAAGAGGCAGCAGAGAAGTACTCCTGTCCCAGTGAAACCGATATGGGGATTATGACCTGATCCAGTGCTGTACGCACAACCTCTATGCCAGTATTCATTCCACGCAGGTCTGAGATGCGGGACGGAACGATGGATTCATCCTGACTGTTATGAAGTTTCTCTGAGATTTCCACAGCCTCGTGAAATGAAAGTCCTGAAAATGGTGTGAAAAGGGCCCTCTTAAGATAATCTCTGCCGGGCAGGAGAATACCCCTTAAGAAGGACATTACCTCATTCAATTGGTCCGATGGCCGACCCTTGGTTAGTGTTGAGGAGAACTGCAGTCCAGTGCTGGAAAGAAGTTTGTGGATCCTTGCAAGCTGTGTGTTTGTCCTGACAATAATTGCGTAATCTCCTGTAATTCCTCTGTTAAGCATATCGGTAAGTGCATTAACTGCAGCGCTTTCTGGCTCATCGGCAGTAATTACCGTAACCTTCTCGCCGTCTCCCTTCTCTGGATTATGGAAACCCTGAAGTTCGCTGGAAATTGAGCCATCTGAAATCCTTGATTCCAGTAGCCTTGATGAATAGTTCAGAATATTGTTGGTGCTTCTCCTGTTGATTTTCTTCGTCACTTTGCTGTAGCCCTGCCGGGAAATGAATTCGTTGAACTGGGACAAACTTCCCCCCTGGAATCCGAATATGGACTGCTTCCTGTCCCCCACAAAGAATCTCCTTGTTGCGATTCTCTCTGCAAGCGAAACCTGTTCCCTGCTTAAGTCCTGAAACTCGTCCACAAGAACATAATCCTTCACCGGAGCATCTATCTGGATCAGGTAATTGTGCAGGATGTCATTGTAATCAACCATTCTGTGTCCTTTCTTGTAATCTTCATAGAATGCGTAAATTTCGGTGAAATCATGCAGAAGGCGTTCATAGCCATCCACCCCGATCTGATCATCTTCCTGGTCCACCAGCTTGTCCCTTATAATTTCAAGAACCTTCTCCGAGTTTATGTCCTGTGGATAAATCCCGAAGCTCTTGATGTACCTGATCATGTTTTCGAACCGTGGCACAATATCTGATTTCACATAATCATCTGAATAGTTGAATGTCTTCAGCTCCCTGAGTTTCCTGAAAATTAAGAAACGGAGAAGTGAATTTGAAACAAGATCGTCAGGAGTGCTCTCCTCATCCATTCTGAATGCCAGGCTGTGCATGGTGCCTATATCCATTGAATAGATGGATTGTAGAAGTGAGGTATCACCAGCAGCCATCTGCATTATCCTATCAAACATCTCTCTGGCTGCCCTGTTTGTGAATGTAAGGCAGGCGATCCTCTGGCCCGGCACACCGTTCTTCAGCAGGCCAATAACAGTGTCTGCAATCTCCCATGTCTTTCCTGTTCCGGGGTTTGCAACGACCAGTACATCAGTGTCCGGTGGAAGAAGCATTGAAATATATAATGCCAGACCTTAAATAATTAACCTGCGGCATATGGCAATGCTGTTAAGTGTCTTGTGACGTTTTCCTTCCACTAATTGTATCCCAGATACGTCAGTAATCTATGCCCTTTCTGGCAGGAACGCCTGCAGCATAGGGATGTTTTACTTCCCTCATATCCGTTATGAGGTCCGCTCTTTCAATTATCTGATCAGGCATTTTCCTTCCTGTCAGGACTATTTCAGTGTGGATTGGTCTGTTATCTATAAAGTCAAGGACCTCCTGCAGAGGAAGCAGATTATAATAAACTGCAACATTGATCTCGTCCATTATTACAACGTCCCAGTTTCCGCCATAGACCTGATCCTTCATTGTTCTGAAAGCTTTCATGGTTTTTTCCACATACTCCTCGGGAGGGTTGCCCCGTGGCCTGATGACTACATTCCTGATCCTCTTCCTGTCCTCAGCAGGAATATCTTCCTCCCATGCTATGAAATACGGCATCCCCACATATTCCACCACAAGGTTGTCATCAATTTTGGTTGCCAGTCTGTTCTCGCCATATGTGCCAAGCTTCATGAACTGGATTACGTAAACTCTCAAGCCCCATCCAAGTGCCCTGAAGGCAAGTCCAAATGCAGCAGTTGTTTTCCCCTTTCCATTTCCTGTATATACCTCCACGAGCCCTTTATTCAGCTTGACTGCCACTTTCTTCACCTTTCGACTTGATGCAGCAAGCACATATTAATCATGTTCAGATTATGGTTAATGCTTTCACTGGTGGTCATAGATGCTGAACTGGAAACCGTACCGGATATTATGAAGGATGACTATTCAATTAGAATCCAGGCCAAGAAGAGAGGAAAACCCGCTTCCAAAATGCTTCTGGATAGCAATTTCATGCATTCAGCTATTGAACGTTATTTTCCTGGTGAATCAAACCGAAGAGGCAGGCCAGACATAATCTTTCACCTGCTGATGACCTCGCTCGAATCAATACTGAACAAGAAGTCAGGGCTCAGGGTGATAATACACACCAGGAACAACCAGATTATAGAAATTAACCCTTCCATCAGGCTTCCCAAATCATATAACAGATTTGTGGGCCTTATGGAAGATCTGTTTGACAAAGGGGCAATTGGACCTCAGTCTGAAACTCTTATGAAGGTTACAGACGGGAACTGGAAAGATGCCCTCAATATGGCAGGAGGAGATCAGATATTGCTTTCTCCGAGAGGAATTCCTGGGAAAATTGCTGACGTTTTTCATGGCTCTGGAGATCAGTCTGTAATTATTGGAGGTTTTTCTCAGGGGGACTTCATTTCTGATGTCTATTCCCTTGGATCAGGGATTTCCATATATCCAGATGAACTCACCATCTGGTCTGTGGCCATGGAATGCATATGCCAGTACGAGAGAAACTATGGTTTCGTCTGAACAATAAAGCTTACCACTTTATTGCTTCAAAGTTTTTTTAAAGGAGCAGAACAACAAAAAAATAAATTAATACGGTAAAGATAAAGGAAGACTCAAAGGTTAGGATCAAAATGGCACGAATGCATACCAGAAAAAGAGGAAAATCAAAGTCCAGAAAGATATACAGCAACCAGAAACCCAACTGGATTCAGTTTTCGAACGATGAAATAACGAAAATGATAGTAGACATGAAAAAGTCAGGCACTTCTCCCTCGATGATAGGAATAAGGCTAAGAGACGAATATGGTATTCCTGGGGCAAAGGCCGTCCTTGGCAGGAAGCTTGGCCAGGTGCTCGGTGAGGCAGGTCTAACTGATCCTGTTCCCGAAGACCTGATGAATCTCATAAGGAGATATCAGAATGTCTCAAAGCATATGGAGCTCAATTCCAAGGATTTCAGTAACAAGAGAGGCCAGATGCTCATAATGTCCAAGATACTCAGGATGGTAAAGTACTACAAGAGAGAGGGCAAACTGGCACCGGAATGGAACCTGGCAAAGGTACTATGAATAAATGCTTAAGGATATAGTGGATGAAAAATTCTACAGCATCCTTCAGGAGGGTGCTGGCAGGATACTCAAAAACGATTATGTACGACTTCTTACCCATTACGATGGGGATGGAGGCAGTGCTGCCATAATTCTTGCTAAAGCACTGCGCCGAAAGAACATAAAATTCCATATTGGGTTTATAAAAAGCCTTGATGGGACCAAATTCAGGGAAAGGTTTGAGGAAGCTAAGGATATCTTTACTGTGATCACCGATGCCGGTTCTGATCAGGCAGGATCAATTAGTGAATATGAGAACGTGGTTATTCTTGACCACCATTTCTTCCGGGAAAGCCAGTTTAAGGGCCTCAATATCAACGCACGAAATTATGGCGTAGATGGGACCAGAGAGGCGTGTGGTGCCACAATGGCTTTCCTGATGGCACTTGCCATTGAAGAGGCAAATGCTGATCTCCTGCCTTTCATGGTATCAGGAGCCATAGCGGACAAACAGGATATCGGCGGTTTTCGCGGGCTGAACAGAACAATAATGGAACATTACGGCAAAGGCCTGAAACCTGAACACACATTGAATCTTGAAGGGCAGACCCTGCAGGAGGGTATTACTTATTCCACAGATCCATTCTTCTTTGATCTTTCAGGAAAGCCTGAAAATGTGAAATCCGAACTGCAGAAACTTTCCATAGACGGCAGCAGGAATATATTTGATCTTACTGACGATGAGAAAAGATTACTGGCAGAGTACCTGTCGTGGAAACTGCTTTCCCAGAACGCCGGCCCGGAAGCAATTAAGTATGTTGAAAGCGACATCCTGAAATTTCCCGGCAGCGATTTCAGCTCCAAGGAAATCAGTTCAATTGTGGACGGTAACGCCAAGGTTGGAATGAATTCTGTCCCGGTTGTGTATTTTCTTGGTGACGATAGCTTCCGCAACGATATGATAGATAACTGGAAGATTTTCAAGACAAAACTCATAGAGTACGCCTACAGGGCATACAAGGAAATATTCGAAGATACAAACGTTCGATACTTCTATGCTCCTGAGTCTGAGATGGCCGGGGCCATAAGTGGGATTCTCATGCTTTACATGCTGAAGCAGGACAAACCCCTCATAGGATTCAACGTTGGGACGGGCGATACCAAGGTTTCATCAAGAGGATCAAGAAGACAGGTGGAACGGGGGCTTAATCTTTCACTTGTGATGAAGGAGAGTGCTGAAGCAGTTGGTGGGTCCGGAGGTGGGCATGACATTGCTGCTGGTGCCGTGATCCCCAGAGGGAAAGAAAAGCAGTTTGTGGAAGTAGCCAACAGGATAGTTGGAGATCAGCTCAATCATCTCTTCAAAGATCAAAATTAGAACGACGAATTCCGGTCAATAACAATAGGTTTTTTATTCAGGTTAAACTGAAGCAACAGGAAGAATTCAATGGGTGAAGAAAGAAATGAAGGTAACCTGTATTTGCCAGGGGAAGAGAAGTTTGGTCTCTTCTCGTCTGCCTTTTACGGGATCGTAAACACGGTACCGACCCTCCGTAGATTCTACAATTTCGTGGAGTCACAGGTTGCATCAATGAAATTTGATTCCATACTGGATATAGGGTCCGGACAGGGGACCGTTCTCCTTAGAATCATGAAGGATAACATGACCGCCAAAGGAATGGGCATAGACCCATCACCAGGAATGGTGAGGATATCAATGAAGAAGTGTATGCGCATGGGCATGTGCGATCGTGTTTCATTTCTCCCTGGCAGCAGCCGTAATATACCTGGAAACCGGAATTTTGACATTATCTACACCAGCATTTCCTTCCATCACTGGAAACACAGGGCCGAAAGCGTTGAACAAATTCTGCAACGTGTAAACAAGGGCGGGAAGTTTCTGATCTTTGAGATTACGGATGATGGCAGTTTCAACAGAAGATTTGTCAGGTCGCACCTCATGGAGAGAAGTGATTTTACTGAGATTGGAAAGACCTTGAACATGAAGCCTGAATTGGTAGAATCCGGAGGCTACATAATGGCAGCTTTCAGCAGAGACTAGTCATTACTTTTCAGTGGCCTTGCCAGAACCATGCCACGCCCTCATGCCTCCCTTAAGGTGGCCAACGTTCGAAATTCCATTCCTGAGAAGAGCAGCCGCTGCAGCACGGCTCCTGTGCCCGGTGGCACAGACCAGGAGATAGGAAGAATCCCTGTCCAAACTGGCCAGATTTTGCTTCAGGGTGCCAAGAGGTTTCAATTCAGACCCCTGAATATGCCCCCTGCTAAATTCAGGTGGTGTTCTCACATCGATAACTCTGTGATTTCCCTCTCTCATCATTTTTTCAAATTCTTCGGGATCGTATTCTTTCAAGCCGTCTGGTGTTCTGAAATAATCCATTATACCCATAATGATCCCATACTGGTAGAATATATATCCATATTGCCGGTCTCAGCCGGACATTCGAAAGTTACCGAAAGTCATGTGCTCTGAAAGATGGACAGCTGCCAGAAGCTTCAACTTCAAAAATCGCCCGCCTTATCATCTGCAACTTCCATATTAATGGCATCCATGCATTCTGAATGCAAAAGATTTAAATGAATGAGGAATTATGAAGTGAATGGCTCGAATAGGAGTCCTTACATCAGATTTCAAGTTCTACCACGATGTAATTGAGTTGCTTAAGATCTGGCAGCTTCCTTTTGTAAGCCTGAATGCGCATGATGAAGTACCGTCAGATGTTGGCGTGCTGTTAAGTTCATCCAGGGATGAATTTTCCATGCCAAACCAGTTCAAGGGGGATAGCCCGCTTCAGGCCCTTAGAGCCTCCCTTGCTAAACTTCTAATGAAGGAAAGATTTGACAATCTTGTAATAGGCATCGATCCTGGCCCGTATCCGGGCCTTGCGGTATTTGCTGATGGAGTCATGATGGAGGCCTATGAATGCCCAGTTCGTGAAAATTTGTCTGATGAAGTCCGGTCCATTGTAAGCACATACTGTTTTAGTCAACTTCAGATTAAAGTTGGAAATGGGGATGCTCCGAATCGTGATTACATCATAGACCGCCTGAAAAGCCTGAACCTCAGAATTACAATAGTTGACGAGAAGAATACCAGTTTTCCACATAAGGTTCATGATAATGCGCTTTCTGCTGCCAGAATTGCAAATGTGGACATCAGGTACGAGCTATCTCACCAGTGGACCAATGTTAGCAGAAAAAATATGTTTGAAAAGGAGTTCAAAACCCTGAGAAACCAGATCAGAACCTCACTTTAAGATTATTGATGAAAACATATCTGTGAACTCACTTTTTCCATTTTGGCCTGTTCGGTACCGATGATCTCCTTCCTGCTGTCATTGCCAGAAATATCATGAATGCAATAACAATGGCGGCCACGTAATAGATCCAGTTATAGTTTGGTGGTTTTCCATAGTAGAAATGTGTTGTGTAAACGGCAGCAGAGCCATCCACGCTTATTGCTTTGTTGTTCACAGACACTGTCAACGTATGTTCTCCATTTGTCAGGTACGGATTCACGTAGGTGAAATTAACTGTCACTGAAGCTCCGGCCGGAACGAATGTGGCCACTGTACTTCCCACGAACTGGTTGTCTACGGAGAAATCAACGGTCAGATTATGTATGCCGGATAAGCCCGTATTTCTCACCACTGCATAGAAGTGAATGGGTTCAATGACGTGAACGTTGAAACTCTGCTGGCTGGTGACATATTTGGACCCAAAGTTTGCTCCGGATATTATGTTGATATACAGTATCTGTGTCACACTAGGGGCTTTGAGTGAAACCCTGAAATCCGGATTTGATGCCTGGAAATTGTGATAGGAGAAACTTGGACTTGCACCAGTAAGATTCTCGCCGGAGAGATACACAGTAACTGTATAATTGGAAAAACCGTTTGTGTCGTTGACATAGACGGTGAAATTCTGGTTTGTTGTCACATATGTTGGAATGGTCACTGATGGCGTCATTGGCGGGACATATGATGCATGCGACACTCCCACCACTGAAAATGCAAGAAGCGCCATCAACACAATGGCAAAGAGTGAGAAATATTTCTTCATTTCTTGCGCCCCCTGTATCCAGCCACGAATACTCCCGCAACTACGGCCACTGCGATAACAACGAGACCTATGATGAGACTCTCATATGGATCGCCAGTGTAATTCCCTATGACTCCGGGTCCAACAGGATATGGGGAAACCGACGATAGAGACGGAGTAGCTGCTGAGACTGTTATATTTTCATAGTGATCTGCTCCTCTGGTTGATAGCGTGAAACTGAAACTTTTGATTACGTTTGATGTTGAAGACGGTGTAAGCACTATGTATATGACCTTGGACTGACCAAACGGCACCGTTATGTTTGCGTAGACCGTGCTTGACAGATTTCTTGATATGTAAGTGCCGTTATAGACAAAGGCTGAAGACCAACCATAGTCAGCTGGAGAGCTACTGACCGATGAGTTTGTGCTGATACTCAGGTTAACCGCAATTGGGGAATTCCCGGTATTTTTGATGGTTATTGGAAGGTACAACTCAGTTCCGTTTGTCATTGATGATATATTCTGTACAACAGTGTAGTTAGATACCTTCGCTATGTTTACAGGAACCGTCACAGTAGTATTCCCTCCGGAATATTTGAGAAGTACAGGTATACTTTCTTTACCGTATGGTATGTTTCCCGTAAGCGTTGCATTCATGCTTAGATTCGCAGATTGGCCGGGCTTGAGATCCACACCACTCTTGTTGAATTTGACTATCCACGAGGAACTTCCTGAACTAAGCGTGATATTTTCAAGCGAGTTTCCCTGATTTGTCAGCGTTACATTTCCATTCATTGTTCCTCCAGGGCTTATGGTCTGGGTTGGTGAAGTAAGCTTCAGGTTGAAGGCGTGGTACACTACTAACTGAAGGCTTATCTGCAATGATCCGGGAGAGTTGACGTATATTGTCTCAGACTGAGAATAACTTACACTGATTACTGTCCCGTTGGAGGCATTGGTAGTGCTGGAAAGCGTGGAGGAAAATGTATAATTGCCACGGGGAAGGATAAGGCTACCAACACTTGAATTGAATGCATACACATCTGTGCCGATTGAAGCCGTGACCAGGTGGTTTATTATGGATGTACCAAGGTTCACGGTAACATATTCCCTGAAAGCCGGCACCAGAGTTTCATTCTGGTAAACTACATCAGCAAATCCAGGCACAGTAACTGATCCGAAGTAGCCGGATCCTGTAGCATTGTCAAGTATGTAAGCAGTATAGTTTCCACTGGGAACACTCATGCTGTAGTAACCCTGGTAGTTGGAGTTAACCTCAGCGACGGTACTCCCTGTGGAGTTCAATATCATCACAGTAGCATATGGGGCAGAAGACCCATCATACGTAAGGTACCCACGAAGTGTGGAATAAACCTCAGACTGACTTACCTTAAGATTCAATATCATATTTCCTGTAAGATCAAAAGATGACGTTCCATTTATTAGATATGACCCTGTATCATTTGATGCCCGCTGTATATAGCTTACAGAATAAGTCCCTACCGGAAGAGATACGTTTCCTGCCGGGAACGACATATTTAGATTATCTGCGCTGATGTAGTAAGTCCCTGATGTCGCTCCCAGGGAGTTTGCTAGAGAAACTGTATAATAATTGGTAAAAGCAGGTTCAATCCGGGCGTTCCCGTTCACCTTTAGCGTCGATAAATAAACGCCCCTCGTTGAGTTAAATGCGTATAAAGTGTAGGTGGCATCCAGTAAATGTTGTACATTGTCTGCAGGGACTCCGCTTGCATTGAAGAGGAAGACTTCCGTGGAATTCTGCACTGCAATGTCTGAATATGCTGAGGAATTAATTGATACAGCAGACGGCATGCCTGTAACCACACTCATGAATGCTGGCGCGGAAACTATCTCATAATTCTTCTGGGAAATATTCAGTACATATACGGAAGGCTGCAGCTTGACATTCATGAATCCCGTGGATGAAGTGTAGTTGAAAACGCCGTTATTCCCAACGAACGACGCGGTTATGTCGGACGGCAGGTAATTATTACCCGTAACCTGGACGCTGAATCCTATGGTCCTCGGCGTAAGCGGAAGGTTGACGGTTCCCGAAGAAGCTTTAGCGCTGAAATTGTCAAAGAATGCCCCGGAATAGTTCAGATTTGTCATTCCGGATGCATATGAAGGGTAGAAGAGTTGAGCATAGCCTTTCAAGTTAATGGGCTGGAATGATATTGGCACATTATCGTACTGCAGCACTGCCAGTCCGCTGAATGCTGATGATGATGTTGAATATCCTGTAGCAGTGTTGGAATTTATAAAAGGAAGAGCCGTCACTGACAGATTGTACTGCAACGACAGATTCACGTACGTGCTCCGTCCAGTGTTAAGCTGATCCATTCCTGACAATGTATTTCCGGTGTATGTGCCAAGGCCGGATACTGTGTAGTAGCCCTGTGGTACCAGCATGGTAAATGTGTGATTGGTGAGGAATTGGTCCTCCAGGAGAACTGAGCTTGAAAGAATCTCATAGTATCCAGAATATGCAGATACGCCATGTATATGTGATGTTATGGTAAGATTCCCTGATGGGACCAACGAAACTGTAATCGTTGTGTTTGAAGTAATCTGAAGTGTACGCAGGTATGACAGGTTTCCGGATACCGCATAAAGGGTGTATGTGCCATACGGTACAATGGATCTGAAAGTTTCCTTTCCTGAGTTTGACATTATTAAAGGACTTGCAAGCTGGCCATCATGGTATAAAACCACAGACGTATCTCCTGTTGAATCAGCAACGTTCACTGACACCAGTGCCGCAGGTTCAGGGGTTAGATTAACAGATGTATTTTCATTCCAGTTGTTGAACGTTACCTTCACGGGATACGAGCCTGTGGAATTACCATATACCCTTACATCGTAAGTTCCCGGAGTGACGAACAGCTTTGCCACGCCGGTTGAGTTGGATGCCTCTGAAGACCAGACCATACCATTGTTTGTGGTAGCCGTCACTGACATTCCGGTAACAGGCTTTCCAGCAACCGTTGTGTTGACAAAGGCCACGTCAAATGGTACCTGAATGTTATATACAACATTGCTTCCCAGCGTAACATTAACCATTTCCACGTTTGCAAAATAATTTCCACCAGTGTAGAGACTTGCTTCATACGATAGTGGAGGCACATCTTTCAGGGACCAACTTCCATCCTTCATAGTAAGATTGTAGGTCAGGTTGTATGTGGAGTTACGAAGAATTACATTACCAGTGTTTATGGGAGTTGATGTTATGGCGTTGCTGCCACCACTTGTGACATTTGTTACCTGCTGGTAAGAATAATGGGCAGATCCCGAAACGGTGCTTGATGAGACGTTGAAGTTTTCTGTGAAATAGTAATCCGGAAGACCCGTTGTAGAATTGTAGCCTGTGGTGGTTCTTTCCGCCTGGCTGTTGGATACGGTTATTGTCCGATCTCCCACGCTGTTAGAGCCTATGAGATATTGCTGGTTCAAGGTGCCAGTGGAATAAATAAGTGTATCGTTGCCTGGAACGGCCATTAATGAATAATCGCCCTTGCTGTTTGTCAGAACTGTTTGATGGGGTATGCCATACTGATCGAAAATTGTCACCCTTACGTCCGGAACGGGAGCACCATCAGGAGTGGTTACCTTGCCCTGTACTATGGCACCAGGGAAATATTCAACTATTGGATCACTGTATGAGAGCATCTGCGATGCTGATGAGAACATGATTACAGTGCCATTATTTTCCTTCTGTAGCTTGTATGCCTCCTGAAGGGGTATTTCCTTGAAATCATTGGGATGTGCCTGATAGTTCTTGTATGGGTTGTAAAGGCTGTTCTCGTATACTATCTCGAAGTTGCTCATATTCCATGCCGGCATAACAGTATCGGTAGACTGCCCGTAATCAACACCAGGAATTCCATTTGTCTGGCTAACGGCGGACGGCGGATATCCTATTGTGAATCTGTAAATGGAAGTGTTGTAAAACTGCGGCGTGTATTGAATGTTATAGGAAATCGGGACTGCTGTTGAGGACAGCTGGTTCAGCGGGAATGTCCCGTTTGTTGTGGTCGCGTATACATTGTAGTATTCTGTGGGAATAACCTCCCCGCCAGTAGATGTGTAAGACGGGGTGTATGTGAGGTAAGCCGGCGCGTAAAATATTCCAGGATTTGTTGCCGAGCTTGGGAACAGATTATGATCGATCTGAATATACCCAATTTTGTAGCCTGTTTCCTGTTCTACACTCTGATACAGGTTAACAAGGGTGGTTGTCGGGAAATTGTACGACAAATTGCCCTTCATAAAGGCGTAATAAACATTGGCAGAAGTTATGGAGCTTATGTACTGTCCATAAACTGCAGGGCTGGAGAGAACGGTCTGAGTGAACGCTCCAGGATTCTTGGATGCATTGAGGATAATCTTGTACTCATTTACACCAAGTGTTGAAATCAGGGTATTAGTGATGTTGCTGCTGAAATGGTCACCGTTCTGCTGGAAGTTAGCCTGTAGATCAATAGCTATGAAAAGGGCAATATCCTGGCTCTGGTTCTGTGCCATTAGCAATTCGCCAGCTTGAGGTATTCCCTGCTGGAAGTCATCTGCAACGGTGGGATGCTGTCCCTGATAAAGTTCCTGGAAACCATAATCCCACCAACTTACGTAGGCAGGTTTTTCCGTTAATGGAAGATTGGTGTCCTGGCTTGACAGCCATGCCAGAGAGAGAGCAAGTGGTTGAGTTGCATTATCTATTGGCACCCCAAGTGCGCCAGCAAAGGAGACGGTTGTGTTATTGGTTCCCTTCAAGAAGGCTGGAATTGCGCTGCCCAGCTGTGTGTTGACCTGCGCAGCTGAGTTGGCAGGAACCGACGCAGAAACCATTGAAAGGCCTGAGGGGACAAGAAGCACCAGTGCAATGATAACTACGAATGCGGCCTGCACCCATTTTATATTTCCCTTGATTGATTTCCGCACAGACCCGTATCCTACATTCTTTCTGTTCTTGAGGTCGTCTACCCTGGCCATCTTTGCAAAGTACATTATGATGGCTCCACCCAGAATGGCGTAAGCAGGGGCCGCAGTTATGTTGAAACGCGCGGCAGCAAAGCTCATGTAAATTGAAACAAGTGAAAATACCATTATGAAGAGCACTTCTTCTTTACGCTCCTTCAGATAGAGGTAAACCACATAAATCATACCTGCAATTCCAAAGATGAACTGGGCAACCCCAAATCCCGAGATATACGAGCCCAATGCCGGTGCCTGGGCCTCTGCTATGGTAGAGTAGACTCTTGTCTTGATGAAATACCCGTCACCGCTTATGAGTGTGTGGAACAGAGAAGGAGCAAAAAAGTCCATTCCTACTATCCCCACTGCTGCAACTACTATCAATATGGGAATAATGAGTATCCACGGTCTTCTCCCAATTATGTTTATAACTGCTGAGAAAAGTATTATGAGTATCCCGATCAGCAATTCAGCATTGTACCATCCTGGGCCTTCTCCGATAGCCTGATAATAATAGGCTCCCATTGCAAAACCAAGTATGATAAAAAGAGCAAAATAGAATGTTATGTACCCGGTTGGTCTCTTAAGAATAAGGTTGGCTATGAGCTGGATTACTATGTATATCAGTATGATGGCCTCAATATAGGCATAACCCTGCCACGCAAGCATGAGTCCCCCAAGTGAAGCGCCTGCCAGCAAGGCGTATGTGGTCGATTTTCTGTTTTCATGGTAAAAATTCATGAGCCGGGATGGAAGTGTTCTGAAATCTTTCAGATTTTCCAGTATTCTTCCCTTTCCAGAATATTTTATGGCCATGGCAAAGAAGTATATGGTGAAGAACGCAAAGATGAGCTCCGGAGTATGCATCCTGCCGCCAGAGAGTATTCCAGCTGAAAGGTTGCTTGGCATGAGTGTGTACAGGAACGCGGATATGTAACCCGCCCTCTTACCGAAAAGTTCTTTGGTAACAAGGTACACGGGGATTATGAGAAGTGCACCGAATACGGCATCGAATTCCTCAAAAGCGTAGAAAGCAGCCATTTTCGCCCCAAATATGGGGGAGAGCACCTCAGCTACGAAGACCAACATCACGTGGAAGAATGGATTCCTTGGGTTGGTTGAACCGAATGGAAAGTTCAGCGCAGGGTCATGAACCAGCCAGTGTCCGGTGGAAAGAAAATGGAGTATTAAGTAGAAGTTATAGTAGGGATCGCTTCCTCCTGATGTTGGAAGGGTACTGATCCCGCCGCCATTGACAAATGTTAGTCCCCAGGCAAAGTAGTTGGCAAAGAAGAGATAGAATACAAACAGTATTCCAACAACCAAAAAGTCGGTGTGCTTTGCCACCCTTGCCCTTAAAGTGATATTCTGATCCAGCTGAGTTTCCATTGGAGTCGTACCTGAAGAGCACTAATGGAAACAATATATAAAAAACTGATCGGAAGATCGTTCCCTGATTTTCTTAAGGACAGAATAACAATTTTCTATATCCCTTACATGGGTATTCAGATACATTTGAAAAATGAGGGTCGTAAAACTGCCCGGGCGAAAACCATTGCAAGAATATCCAGGGCAATTGTCAGGGGTGGGTCGTCCGGAGTAACGCAGTCCGAACTTGAAAGGAAACTTTCCATCTCCAGAAGTTACTGCTCCGAACTTATAAAATCTCTGGAAACCCAGTTAACCATAATAAGGATTAAAAATGCAAACACGTGGAGGATATATGACAGGAAATTTTACCCGGGTCCAGTACCAGGTCTTGTCAGAGTCGGTTTCTTAAGATCATCTGAATATGTCCCAGTTCTCTCCCACATAATAAGAGAGGCCAGAGTAAGGGAAATGGAAATCATTCCAATTGAGTACGATTCAGCAATAAGAGCGCTCGAGGACCTTAATTACGGTACGCTAGAGCTATCACTTGTTCCAACTCTTCCCTCTGTGGATTTTTCTCTTATCAACGGGAATACGCTCATCCTCATGGGCGTTTCCTCGGGGGGATCAGGCATAATCAAATCGGATCATAACTGCAAAGATTGCATCCTCACCTCAGAATCTTCTACAATGATATCTCTTGTGATGGAATTCATGAAAGATTACCCACAAACACAGGGTTTTTTAGATCCACGAATGGGAATTGAAGATTTTGTCAATGGAAAATGCTGTAGTATTGCCATCTGGGAGCCTTTCCTGAGTGAGCTTGTTTCTGCTGGAGAGTACAAGTTGACCCATACCTACCATGAGGTTCTGGATGGTTTCCCGTGCTGTGCCCTTTCGTCAAATATGGAGTTCGCTAAAAGGGAAGGCGCAATGCTTCGTCATATCCTCACAGAATACATGTCAGCTCCATTATCCCTGAGGAACACTGATGACTGGTTAAGGTCAGTTGGATACATTGCCAGAGCCACCGGGTGCAGTAGTGGACTCATTGAAGAATCCCTTGCAAGCTATAACTTCAGGAGTACAACCATCGATCCCGATGAAGTCCGAAAGCTTGGGATAAGGATATCTTCTTCCCAAGCGGATAAGGTATTTTACAAATTTTCTGGATACTCTGAAACTACCCAGTGAAGGCAGTGGTATCTATTTCAAAGACGGATACTGGATTTGCCAGGTCAAATTTCAGCAGGCTTGCCGGATCTATTTCGCCAATTACCCCTGCTTTTTTTCCATTAATTACTATTGTTCCGGATCTTCCCTTAATGAATTCTTCTGTATTTACTGGAAGTATGGTTTCAATAGTCTGGCCAAACCTTTGTAGAAGAGCCTCGAGGGGCTGCTTTATGTCTGAGAATCCTGATCGCGAAGAAATCATTGCAAAGCAGAGTGAAGTTTTCTGTACTCCATTAACGATCACATCACCAATCTCAAACACTTTCTGGGGCAATGACCGTCTCTTGTTTATTCTGAAAAATTCCAGAATATTCAGGCGCAGCCTGTCCCTGACTACGCTGAAGTCCAGACTTTTGGGGTTTTGCACAGCAATGCCATCTTCCCTGTGCACCCCCTCATAGAAGGCTGATGATGTCACCACGAACGTCATCACCTCCTGGTAACCTAATCCAATTGAAATTTCGCGTATCCTATCTCGCAACACCGTATCGGGGCGGCTGCTTCCAATCACGTCCAGAACAGGAACAACCGGAACTATGCTGTCATAGCCTACGGCCTTTGCAATGTCTTCAATGATGTCCATTTCCCCCATCACATCAATCCTGTTTCCTGGAACAGTTACATCCAAGCCTGAATTATGGCCAGAGGGGTCGCATTTAATGTAACCCATTTTCAGAAGGGCATCAGATATTTCTTCCTCTCGAATGCTTTCCACACCAAGTATCTTTGCTGCCTTTGGCACATTTATCTCAATTGATCGCCCATCCATTCCGGCAATGGAGCGAAAATCCATCCCTCCATACTGTTTCGTAATCACTATTGAAAACCCAGAGTTCTGAAAGAAATACTGAAGAAGCAGTGACGCCTGAGCAACTGACCTTGTATCAGTGCCCGTGATGTCCACAAAGAAATGCCCCGTGTCCTCACTGACTCTTGAAACATTTCCGTTGATAACTGGTGGCATTGAAAGTACCCTGTCCCTTGAGTCCATGATAACTGGAACATGCCTGGTGTCCGGGAGGAGCTTTGAATATTCAATTCCCTTTGGATGCTGGCTGAGTATCTCCATTGCCGACATTTCTGCGGAACCGTCATAAGGAGTGAACCTGAGCTTCTCTGAATCCATGGATACGTACCGAAGAGGAGCAACTACCTTCCTCATATCATGGATTCCTATTGACACCTTGGTTCGGTTCTTGCCAATACTCTGGTGAACCCGCTCCTGAAAGTCTATAAGGTCCCTGAAGCGATTTCTAATGGCCGTTCCTACAGCCTCAAAGGATGTTACAAATGGCCTCATTTGAACGGCTTCGTCGGATACTGAAAAGACGATTTTGCCATTTCTGTATTTTATTGGTCCTGTCTTCTTTCCGTCATAATAGCAGGATATAGCAGACTCAAGCGTTGTGAAGGAAAAAAGGTCCGGCCTGTCTGGATTGAATTCAACTTTAATTTCGTTACCATCTCTTTCCGGAGTATATCCAATTATTCCAGAGAAATCCCATATTCTCCCGATGAAGTCGTTTCCAAAAGTTTCGGTTATGAACTTCTCTTCAGCCCGTATTACTACCATTGGCTTTCATGATGCTCTGGAAAGTTATTTAATGTTCTCTTCCTTGGAAATTTCCTTGATCTCCTTGCTTATTCTGCTGAGAGTATAGTCCCTGAGAATCACCCGTATAAGATCGTCCAGAGAAATTGCCGACCCCTGGTTTAAGTCTGATTCAAGATCCTGCATTACCTTCTTTGGCAGCACTAGGTCTATCTTTGCCGTTGGTCCCTTTCTGTAATTTCTCTCTATAAATTCATCGATTGCCCTTCTCACTATATCAGATACCGTTTCATACTGGAAATTTTCAACCAATTCTTCAAGCTGGTTCATGGTATCCTTAGACACCCTTACTGTAATTCTGTACGGTACCGACAATGATCTCACCATAGATGTATGATTCAATCAAGCATTGCATGCAATATTGATCATACAATCGTCTGACAATTTAAATATATCATATAAAGTTATCTATGACAGGATATTGCATGGATTCTTTGCTCAATTCTCAGATCCGCACCATTTTGTGTTTTTTATGAGGGCGAAGATCCGTCCAGTTCCAGAATTTTTGCAGGTAACGACGGCCCCCACTTCATCTGGATGAGGGATTTGTGGCCGCATATGTTATATAGAATTCTGAAGATAACTGTTTATGGCAATTTCCATTGGAAAGAAATGTTTCATAGCATCCTCAGCGACACTGATTGGTGACGTTATGATAGGGGACAACGTGGCCATAATGGACAATGCTGTTCTCAGAGGTGACCAGAACAGAATCATTATTGGCGACAACTCAAATATACAGGATAACGTGACAGTGCATACTGATGATGATTATCCCACAACAATCGGCAGACATGTGTCCGTTGGACATAACGCAATTGTTCATGGATCCATAGTGGAGGACTACGTAATAGTGGGAATGGGTGCCATCACACTCAATGGTTCACGCATAGGAAGTGGGAGCGTGATAGCTGCCGGTTCGGTTGTGACTCAGAATTTCTCTGTTCCTGAAAAGTCTCTGGTGGCAGGCATACCTGGTGCTGTCAAGAGGAGCAATGATTCCTCGCTCCTGGAATACGCGAAGCTCAATGCTCTTGCCTATTTCAATCTGAGGGAGGGGTATCTCCAGGGAAAGTATGAAATAATACGCGGATCAGAAATTGAGAAACATTAGATTGACCATATAACCAACACTTTCACCTACATAGATACTGATTCCATAAGATATCGTATTTTGTGCAAAAAACGCCTATTAGAACTCAGAGCCTCAGCACTGTTGAGGTGTCTAATGAATAGAGCACTATATAGGGGAGCTAAAAAGCTCCAGAAAGTATTCAGCCTTAAGGCCAATAGGGCTGAGACGGGAATCGGTACCCTCATCGTATTTATTGCGATGGTACTGGTTGCAGCAGTGGCAGCTACTGTGTTGATACATACTGCCGGAAACTTGCAGCAGACTGCTCAGAGCACTGGGCAGCAGACAACCGCGCAGGTATCCAGCGGTCTAGCAATTCAACAGATAATAGGGTTTGACAGCAATACTACAAATCCGGAATCGGGAGTTCTGAACTACACACTGATATATCTGTCGGTTAACACAGGCGGCTCAGCAGTGGATCTCGGAAATGCAACCGTGAGCCTGTATTACGAAGGACATGCGGCATCACTGACATACCATGATAACTTCACATCGGCCACACAGACTGGAAGCTCAAACCTGCTAAGTCTCACATCAGCATCCACATGGAGCGGAGCACTGAGTGGAAATGAGTTTGGAGTCGCAGTCATACACAACCCGAGTGGATCACTCACGAAGGCCCATCCTGTTCTGTCATACGGTTCTGAGGTTGTACTGGTAATAAACAACAACGCAGTATTCGGAACCGGTGGAGTAGCACAGGGAGAGACAGTTACTGGGCAGGTGACCCCGCAGGTAGGATCCCCAGCAGTCATTGACTTTACAACACCTGTGTCTTTCACAAGTGCGGTGGTGCAGCTTCAGTAAGGCTGCTCCATTCTTATTTCAGTGATCACAATGGGTCTCTTTGACAACTTTAAGGGCTTGGGAAAGAAGAAGAAAGGGACCACAGTCAACGTAGCAAGCCAACCCCCAACCGTTCAGAACACAGCACAACCGACACAGGGACAGTCCATCGATGCGAAATTCATTGACGGCGTAAACCTCAGAATCGGCAACGTGGAGAATGAACTCAGCAAACTGGGAGTCTCCATGGATGGCGTAAAGAGGAACATATCCGAGATGAACACGGAGCTGGAAACACTGAAGGAGAATGTTAAAATGGTAGTATCATTGTATGAAATGGTGTCCAAGAAATTCAACCCCTTCATGGATACAACCCCGGAAGAAATCAAGGAGATCACGGACACTTTGAGAGAAAGGATCAAGGATCTAGAGGGCCTGGTTACCAGTGCAATCAGTGATCTAAGAGAACTTTACGGAGTGCCCGATCTGGACAGCGTCATTTCGGATATAGACAGAAAGGAGGATGACAATGATCAATGATGCGCTGAAGAGTTTCCTGCAGAGCAAGATCGATTCTGCAGACAAAGCCATACCAAAATTCGTCCTTGAGGAGCTTAAGCAAAAAGTGCTGAACTCGCCAACAAAATTCTCAAAATCGGACATAGAAGCCCTCTTTAACAATTTAGAACAAAGGTACAGTGAAAGCAAGGAGAACTCTCTCCTGGGAAAGGTGGACAGCCTTTTCAAGGAGATATCGAACGTGGAGAAACTTCTCTCCGGTGATAACAACAAGAAGAAGGTGACAGAGCCACAGAACCCTGAACAGGATGTGAGTGCCACCTCAGCGAGATACCCGTGGAAGGCACATCGTAAAGCCAAGCTGGAAACAGTGGGCGACGATGTGATTTCTCTCATGGTAGCGCTGAGATGGCTGGAATTCCTGCTTGACAACTACGGTCCTGAGAACACCATGGACGTCCTGGACTATTACGAGAGCATCGGGTGGATTTCAGCATCTGTCAAGGAACAGATGATAAAGTTCACCAAGATGACTGGAATAATAACACCAGTCCAGGAATACAAGGTGAAGCCAACCATACAGGACCACATTGTCACCATGCTCTTCATCGAGAAACTCAATGGAGGAGAGATAACAAGAGACCTGATCGAAGCTCTGGAAAGAGACTTCAGGGTGTTGAAGAAGGGAGTGGACGAACTATATGGGATTTAGTTACGTTGTAGCTGTGGCAGTTCTGCTAAGCTCTTCCCTCATTTTTTTTGGTGTAATTTATTCTGATTACGTTCATGCCGACACTGAGCTTAACAGTGCTCAGCAAGGTTTCAATACTCACAGTTACGACCTTGAAAATTCAAGGGTCAATGTGACTGGTTACTATGTCAGGCCATCCGGTACTTCGTATAATGTAACGGTGAATCTGACAAATACTGGCTCAGTAGGGTTGAATATGGGATTATCAAATCTACTTATAAACGGAACTGTGGCCAATTTCACATATTCAGGGCAATACCTGTTTCCACTGGCCAGCGGGAACATAACCTTCCGCCAGAGTGCCGGGGAATACAGTGTGGAGATCGTGTTCAACACAGGTTATGAAAAATATCTGGAGGTAAAAGTTTAATGGCATCAATGGGAACATCGGAAATGATATTCTTCATAGCAACGCTGATACTCAGCGTGGCTGTGGTGGGGGTACTCGGCGGTCAGACCTCACATCTTGCCCTCAGCATGCAGGATTCAGCCAAGGGCACTTCCAGCACCATACAGACGGACTTTGAAATAATCAACAATCCGAGCCAGATCCCTTACCATGACGGATATGTTTTCTACGTCAAGAATACGGGTGAGGCGGGTTTCTTCTTTACCAACGGGTCTGTGTCCGTGCTGATAAATGGCACCATGCTTACAGGTAATACAGTGACCTTCACAACACCTGGTGGTAATGGAGAGTTAATGCCTGCCCAGGTGGGCGAAATAGTGGTTAATACCACAATATCAGCCGGCTACAACCAGCTTACCGTAATATTGAACAACGGTGTTACAAAGAATTTCGAATTTCAGATTCAGGTTTAATCATGTATCTCAACTTTACGCTTCCGGGGGATGAACTGGACAGAAGGATGGGTGGAGGCCTTTACGTGGGCCAGATAATTACCATAGAGGGTGGCAGCGGGGAAGGCAAGACACTTCTGTGTCTCAGACTGGCCTACGGCATGCTGAAGCACAACGCCTCCATAGCTTACATATCCTCCCAGTTCCCCATAAGGGAGTTCATCTCGGAAGCTGAATCTCTTGGATACCCCATGTTCAATGAGATACTGGCTGACCAGATATCCTTCATAACATCGGTCTTCCTCTTACGCAGGGGACGGAGGGCTAAGCTGGAAGAACTACTCAGCCTCGATGAACTCAAGGCAAAGCAGGTTCTCATAATCGATTCTCTGCAATCAGGGATGTTCAAGGATTTCAATATAATTGAGTATTTCACACACCTCAGGAAGTTTTCCGAGGGCCGCATAGTCATAGTGACAATAAATCCGTCCGATATTGATCCGGCAAGCCTGGTAAAGATAAGGGAACTGTCCACAACCGTGATCAGCCTTCACTCAAGGGATCTGGCCGGCGAGAGGAAACATGTGATCGACCTTATGAAATTCCCCATGGCCCTTAAATCCTTTCAGCAGGCTATACCATTCAGGATAGAACCAGGGAGGGGATTGATAGTTGAAATATCCAGTGTATCGTGAGGTGAATAAATGGTAGAATATGTGACATCAGACAATCTTCAGACTGCCGTGGAAAGGAATCCGCATCTTGCCGAATACCTGAACAATTACAGGATAAGTGCCCAGAGGACTCCAACATTTGTCCCTGTACCGGACAATTCCCTGAGAGATGTGACGGCGCTGGACATAATATACCCTGTGGGAGACCCTATTTTCATTCATGTTTACATGGATAACGGGGCAAGGATATACAAGCCAATAGAGCCGGATTTAACCATTGAAGAGCAGCAGTTCATGGACGATGTCTTGATGATCATACTGAACTTCGCTGCAAATTATCCTCCACCTGAATCCGAGGAGATTCTGGAAAAAAACCTTGAGGACATATACAACAGGATTACCAGCGTGGGAAGTGCCAACAAAGTTAAGGGGATGAGTGCCACAGTCAGGCCTGAGCTTAAGGAAAAGCTCCTTTATAACATAAAGAAGGATGTGGTTGGCCTTGGTCCCCTGGAGCCTCTCATCAGAGATACACACATTGAAGATATCAGTGGAATCGGGGCCAATGACATATTCATAGTGCACAAGATATTCGGATCCATCAAGGCAAGGATAACATTCGGCGACAATGACCGCCTGGCCATATACAGCAAGAGGCTCAGCGAAAGGGTAGGAAGACCCGTTTCCGACAAGGTGCCCATAGTTGATGCAACTCTCCCGGACGGTTCCAGGCTCTCCATAGTTTACAGCAGTGATGTATCTGCCAGAGGGCCGAGCTTCACAATAAGAAAGTTTGCAGATATCCCAATCAGTATTGTACAGCTTGTGAAATACAACACCATGTCTGCAGAGGAAGCAGCTTATCTCTGGTTGGCACTGGAATATGGACAGAGCGTCTTCGTATGCGGGGAGACTGCCAGCGGCAAAACCACAGTCGTGAATGCCATGATACCTTTCATAAGGCCTGATTCCAAGATATTCAGTGCAGAGGATACTCCTGAAATAAGGGCACCACAGGATGCCTGGCAGCAGCTTGTCACCAGGGAGAGGGGCGCTGAGGACAGCCGTGTTACCCTCTTCGATCTTCTGAAAACCGCACTCAGGTCCAGGCCAAATTACATAATTGTAGGTGAAATAAGAGGTGCTGAAGGATCCATGGCCTTCCAGGCCATGCAGACGGGACATCCAGTCATATCCACGTTCCATGCTGCGTCAGTGAGAAAGATGATACAGAGGTTCACGGGAACTCCAATCAACATACCGGTAACCTTCATGGATAACCTGAATATTGCCCTGATACAGCAGGCAGTCTACGTAAATGGAAAATTCCTGAGAAGAACAACCAGCATAAACGAAATCGAAGGTTATTATGAGGAGCTGGGTGGTGTATCCACCAAGCAGGTGTTCCAGTGGGACGCAACAACGGACCAGCACGTATTCAGAGGGCTCAACAACAGCTACATACTTGAGAAGAGAATTGCTGCAACCGCCGGAATGGCTGACCCAAAAGTGATCTATGACGAGCTTTTCAAAAGGGCAAAAATTATAGAATACATGCTTAGGAACAACATAACATCGTACTACAAGGTGTTTGATCTCATCAAGACCTTCTACCTCAAGGGGCCCAATGCGATTCCAATGTACGGGTGATGAAAATGGTTACGTTTAAAAATTCTAAGCTTCTTGCAGGGATCGAGTTCAAGAAGAGCGATACTGCAGTTATCGTTGCCGGAACGCTGGTTACTGCCGCAGGATTCATGCTTTACAACATATTTGTCAGCATATACTTCATGATATTTGCAGCAGTAGGTGCCAGCCTTATGTTCTTCACCATACTGCGCCCAATAATTCAACGGGATTCCGCCAAGGCAGATATAAATTCAAACATACCGTACTTCATGACGGCGTTCGCCACTCTTGCAGTGAGTTCAGCCAACCGTATAGACCTGCTTGAGATTATTTCCAGGAAGGAAAAGCTTGGAAGAATACGGTTTGAAATCGCAAGGCTCGTGAATCTTGTCAAGAACTGGAAAAGAGGCCTGTCCGAAGCTGCCATGCTTGTTTCCACCAAGGTACCCAGTGAGGTATTTGAAGATTTCCTGGCAAGATTTGGCCATGCCATAAACAGCGGTCAGGACTTTGAAGATTTCGTCAAGAATGAATCGGAGACGGTGATGAATAACTTTGAAACCACATACATATCTTCACTTTACACCTTCGACCTTTACAAGGATATGTACATCTCACTCCTTCTGGCATTTGCATTCATGATCACCTTTATCATGATTATGCCTGTGCTCATCAAAATCAACATACTTTCGGTGCTTTCCCTGAGCCTCATTACAATAATACTTGGTGAATCCATGCTGGTTTATGGAATAAAGATGGTTCTGCCAAACGACCCAATCTGGCATGACACCGGGATAAAAACTCCTCTTCAGTTGAAGATCAGGAGAGTCTTTATTTACGCTTCAGTATCCTCTGTGGCATTATTAGCAGTACTTCTGGGAACAAGGTTATTTTTCGCCATGCCCTTCTACATTGCTGTTGCAATAATAATAACGCCGTTCTTCTTCCCGGGATACATAGGTTCAAAGGCTGAGAAAATAGTCCTGAAGAAGGATGAAATGTTCGGGAGTTTCATCAGATCCCTTTCTGGATCTGCATCTGCTCGCGGAAACATGGTTATAGATGCCTTGAAGTCCATTGTGCTTCACGACTTCGGGACTCTGACGCAGGACATACGGAACCTCTACCGGCGTCTTGCCTACAGGATCGACAGCCTAAGGGCATGGAAATATTTCAGTGCGGATACGGGATCACATCTCATAGAGGTTTTTTCGGAAAGCTTTGTTGAATCAATTGACCTTGGTGCAGATGCTGCCAAAGCTGGTGCAGTGGTTGCCGACAATTTCGACAGAGTCATAAGGCTTAGAAAGAGGAGACATGCCTCAGTGAGCAGTTACATAGGTGCATTATATGGCATCACGGGCGGCCTGGCTTTCTCTCTTGCAATATCTTTCGGTGTACTTGAAATAATCAACAGGGTGTTTTCCACATTCAATATATCCTCGCTGAATTCATTTGGAATATTTGTTTCACAGCCTGCCTCATCAATACTGATGATAGAGGTATTCCTTGTGCTCATACTCATGTTGCATTCATTCATAGCCGGGACAGCACTTAAATTTGCAGATGGTGGTAGAGTTATTCATGGTCTCCATCACTTTGTCATAATGACCTGGATAATCTCACTTGTGATGTATGGAACACTTTACCTGACTTCCATTATGCTTGGAGGGGCCATTTGAGCTAAGTGTTAAAAGGCATGCAGTCGTGGCCCTCCTTCCCGGCTTTCGCAGTAACTGCCAGCTTCAGATGTTTATTGAGGAATCTCCATAAGCCTGAATTTTCATGGGCCAGAAGGTGCCATGTCCTTCATGCTGGGTCATCTGACTTTACGAATGCAGGCACGCACAAAGCAATAAGTCAACCTACCGTTTCAGCCCTGTCTGCCTGCAGACCCCCTATATTCCTGAGAAGACGATAATTTGTCGCACGTCTTCTTCCCCTGTCTTGTGAAAGGAGACTCCTCACTGGCAAATGCTAAATCCACCGTTTTAAGCTGTGAAAAACTGGAAATGACAACAATAATAATATAGAATTATGAATGTAGTGTGAAAATGGCAGATGGAGTTTCACAGAGAAAGATGGTGAAACTGCTTGAGCAGGCTTTCCTGGATGCCGGTACTGCGAACACATCTCCGGCGGAGTTACTGAAGATAGTGACACCCTACCTTACTGCAGAAGGAAGCTCAGGCATGGAGATCACCAGCAGCCTTCTGGAATCAATCCAGCATTATCTGGAAGAAACTTGCAAGTCAGCCACTGCTGATTCAATAATTCTTATCCTTAACATTCAGAAGATCGCGGAAAATAAAGAGCTGCTTCTGCCCCTGGTGGAAAAGTGCTCATCCATTTTTGATGGTGGTTCCCCCGGCGACACCGAGCGCATCATCAATGCATTTTCACCACAGTCCATTCCTGAAAGTGAACTGTCAATTCTTGAGAAGATTGCAGAAACCGGGGTTCAGAATCAAGTGTTGCTGGCCCATGTTTACAGCAGATCCGGCATATTGCGTAACGGTTTCCTTGAGTCAATTGATTGGAAACTGGTTGACCCCACTGAGGCAAAATCCATAGTGCTTGAGTATGCAGGGTCCACGAATGATCCAAAAGCACTGGAGGCACTGAGAATTATCTCTGATCATTTGGGGAAAGAAACCTGGCTTCGCATACTGGGATTGAAGTTAATTGGAACTGGGGGAGGCGATAGAACAAGTTTCCTGGAGGAGTTCGATTTCAGCGATCTCAAGGACGTAGATGACATAATTGTGGTAACGGATTCCCTGTTACTTTTGGGCAACTGGAAGACTGCGCTTGATGTTATCAACAATGCTCTCAATTTCCGGAAATCCAATGATCAGCTTCTTCGACAGAAGGTGAAGATTCTTCTTTCATCAGGAGAGAAAGTGGAAGCCTATGAAATAATCAAGGATATCCTGAAACGCAATGATGACAGCCCGGAACTGGCGCGAACTGCACTTGAAATTGCTTATTCCCAGGGACTCATGGATGAATTCCTGGAACTGTCAAAAACACATTCCGCAGTATTTTCTGATCCATTCTTTCTTTCAAGGAAAATTGATGCTGAAATACAGAAATCAATGTTTGGTGAGGCTCTTAAGGATATAGCTGAAGGCCTGATTACGAACCCGGGTAACATGGATCTTCTGAACATGAAATTCAGGACTCTGATAAAACTTAACAACACAAATGACGCATACGGCACAGCCCTTGAGATTTTAAAGATTAACCCCAACTCCGATGAACATGCAACCTACATTGTGGATTTACTTTTCAAGCGTGGAGAATACGATCAGGTTCTTTCTTTCATGGAAAGGTACCAGCAGGTCAGGCAGTCCAAGATGGAGTTTTACATTTCTTCTCTCTTTTATGTGGATCAGCAGCACGAAGCCATAAAAGCCCTGTCATCTATACCTGCGTATGCTGGAAATCCACTGATCCTGGATTCAGTCTTTTTCAACGTCAGGCTTGAGGAGAATCTCAAGGAACTTGAAAGCTTCATCATACTCCATCGTGAGGAATCTGCTGCTCTGAAGATTATCGCCGATCGCCTGAGGGGGGTCCCATCTGATTACAGCAGCATAGATGGGCAGTTCCTTGAGAAGTACCCTTCCACTGCCCTGGCGTTTATAAAATCCTGGTTTTACGTCTCTTCGGGTCGTAAAATGCCGGAGGACCTTCTAAATGCTCTTTCTAAACAGGTTTTCAGGTCTGCAAAGGCTACAGTAGACCTGATCCAGCAGGCCATGGAGGGGAAAATAGGTGAAGAGATCATAGACTCCGCGAAATATCTCTTTCCCATATCTGAAACTTACATAAGAAACGGGAAACTGGATAGGGCTGAAAGGGAACTGGTCAGGGCTGCTTCAAACCAGAAGGACCCTTTCTATCTCTACCTAATGGCAATGATTGATTTCCAGAGGGGAGATTATACATCTTCCAGGAAGAATGTGGACGCATCTCTTGACAAGCTTCTGAACTGTGATTTTTTAATCCTGGCGGTGGAACTTGCAATGATTTACGGAGAAACAAAAAAGATACGGGAACATGCGGAGAAGCTCGTATCGCTGGGTTCTCTGGAACTGATGGACCTGGGAGGATTCCATTCGTTCATAAACAGAAACAAATTCTGGGAAATGGCCTCGGATTTCCTCTCATATATAGGATCAGGAACCTCCCATAACCCCTGGATTTTCAGGATAAGGCGGGATGTTTTGAGGAACAGTGGAAATCTTCAGAATGCCATTGAGCAATCACTGATGCTGTTCCGCACCAGGCAGTTCAATAGCCAGGATATTGACCTGCACATGGCCATGCTAAAGGATGCAGGAAAACCTGACGAGGTTTTACAGTTCCTGGGCGATCTTGAAACGGAGAACAGGACTCCAGAGATAGAGATACTTCTGGCAGGTGTCCTGAACAGCATAGGAAAATACGATCAGGCTCTGAACCACTGCAACGCGGCAATTCAGATGGGTGTTGATCCCATGACCATCCCCGGTTATCTGAATGCACTCATTGAGGCAGGACAGTATGAAAAAGCACAGGATATGCTGTCTAAAAACGAGAACGATCTGCTTCAGTTGAAGCTTTACCAGAAGACCTCGCAGATACCACAAGCCCTAGCACTTCTGAAAAGAATTACGTTCAAAAGGCAGGAAGACCAGGAAATCCTGAAAGCTGCAGTTGAGACACTATGGTACAACAGGGACGTTCGCGACCTAATTGTGAAGATATATTCCGATGAGGGTTTTGTGTGGCTGGGCAAGCTCATTGCCAGGAAGACCTTTGATAGCGGTGATACGAAACTTGCACTGGAGGTTGCAAGAAACCTGAACAGGAATGAGCCAGGGGACCTTGATACTGTAAGGCTGTATTCTGACATTCTGGTCAGAACCGGCAGAAGGATGGACGCAATTGAGCTGATTCTCCGGAGCCTGCGTTTCTGTAAAGAATTCGCAAATTGCCTTGACATAGTGAATGTTCTGCTCCGCCTGTACTACGAGGATCGCGACTATGAGGCAATAAAAAAATTCTATGAGACAAACCCAAAATATGTTGATGATAAGAGCCTTCAGTACGTTATCAGGAGTTATATAGAGACCGACGACTTTGACATGGCAGAAAAGATCATGAGCCGGTATGAGGGGACTCTTCTGAAAAAGGATATCCATGGAGAACTGATGGAGGACCTCCGTTCAAGGAAAGAATTTGTGGAAACTCTGCTATATGTCAGCAGGCTCCTGAAGGTTGAGTACAAGGCCAAGAAAAAATTCGACAAGAAGGAGGCATTTTACAAAGCAGATATACCCATTGAGAAGATTGAGGATGTTTTCGCTTTCCTTGACAGCAGAGAGTACTATTTTGACATAAATGAGGAAAAATATGAGATTCTTTCCCGTGATGTAATTCAGAAGGCGGTCAAGAACTATCCGCTGGATAACATCAATGACATGACAATTGCTGTGATATTCAACAATCTGGACAGAAGAGATCCCATAATAGCCAGGAATCTGTACATCTACATTCATGACCAGTTGGACATCGCCAGGCATGCACAGACAAAGAATGATGTTCTCCTCAGGCTCCTCAAGAGGGCAATAAAGGATAACGTGAGGCAGGAACCGCTTAACGTTGCATTTTATCTTCAGATTGGCATATCTGAGGCACTGGATGTCATTACGCTAATGGAATACATTTCCAGGATGAATGAGGAAAGAGGAATCTGATTGAACTACTACGGCTTTGGAAACATGAAAAGAGAAACCCAGGATATTCTGCTGGCCCTTCTTGTTTTAGGATTTGCGTTCTCAATTGCCAGCTTCGCTGACAGCGGTTATCATGTTCCGGCACTGGTTGCCGCTAGAACCATAATTGTAAGCTTAATAGCTGTGGGAATCGCCTTTCTGGGGCATGAGCTTTCACACAGGCAGGTGGCTAGGAATTACGGGGGATGGGCAGAATTCAGGCTCTGGCCCATCGGAATCCTTATGGCGCTCATAACATCGTTTTTCGGTATAATCCTTGCTGCCCCGGGTGCAGTTAATATTGCAGGTGTTTACGGAAATGAGAAAATAGGAAAGACTGCCCTTGCCGGCCCCGGATTCAACCTGCTGGCAGGCTTTGTGTTTCTTCTTCTATCCCTGGTGGGCATCCTGATCAGGGGACTTGGCGGCATAATACTGGAGATCAGTTACCTTAACTTCTATCTGGGGGCATTCAACATGATTCCAATAGGCCCTCTGGATGGGGCAAAGGTAATGAGATGGGATTTCAGGACATTTGCTGTAGTGTTTGCAGTGCTTATCTTCATGACTGTCCTGGTTGGTTTCGTAATCCTTTAAGCATCTTCCCGGGGCTTCAGGAAGAAGATGCTGTTCTCCCCGACTTCTATCCTGTATGGAATTGAGAACTCTCCTGGTTTTCCTTCCATCTCAAGCACCACAGTTTTTGCTCTTGACATCCTGATCCAGGCACCATGTGACGGCTTCAGGATGATACCAATATACAGTGGATTCTGGGATGCAATAAAGTTATTTTCAAGCTTTTCCCTGACTTTGCCATTGTTGTCGGCAAATATGGCATAGACATTATCCATGATTCTGTATGCCAAAGACGAAATTATCTTATCGTTCCTCCATGAAATGATGCTGAGTGGTTCCAGACATTAATGAGCGTTGAAATCCCACGTACGTCCGTATTGAGTCAGGGATCATGGATGCCTGGAACTGATAAGTTCCGGCAATAACCATCAGCCGAGAACATTATTAATATTACAAGGCAATCTGGAAGAGAGAAACTGATTAAGATGAGATACAAAGAGACTTGCACTTCCTGCGGGGTTGGACTGGTAGAGACCGGCTATTCTATATTTGAGTGTCCGTCATGCGGAGAAGAGCTGATCGGAAGATGCAAGGAATGCAGAGAGCATTCCACTGCCTATGTTTGCGATCACTGCGGATTCACAGGGCCGTGATATTATGGGAGATGTTGCTGTAGTTCTGAAGATCCTTCCCGAATCAGCAGACGTGTCCATGGAAGAGCTTATGGATAAAATAAGGGAAAAGATCAAGCCACTCTGTGAAATTAACAAATCTTACCTGGAGGAAATTGGATTCGGCCTCAAGGCTATAAAATTTGAGGTCATTGTGCCCGATGAAGAGGGGAAGATTGATCGCGTAGAAGAAGCCATTTCTGCCATAAATGGCGTAGCCCAGGTTGACTCCGAGGATGTCACACTGGTCTGAAGATGATCCCGGGAATCTTCCATAACGTTTTTTTTGATATATTTCTCTCTGCGATTATTCTGATTTTTGCAGGATTAACTTACATAGCATCCCACAGGGAACCCATGAAAACCATATTTGGAAGCTATGAGGATAGAGCCCTGGTTATTGTTCCCTGCAAGGGACGGGATTATACTTTGGATGAAAATCTCAGGGGCATAATGGCAAATTTGAATGCGAACTGGGAGGCAGTCGCTGTTGTTGATTCGGAAGATGACGCAGCAGTGGGGTCTATTCGCGGTTCAGGCTTGGATATGATCATTTCTGATGATTCATGCAGAAAGTGCAGTGGCAAGGTCAGGGCAATAGCATCTGCCATAAATCATTTCCCCGATTTTCCCGTCTACGTCATCGCTGATTCAGACATCCTGCCAGACGAAGACTGGTTGAAATTGCTTCTTGCCCCATTATCCCAGAACAGTGTTGGAATATCCACAACTTTTCCCTACTTCCGGCCGGCGGGAGGATTCTGGTCATTTGTGAAGCTTGTCTGGGGTTTTGTGGGTCAGGGGATGATGGAATCGCGCATTACACGATTCGGATGGGGCGGCTCTCTGGCTTTCAGATCAGAACTGCTGAAAGGCAAAGGACTCGATTTTTTCAGGTCATATGTATCTGATGATGTTGCACTGACAAAACTCTGCAAGAAAACTGGACTTGAAATAGCATATGTACCGGAAGCAGCGCCCGTAATTAACTCACCAGATGATTTTTCCACATTCATTGAATGGGCAAACCGCCAGACTGCTCTTTCCGTTTATTCCACACCAAGCGTGTTTCGTTATGGTATTGTCTTTTATGCTGCCACCATCCTTGTATTCATATCTGCCCTGATTCTGGCATTCTCTGTCAGTCCCTTCTTTGCACTGCTGCTGGCACCTTCCATGATTACATCCACGAGAAACGCAAAAAGATCAAGGGAGAGGAAAACACAGGTGTTTCTTCTCAGTTTCATAATTCCATTCATCTACTTCTACAATCTCATAAAGGCCCGCAGTACGGAGACAATACAGTGGAGAGGCAGCAGTTATCATCTGGAAGAGGAACCATGACCATGATCAGCTGATCTTTCAGGCGGGTTTTTGCGGATTTGCCGCCTCGCAGATGTTAAATATCCTTGCATGATAAACAGAAGATAAAATGAAAAGATCTGATGAAAGACTTCCCCTCTTTGGAACAAATGGCATAAGAGGCGAACCAAATGCTGATCTTACTCCTGACTTTGCGATGCAGATAGGAAAATCCATTGGAACATATTTCAAGGACGGTACCATCGCCATGGGAAGAGATACAAGGGATACCGGCCCCATGATTTTCAATGCCGTTTCATCCGGCATCATGAGTGCAGGAAAGGAAATTCTGGATCTTGGTATACTCCCCACTCCAGCAATACAGTACTACTGCAAGATCAACAGGATTCCTGGGGTAGTTATAACGGCGTCCCACAATCCGCCCAGATTCAATGGAATAAAGTGCATTGCCGCAGATGGAACGGAACTCCCCAGAAATCAGGAAGAGATCATCGAGGGTATTTATTACGACAGAACATTCATTCAGGCTACCTGGAATAATTGCGGCAGGGTTCGAATCATTACGGATGCCGTTGAGCGTTACCTGGCAGGGGTAATGCAACAGGTTAATGCTGAAGCCATCAGAACACAGGAATTCAGGGTTGCATTTGATGCAGGGAATGGTGCAGCCTATTCATCCACTCCGGAACTCCTCAGGAGACTGGGCTGCTCTGTGGTCACTCTCAACGCAAATCCAGATGGGAAATTCACTTCTCGCAACTCTGAACCAAAACCAGAGAACCTGAAGGATCTGATCAATGTTGTAAGCAGCGGTAAATTTGACCTGGGCATAGCCCATGACGGCGATGCGGACAGGGCTGTGTTTATAGACAGCACAGGGCACTTTGTGGATGGTGACATAACGCTTTCACTCATAGTGAAGAGCACCATAAAGCCGGGCGACAGGGTGGTTACGCCAATCAGCAGTTCTGATGCAATGGATGAAATTTGCGCTGCTGGAGGAGCGGAACTTATCAGGACCAGGGTGGGTGCGCCTCTGGTTTCCAGGACAATGATTGAGAAGAAGGCAAAAATAGGTGGAGAAGAGAACGGAGGCATCATATACGGCCCGCATCAGTACTGCAGAGACGGGGCAATGACTGCAGCCCTTGTGCTGAACCTCATGGCAGCCAGAAAGTCAGGACTGAAGGAACTGATATCGGAAATACCGGAATATCATATCCATAAACTCTCCACTGACAGGAAGGTTGAATGGGAAATTATAAAGAGGGGAATTCTGGGATACGCCTCAGACATGAAGACAGACACATCTGACGGCATCAAAGTCTTCCTGAAGGACGGATGGGTTCTGGTGAGGCCATCCGGCACTGAACCCATAATCAGGATATACGGAGAATCCAGAACATTTGCCAGGGCTCGTGACATTGCTCAGGAATACCAGGCCCTCATTGATGGCATTCAGGAAGGGGCAAGTGCCCTGTAGCTGTCAAGGAATCTCTTAACGGCCGTGACATTCCCGGCAATGGCAAACCATATGAGCAGGATGGCAACAGGCGTGATTCTGAATATCCACAGATGCACGGAGAATGGGATGATAAATTCAACAAGAATGAATACCATTATGAGAACAAGTCGGTCTGCCCTTCCAAGAAGCCCTGAATAGTTCCTTTTGAGTCCAAGCGCCTGCGACTGCACACCCATGTAGCTGGTGAGCATGACGCCAACAAGTGCCAGAATCCCGATGGCATACTGCGCATACATTCCAAAGATGAAACCGAGAATCATGAAGACGTCTGCAAACCTGTCGAAAACGTGATCAATGAGATCTCCTCTGGGTGAGGATATATTTTTTACCCTTGCAAGCTTTCCATCGATTGCATCAAATAAGGATGAGAAAACAACACAGAGGAAGGCTGCAAGGAGCAGTAACCTGTAGGAAGCTCCAAGATATATGAAGATTCCAGCAAATGCAGCAAGAGTGAGGGAGAGCAGGGAAACCCTGTCTGGTTTCCATTTAATGAAGAGATTTGTGATGGGAATGAGGAATCTGTCTGCTCGGGATCTCTGGGAATCGAGTACCATGGATGGTTAACTCCTGTGCTGTCTTAATTCTTGCTGAAATTCCACCACAGAACTCTGAACCATTGTTGCCGTTAATTCGGGATTGCCTTCCACTACTGATATCCGCTTTATTCTGCTTCTGGGCAGCATTTCAAGAGATTCTGAATAATAGAGATCACATCGCAGGGCATCCAGGTTTTCCATTATTTTGTTACTGTGGTAACCCCTTGATGTCAGTTCGGCAAGCACCTGTTCCTCATCCCTGTCCAGAATGACCACAAGATCACAGTTCAGGAGATGCGAGTAATGCCCCTCAATGATGTCACCTGCACCGCAGAGCCTGCTGGTAACTGCCCGAAGGCATTCTATATCTGCCTCGCCATTGGAAACACATTCCATGGATCCAGGGAAATCCAGTACATTGTGCACCGTAAATCCTCTTGTACGCAGGATGGTTGTAACCGTTGATTTCCCGCTGCCTGGAGAACCGGTGATGCAGATCATCTCCTGAGACCTCCCACAGTCTGCACAGAAAAATCAAATGGCCGGGAGATGTGTCTTCTTGCAATCACTGGAACATCATAATGTCCTTCGGACAGTCTGCGATCAACAACAGTGTAATGAGGAATTTTCTGGCGTTCCCCGCACGTGGGACAGCGGTAATCTCCATTTCCATGATTTTCCATTGATTTGTGGCAGGTAGGGCAAGTGGGACTGCTCTTACCGTACAGTCTTGCCCTGCTCATCAGGTCCAGTTTTTCAACATTGATGGTACCCGAGCTGTAAGAGCCGTAAACTGTGATCATGTCTCCGGGAATCAGCTGCCTGAAAACCTGCCTGAATTCCTTTGTGGGCTCAAAAGCTGCAATTTTCACGGTGGATTCTTTCCACTGAATATTGCAGAAATAATGCGATCCTCTGATTGAATATGGAGAAGATATGACCCTGCCGGCGATCCTGTAAGTATGGTAATCCTGAAGTTTCACTGGATTATCAATTATATGATCATCCGTTCCCTGATTGCTTTCATACACAAGTATCCTGTCATGGCCCACATTCCATGAAGTTACCATTTCTATTCCCTGACCAAGAAGGGCCTCCGGATCGCGTCCCCTTATTCCAAGAATCACCGGCGTCTTCTCACTTGGGAATATGGCTGCATGCCTGTTATTTCTGTCCACGTTGTTGAATGTTCCGGGAATGGTGTCAGCTTCAGAGGCCATGGATATCTTCATGTCCTGTGGCAGGTATTCCGCATGAGGATACCGGTAAGCCAGCAGTTCATATGTTTTTCTGGCACCCTTCCATGATAGTGCAGCTGCCGATCCTATGATGCCTCTGCCCTGCTTTATCTTCACATAAAGAGCTCCATTTTTTCTCAGGAATTTCTCGGCATCGTCCACATTGAGAAAATCCTGAACTGCCTGCCAGTAGAATTCCTCCGGCAGTTCCTGCCGGGAAACAACAATGCCGGGATTGGTATTTTCATCGCCCAGTTCAGCAAATTCCCTGACCACGGGTTCAACCATATCAATCAGATCCGGCTCCGTTATTGACTCGCTGCCATGCTGGAATGCACGTACTGGGCGATTGCCAAACACTCCTATCTTGCGTGTCTGTCCTTCACCGTGGCCAAGATTCACCCTCAACGCACCATTGCCCCGTGTCTTGAAAGGAATTGTAGGGTTGAGTCTCACAAGTGCAGGCATCCCTATAATATCAAGGCCGGAACGTTCAATGATCTCTGTCAGAAGAAATGTGGTGCACATGCCCTGGCTGGAATCCGTGTCATCTATGGCAAGATACATTCAGACACCGTATCTTCTTTTCCTCTTCTGGTAGGAAATTATGGCCTTCAGAAAATCACCCTTCTTCAGGTCCGGCCAGTTCACGTCAGAGAAATATAACTCAGAGTATGCAGACTGCCAGAGGAGGAAATTGGAAATCCTCTCCTCTCCACTGGTCCTGAAAATCAGGTCTGGATCCGGCAGTTCCCTGTCGTAAAGATATTCACGGAACCTGGTCTCCGTAACGTCATCTATGCTGAATTTTCCAGCCTGGATCTCATTATACATCCTCTTTATGGCACTGATGATTTCCTCCCTTCCACCGTATCCTATTGCCAGATTGAATTTGAAATCGTCAAACCCGTTGGTTGTCCTCTCAACCAGCGCTATTGTGTCCGTAAGAAATGCAGGAAGGCGGGATTTCTCACCTATGATTCTTACCCTGATCCTGTTCTTGTAAATCCTCTGATCATCAAGGAGATCAAGAAGAGCGTCATTTATAAGATGAAACAGGAAATCCACCTCCTTCCTATCCCGCTGAAAATTTTCTGTTGAAAAACCGTAGACGGTTACAATCTTCACGCCAACCTCCATGCACCACTCAAGGACTTCCTCCAGTTTCTGCTTTCCCTTCACATGGCCTTCATTCTCGGAAAGCCCGATGCTCCTTGCGTACCTTCTGTTGCCATCGGTAATTATGCCTATATGGTTGGGAACGGTTCCGCCCTTAACTTCATCTAGGAGAACTTTCTCGTAAACCTCAGAGGTCAGGTTCCCAATATGGTCAGCAATTCCCATGGATAAATGGTATAGTTAATTTCACTACATAATTTTAGTTATGGATACGGTATCCTGGAATTCCCTGCTGTTTCCTGAACCTGATAAGGCACCGTATCTATGCTTTACGAAGCCAGAGGGCAAACATGCTTTCCCTGGATGAGTATCCATGCACAACCCTCTTCTGCAGAAGATCCATGTTTCTTGACCTCAGTTCCTCCATACGCTCCTCAAGCTTTTCAGTATCAAGTATCTCATAATAATGAAGAATTCCGCCTTGCCTTAGATGTTCAAGAGCAACATCAAGGTACCTGAATGAATCATGGGGAAGATTCATTATTATCCTGTGAAATCCCTTCAGCTCAGATAGCGCTACCTCAACATCTGCATTGTGCGGAATCACTCTTCCTGCTAGCCGGTTGACCTGTATGCTCTGCTGCATGTAATATACTGCATCAGGATTGCTGTCGATAGCATGGATGGTACAATTATGCCATCTGGCAATGCTCAGTGAGAATGGACCTATGCCGGCAAACATGTCCAGTATTTCCTCGCCGTCCCTTACGTCCTTTGAAACCAGCATTCTCTCTGTTGCCAACCTTGGTGAAAAATACACTTTCCTGACGTCCATTGTCATTGCCACACCGTTTTCACGGTAAAGCGCAACCGGATTGTCTGTTCCGGCCAGAAGTTCAAGATCCCTGATCCTGTATTCCCCCTGAATACCGGTGTCCAGGTACACAGTGCTTATGTTTCTGTTTGCTTTTATGAGGCTCTGTGCCAGAGATAGTGCTTTCTCACGATTCCTTATTTTTGTTATGGCAATGTGCCCAATGACGTCAAATGCACCGTGGGTATCCATGGGCTGGTATTTCCTCCTGGAGGGCCTGCCCTGGACTTTGACTATAGGATATTCCATTTCCGGTACTGCGCCAGAAATCAGGGGTATCAGGACGTATTCAGCATCATTCTGTATGGAGAAGCTGTTATCCACCACGCCGAGCTTCCGGACCCTCTCAATTGCGCTCTGCGCCATCTCCCTTGGAACCTTCAGATGGTCAATCATGCCCTTCTCCTTGAGATTATTGACTGGGCATGGGCAATTGTGTCCGAGGCAAGTTTATCTGAGAAGCCGACAATTTTTGAGAGGGACTCCACGGAGGCGCCTGCGACCTGTTCAAGAGATTTGAAACCTGCATTGTACAACCTGCGACCACGAACTCTGCCGATGTTGGGAATCGAGATGATCTCCCAGATTTCTTCCCTGATCCCTTCAGTAATCCTTACATTCAGGATCTCAAAATAACGCCTCTTTTCCGGCAGATAGAGGGAAGCAAGCCTTGCGAGGCTGTATGAAATCCACTGTGCGCTGCTGACCTTTGCCTGCACGTCGCCTGGGCCGATATTATATTTCTCCTCAATCCTTTCCATGGAAGATTCACTGATCCAGTCAAGAAGTACCATTGCCGTTTTGATCCTCCCCGCGTAATCTTCCGGGAACTGTGAGACGTCGATTTCATTCTTCCTGATAAAGTACTCAATCTCCTCAAGATCATCAGACCGGGCAATGAGAGGCATCACCTCCGGAGTAAGGCAGATGTTCACCATGGACCTGACATCGTCAATTTCGCCGGAATCAAGATACTTTTTCAGGATCACTGCGGACATCGGATCAATATACAGGTCGCTGGCAGCCTTGCCAAGTTTGGTTGCCGCATATCTCCCCTCCTTCTCCGTTATGAATCCGTTGTT